>JBIIYH010000318.1:0-3403 GCA_044346905.1 Pirellulales bacterium
AGCATCTTGTCGGCGCCGAGATCGAGCGTGCGGATCACCACCGGCTTGCCGTTCATCGCCTTGGCGACGAATGAATAGGCCTCGAAGTGATCCTCCTCGGTGGGCTCCCGCTTGCTCGTGAGGTAGAGAAACTCGGTCCGATAGAGCCCGATCCCGTCGCAGCCGCGGTCGATGCACTGCTCGACCTCGCTGGGAAACTCGATGTTGCCCATGATCTGGATCCGCGTGCCGTCGGTGGTCTCGGCGGGCAGGTCGCGGAGCCGGCCGAGCTTTGCGGCCACGCTCCGGGCCGACTCCTCTTCGAGCCGATACCGGGCGATCGTCTCCTCGTCGGGCTGGAGGATCACGAGCCCCTCGTTGCCGTCGAGGATCACCGGCTCGCCGCCGGAGACGTCGGCCAGAAACGGCCCGATGCCCACCACCGCCGGGATCTCCAGCCCCTCGGCCACGATCGCGGTGTGGCTGCCCGGGCCGCCCAACTCGGTGGCGAATCCCTTCACGAACCGGCGGTCGAGGTTGGCCGTCTCGCTGGGGGTGAGGTTGTGGGCCAGCACGATCACCGGCTGCGAGATCGCCGCGAGCGTCTCCCGCCGCTGGCCGAGCAGGTTTCGCAGCAGGCTCTTCTCGATGTCGTAGATGTCGTGGGCCCGCTGCGAGATGTGGTTGTCGAGGCTCTGAAACACCTTCGCGTAGCGGCGGAGCGAGCGGCTGACGGCGTATTCCGGCCACCAGTTGCGGTCGCGGACAGCCGCCGTCAGCTCCTGCTGGAGCCGCGGGTCGTGGAGCATCGCCAGGTGGGCGTCGAAGATGGCCGCATACTGCTCGCCGAGCTCGGCGTGGATGCGGTCACGGTTGTGCTCAATCTCCCGGGCCGTCTCGGCCACGGCGTGGGCCAGGCGGGCGAGCTCGGTATCGACGGCGCTCCGCTCCACGAACCGCCGCGGAATGCGGAATCCCTCGGCGTCGAGCACGAGGGCCTCGCCGATCGTGACGCCGGGCGAGACCGCGATTCCCTGGAGTTTCAGCATGGCGGACGGCTCGGCCGCCGGCAGCGCTCAGGTTGTCTGGCTGCCCGCGTGCTCGTTGAAGTTGCGATCGAACAGACTGCCGATCGCCTCGAGGGCTTCCCGGGCATCCGGCCCGGTCGCCTCCACCACCAGCCGCGTGCCCGCTTCGGCCGCGAGCGTGAGCACGTCCAGGATGCTCTTGCCATCGACCCGCTGGGCGTCGGCGACCAGCTCGATCCGCGACTGCCAGCGGCGGGCTTCCCGCGCGAGCATGTCGGCCGGGCGGGCGTGCAGCCCCTGGCTGTTGGCGACGACGACCTCGCGGGAGATCGTCTCCCCGCACGGGACGGCCGCGGCGGCATGGGTCGAAGGCTCACGGCTCTCGGCGGCCATCTCAGGACACCACTCCGTGGCTGTCGGCTTCCTCCAGCAGGTGCTGGATCTCGATCGGTTGCTTGGCGGCCTTGAGCAGCTTGCAGAAGGAGTCGTCTCGCAGCTGCCGCGAGATGCTCTCGAGCGCCCGCAGGTGGTCGCCGGGGCGGTCGGGGGGCGAGACCAGCAGGAAGAACAACTGCACGGGCTCGCCGTCAAGGCTCTCGAAGTCGATGCCCTCGGGGCTGACGGCCACCGTACCCACCAGCCGGCTCACGCCCGGGTGCTTGGTGTGGGGCACGGCCACGCCCCGGCCGATGCCGGTGCTGCCGAGATCTTCCCGCTTGAGGATGGCCTTGATGATGCTCTCCTCGTCGCCGGCGGCGATCTTGCCGGCATCGACGAGCGCGCGGGCCATCTCCCGGATCACGCCCTCCTTGGTGTCGGCATCGACGTGCGACCGGATGGCGTCGGTGGCGACGAAATCGGAAAACTTCATGCTGGCTCGAATCTCGGGAGGGAAGCGGGGAAGGCGGGGCCGGCCGCACCAGGACCGACGGGGTCAGGTCCGACGGGTCGACTGGACGTGCTTGTGGTCGCGAACCTTCTCTTTGTGCTTGCGGAGTTGCTGCTCGAGCTTCTGGACGGCCCCGTCCACGCTCCGCCAGAACTGCGGGGCGAGCTCGTGACTGACCATGTCGTGGAAGTGCTCGGCAGAGGCCACGATCTCGACGGCCGGGAGCTCGGGGTTGGCCAGGTCGACGGTGACATTCAGGGCCGTAAGGCGGTCGAAATACCGCTTCAGCCGCGACACTTTGGCGACGACCTTCGACTGGGAGGCAGGGCTCAAGTGGCCGTGCCGGGTGGAGACGTTGATCTGCACCGGGACGTTTCCTGCGGGGAATGACGGGATTCGCCGATCCTAGAGCGGCGAGCATCGGAGCATATCACCCTGCTCACGACCCCGGCAATCGATCGGCGCAATCCTCGCGTCTGAGGCAGGAAGCCGGTTCCGCCAGGCGCTCAGGGAGCCGGCAGGGCAGCCGCCCCCGTCACCTTCCGCCGCCACCATTCGATGCCCTTGTCGTTGAGACCAGCAGGCCGATCGGCCGCATATTCGACCCGCCCGGCAGGGTCGTCGGGAAACGCGGCCCGGAGGTTCCGAAAGGCGTATCGGCGCACCACCAGCGCACCGTCCGCCAGCGATTCGACGAGCGCCGCGGCCCCGCCGCCGGCCAGTTCCTCGGGCGACAGGCCGCGGGCCAAGATGAAAAGCTCGTCGCCGCGGCCGGCGGGGCCCTGCTCCGCAAACGCCTGTCGCAGCTTGGCCGCGGCGTTGGCTCCTCGACCGAGCGCCTGTTGCACCGTCGCCGCTTCGCACTCGGCCCACTGGCCGTCTCGCAGCCTGAGATCGGCCCCCTCCGCAGCGAGCAGGCTCACGGCCGGACGATAGTCGCCGAGCAGGGCGGCGGTGGCAGCGGCCGCCATTCGGTTCTCCGCCCGCCGATCGGCGGCCATCTGCTGGAGCGTCGCCGCGACATCGACCGCGTCGTCGCCCTGGGCGGCGAGCCGGCGGGCGAGCTCCGCTCCGGCTGCCTGATCGAGACGTGTTTCGGCCGCCTGCCGCTGCATCCAATCAGGCGAGCGGCCGATGGGCGTGATCCGGGCCGTCGCGGGATCGTCCGACGTCCACTCGAGATTGCTCCGCGGCGGCAGGGCCGGCTCGATTCCGAGCCCGGCGAGCGGCTGCCCCGGCGGGCCGCCGTCGATCTCCGTCTGTCGCCACCGCACTCCGCCCGTGGCATGCAGGAGCGCCGTGCGACCGGGGGGCACCACGGCCGGATCGGTGCCGGGCTCACGGACGAGATCGACCTCGATCCCGAGCGGCTGACCCTTGCCGATCGTGACGACACCGGAAAGGCCGCCGGCCGTGACGCCGAGCGCGGCCTCCGCCGCCTCGGTCCAGGCCACGGCCCTTCCAAACACGACCTCGAGCCGCGGCCTGCCATCGGCATCCGTGACCA
>JBIIYH010000073.1:0-11688 GCA_044346905.1 Pirellulales bacterium
GGCCGGCCGGGGCGATTGGCGACTCGTGGACCAGCGGCCGATACAATGGCGGGAGCTGTGGGCGTCACACCGACACCGACGGTGCCCTCACCGACCCCCGCCAGGAGCAGGGCGATGCCAGCCAACCCATGCCGGGCCCGAGCCGCGAGCGGCCTCGTGGCCGCGGTGATTTTGGTATCGAGTCCGGCGGTCGTCGCCCAGCAGGCGACGCTCCCGGGAGGCCGGCTCGGACCGGGAAGTTCCGCCTCTTCCCCGGGGGCGACCCGCGAGGAACTCCTCCGCGGCTGGGATCTCGATGGCAACGGCAGCATCAGCAAGTCGGAGGCCGACATCGCGCGGGCGCGGATGCGACGCACGCGGCTCGAGATGCAACTCGGCGCCGGCATCGATCCGCTGACCGGCCAGGCGCGGACCACCGAGGGCGCAGAGCCTGCCGGCGACGAGCCTGACGAGGAGCCGCTCTTCCAGTTGCCCCCGGAACCGCCGGCCAGCCAGCCGAGCCGCAGCAAGGAGGATTCGCTTCCCGGCATGCGCGCCCCAGGGACGCGGCCACCGGCGACAGCCGGACCGACGTTGCCGCGGCCCAACGCGCCGCCGCCGCCGGCGGGCGGGCAATCCTCGCCTGCCGCATCGCCTCAGGAGCGTTCCGCCCGGGCTTCATGGCTGCCGCCCCAGCGATCCGCCCCGGCTGCCACGGGGGGTGTTCGGGCCGGCGCGCCGGCGGCGGTGCCCGGCTACGGATCGGGAGCCTGGAGCCAACTGAATGCCGGCCGACCCTCGGCGGCCCCAGCGGCGATCCCCGGCGCCGCTCCACCCTCGGGTGGCCTGCTGCCTTCGGTGAGACCGCCGGGCCGCACGGGATCGATCATCCTGCCGCCCGTGCCGGGTCGCACCCTCGGCCCCGCGGCACCGCGAATCCCGCAGCCAACCGCCGCCCGGCCGCCCGCGGCTCCCCGGATCACCGCCGACGAGATCGGCGCCGAGCGGCCGTGACGGATCGAACCGCGGGCCGCGAAGCCACCGGGATCCCGCCGCTGGCCGGCCACCCCGGGCCCGTGCTGGTGCTGGCCGACAACGAGGCCATCGCCCGGCGAGCCCCTGCCTGGGCCGCCGGATTCCTGGCAGTCGGCAGGCCGCACCGAGTGCGGCTGGTGGGCCCGTTGGCCGGCGATATCGATGGCCTCGTCACCGAGGCGGTGAATCTGGCCGCGACGGCCATTCTGGCGGCGGGGGGAGCGGGGGCGCGACAAGCGGCCCAGGCGGTGGCCACGCGGCTCGGCCTGCCTCTGGCGATCGAGAGTGAGCGAGCAGTGTCGGACAGATAGCCGGCTCGGTTCCGGATGCCCACCCGTGACGTGAAGGGAGGCCTGCGGATCGCTAGACTTTTAAATCATCGTCATGCCTCGGCCCAACCCCCAGGACGACCCGTTCATGAATCGTGCTTTCCGCCTCGCAGTCACGACCGCCGTGGTGTCGCTCGTCGCCTGCCTCGCATCAGGCTCCGCCCGGGCCGACGCCATCGACCTGCCACCGCCGCCGGGTGGCACCGCGACCGGCGACGTGATCATCGCGCCGGGCATCCCGGATGACTTCGCATCGGTCCGCGAGGCGATCGCGGCGGTGAACCGCGAAGGTGGCCGCCGCTATCGCGTGGTCATCGTCGACTCCAAGGGCGACACAAGCGGGGCAGCCTCGCTCCTGCCGCGGCTCGTGGACCGCTGGTGGGAGTCCCGCGGCAAGGGGGGCGGTTACGACCCATCCACCGACGTCACGATCCTGCTCGACATCGGCGATCGCTCGATCGCGTTGGACGCGCCCCCCGCCCTGTTGGCCTCGGCAGGGCTCGACATCGACCGACTCGAGAAGCAGGTGATCCGCAAGGCGTTCGTGCCCCGGGCCCAGGACAAGAAGTATGCCGAGGGCCTCGCCGACCTGGTCACAACCACCGAGCAGACGATCACCGGCGGCATCGCCGCCCAGGCGCGGCGGGCCGAGCAGCAGAAGGTGTTTTGGACCACGACGCTGCCGCTCATGGCGATGTCATTCGCCGGCTTGGGCGCCGCGGTCTGGCTCGGGTCCAAGCGGGCTCGGCATGCCAGCCGCAAGGCGGCCGCCAGCGAGCGGCTCGCGGCTTTCAAGCAGGAGGTCGTCGAGCTCTCGGATCTGCTCGATTCCCAGCGGGAGCGGCATCGGATGCTGCCCCACGCGGATCCCGACTTCCAGACGCCGATGGTCGGCATGACCAGGAACGCCTACGACGGGGTGCAGGAGTCGATCGGCCGCTATCGCGAGCGGTGGCTGGGCCTGATGGACGTGTGGGAAAGGGCCGAGGCTCGCCTGGGCGAGGAGCGGTTCCTGGGCACGGCGGCCAGCGACGACGTGCTTGCGATGCTTGATTCGGCCGAGGCCCGGCCGCCGCTCGACGAGGTGGCCGCCGCCTGCCGCGGTCCGCTCGACGCGCTCGAGCAGGCCCACGAACGGGCTCGGGAGTTGGCCGGCTCGCTCGACTCCGACCTCGCGGCCGCCCGCGCGAAGCTCGACGCCCTCGCCGGCCGCGGCCGCTCGGCCGCGGCCTTCGAGCCGGACCTCGCCGCGGCCGCCCGCAGCCGGGAGCTCGGCGGCTTCGACGTGGAGCCCGATCCGATCGCCGCCCGAGGCCGGTTCGAGGATGCCCGGGGCGGGATCGCCGCCGTGGTCGCACGGGTCGAGGCCATCGAGGCGGCCGACGATCGTCGGCGTCACGCAGTCGATCGGATCGCCGAGATCAGGCGGCAGGTGGCCGCCCGCCGCAGCGAGGGCTGGCTCTTGTCGGAACCGGGTGCCGATCCCGAGAAACTGCTCGCTGCGGCCGAGAAGGAGGCAGCGCTCGCCGCCGACCTGCTCGATGCAGCCGATGTCGACACGGCCGCGGCGCATTTGCGCCGCAGCGAGGAGGCGGCCGCAGAGGCCGCCAAGCTGCTCGAGAGCGTGATCGCCGCGCGGGAGCGGGCCGAAGAGCTGATCGCGACCTTGGCAGCGCGACTGGAGTCGCTGGCCGCCGCCGGCCAGGCGGCCGCAACCGATCTTGGCACGCTCGCCGACCGCTACGCCGAGACCGCCTGGGCCGATCTGGCGGAGCATCCCGCCGCGGCGGTCGAGGCGGCCAAGCGGGCGAGGCTGCTGCTCGACGAGGGGCGGGCCGATGCCGATGGCTCGCGGCAGTATTACTTCCGCGCCGTCGCGGCTCTCGAGGAAGCCCAACGACAGGCCGATTGGGCCGCCGACTGCCTGGCGGCCGTCGCGGCTCGGCGGCGGGAACTCGACGAACTCGTGACCACCGTTCCCGGCTTGCGGCGGCAGGTGGCCGGTCGGATCGACGCCTTGGCGACGCTGCTGGACTCCCGCCGCACCGACCGGGCCCGGGCCAATGAACGGTGTCGCGAGGCCCGGCGGCTCGTGGAGACAGGCGACCGGCTGGCCGCTGCCAGCCGGCCCGATCCGCGGCAGGTGGAACAGGCGATCCGGGCGGCCGATTCTGCCGCGGCCCGCGGCGAGGAGTTTGCGGCCGACGACGAGCGGCTGGCCCGGCAAGCCGCCGCCGACCTCACCGAGGCCGAAGGGCTCTTCCGGAGGGCGGCATCGTGGTATGCCGAAGGCATCAAGGCCGACGTGCAGGGCGTGGAGCGGTCGCTCGACGACGCCCGCGGCCTGCTCTCGCAACAGCGGTACGAGGATTCGATCCGCGTCTCCGGCGAAGCCGCCGAACGGGTCAGGATCGCCTACGCTCAGGCCACGGCCGAAGCCGAGCGGCGGCGGGCCCGGCGGCTGGCCGAGCAGCAGCGACGGCAGCTCGAGGAGTCGTTCGCCCGGATGAGCCGCGGGGCGGGGCCGTGGGTGATCACGCTTCCCAGCGGCGGGTTCACCGGCCCGAATCCCTGGCGGTCGAGCGGCCCGATCCCGGGCGGCTTCGGCGGGGGCGGTCGCTCCACGGGCAGCAGCTGGTCACGAGACGTCGCCGAAGTCCGCTGGTAGGCCGGCCGTCGGTATTCAACGGAGCTCGACCGGCTGGATGTCGAGCCGGCCGATTTCGGCGACCGGGCGGACCGTCGGGGCTACGGGCCGATCGGCGACCGCCGGCCGGGGCTCGAGCAGCCGCTCCATCTCCGCCACCCGGCCGCGGACGGCCTCCGGCACGCGGCGGCGGCTCTCGGGATCGTCGATCGGCCCCTCGAACACCACGCTGCCGGCAGGATCGCTTACCACCAAGAGCGTCTTGTCACCGCGGCTGAGCCGGATCGCGTAGTCGGCATCCTGCCGCACGAGCGTCTCGTCGGCGAGTCGAGCTGGCGCGGCGGCGGCCGGGGTCGCCACGAGGTTGGCGGCGGGCTGCACGATGGCCAGCGCCGACTCGGCCGGTCGCAACGGCCGGCGGGTGGGCCGCTCGAAGGCTTGCACCGGCGGCGCGGGTTTGCGGCCCAACGCGATCGCCACCTCACGACCGCCCCTGAGCACCGTGCACTCGAGCGGATCATCGGGCTCGGCGGCCTCGAGCAGCGCGTCGAACTGCTGTGGCAGGAGGAGCAGCTGGTCGTCGAGTCGCACGAGCACGTCGTGCTGAAGGAATCCGGCCGCCTCGGCCCGGGAACCGGCGGCCACCTGATCGACGACCAGGCCCGCACCCCGCTTGAGCGCGAGCTGCTGCCGGAGGACCGTCGTGGCCCGAGACAGGCTGACGCCGAGCCCGGCCCCGGTGGCGGGCGACCGGGCCATCTCCGACACCGGCTGGAGGTGCGAGCGGGCAGGGAGCAGTGGGTCGCCGGCCCGGAGGGCGCCGGTCGGCACCACGCCGAGCGCGAGGACGATCACGGGCCGAAGCCCGGGGCGGCACGAGACGGGGAACGAGAGGTGCATGGCGATGACAAGCGGGAGAGGAGGAAGACCCGGTCTGAGACGACTATGTGACGTTTTTCCGGCCGGCCCGCCAGATGACTCGGGCCTGATTTTTTCGTGCGCATGGCAAGCTGGAGAACTCGGGCGGCTCCGGCCGGCGGGGCGGACGACGGGCCTGACGCGGCCGGCCCAGCCCGCGCAAAGCCTGACCGCCGGCATCCGGTTGTTCCGCTTGGGCAGGCCGTTGCGCCGATAGTTCCCGGGCGAGGCCGGCAACGGATGCGGCCTCATCGGCACGGCAACGACGGGGGGATGGCGATGACGACGCGAAACCGGATCGGAACGGCCCTGACACTGGCGACCCTCGCCGCGGCGGTGGTGGCCCCGGCAGTCGCCGCCCCCCCCTGGAAGCTCGGCCGGATGCTCCGCGGCCCGCAGCCTTCGGGCAAGGTCAGCGGCCCGGTGCCCGACCGGCCGCCGCTCGTCCCCGGCACCGGCACGCTCGTCAAGAACGTCGTCGACGACTTCGAGGACGAGAAGTGGAAGTGGTTCTACAACCACCCCAAGAGTTCGGAAGAGCAGGACAAGCGGGTTCGCGGCCCGCTCGCCAAGAGCGCCAACGGCCGCTGGTTCGAGGGCCCCAAGCGGGGCACGCCCGACGTCGTCAAGCGGGTCGAGCTGCCGGCGCCCGGGCTCGAGGGGAGCGAGCACGGCCTCTTGATCGCCACGCTCAACGCCGGCATCCCGGGCCGCGTGACCTACGAGATGCAGCAGGACGACCTGATCTACAACCTCGGCAAGGTGACGGGGCGGGGCATGTCGGTGGGCGACAGTCCGAGCATCGTGGTCCGCGTCTACATGCCTCCCTTCGAGCAGTGGGAGAACCGCAGCGGCCCCAGCTTCGGCTTCCGCGCCGGCTGCTTCACCCACGCGATCATCACCGGCGACGACCACCCCGACAAGGGGCTGTACGGCCTGCAGGAATACTGGCCCGGCATGTTTGTCTGCTTCGAGAGCAGCCACGACGGGAAGTTCCCCGAGGACGGCGCGTTCATCCGGGTCCGCAGCGGCCGCAACGGCGGGGAGATCCGCGGGCCGAAGATCGAGCAGCTCGGCTGGTGGACGCTCGGGATGTCGTTCACGCCCGACGGTGTGATCCACTACTTCGCCAGCCCCGGCGTCGATAACCTCACGCCCGAGGACCACATCACCTCGCAGTACGCCTACGCGTACCGCACGGAATGGGTGAAGACGTTCTTCTTCAACGTCTGCACCCACGACGACGGCAAGACCTGGAGCACGCCCTGGGTGATCGACGACCCCCAGGTGTTCTTCGTCAAGCCGCAGCAGCTCGCGGAGAAGCCGACCACGACCCGCTGAGGAACGGTCGGCCCGAGCTACCGGGCCGTGCGGGTGTAGCCGCAGGCGGGCGGGAGCAGCCCCTCGAGACCTTCCCCGTCGATCCGCAGGATCAGCCCGTCGTTGCCGTCGGGAACGAGCGTGCAGGTGGCGGTGCGGCCGGCGTCGCGGCCCTGCCCCTCGATCCGCACCTTCCAGCCATCGGCCTCGCGGCTCCACGTGCCCTCGGCGAACCGGCCGTCGGCCGAGAAGATCCAGGACCGGATCGCCTCGCGCTCCGGATCCCAGCCGATGATCTCGGTGAGTTCCCGGCGGCCACCGGGGGCGGGCGGCAGCAGGCCGGGAATGCCGGCGTCACCGGCGGCGGGGCGGGCCGCAGGATGTTCGTCCGGCGTGCTGCCATGGGTCCGCACCAGGAATCCCCGGTCTGCCGACCAGGCAGCCTGACTGCTGGCGATCACTCCCTCGCCGACGTCTTCCCAGGAGCCGACGAGCCAGGCGAGCTGGTCGAGGGGCCGAGCAGGCCGGGGCTCGACGGCCGTGGCCGTCTCACGGACGCTCGCCAGCCGCCACTGATCAGCCTCGCGAACCACGACTGCCGAGAAGCGGCTCCCGGCGACGTCGCCGTCGGCATAGGAGACCCGGGCGATGCCGTCGACCACCGCCACGTCGTCCTGCAGCGGCCGAATCGCCTCGAGGTCGATGTCGATCGCCGCCTCTGTGTCGAGCTCGAACAGAGCCGCGAACACGTCGCGCACCGCCTCCCGGCCACGGGTGATCTCGCCGGTGTCGAGGTTGACGTTCTCGGCAGCCGCAGCCCAGTGCGACGCCGCGGCGGCCGCGTCGTGCCGATTGAAGGCCTGCAGGTAGCCGGCGAGCATGGTGCGGATCTCGGATACGTGCGGCGAGGCCTCGGATACGTGCGGCGAGGCCTCGGATACGTGCGGCGAGGCCTCGGATACGTGCGGCGAGGCCTCGGATACGTGCGGCGAGGCCTCGGGGGCCGGCGACATCGCCGGCAAGGCGGCCGGCTCCGCCACCGGTTCGGTCGCCGCCACCTGGCGGATCGTGCCCGAGACCTCGGTGGAGCCGATGGCTGCCGACATCGTGGCGGGCCGGAGCGAGGGCTCTCCGCCGGCGGTGATGTCGGACAGTCGGAACGGCCTGGGACGGGCGATCACTTCCGGCACACCCCCGCGGCGGTGCGGCTCGGCCGGGGTGGTCACCATCAGTTGCGGCTCGCTCGGGACCGAGCCCAGCCGCGATGCCGGAGCAATGGCCGGGGAGCCACAGCCGGCGATGATCATCGCCGCCGCGGCGGCCGGCAGGCCGGCGAATCGGAGCCGGCACCAGGTCGCAGGGCCCGCTGTGAAGTCGGGATTCGGCACGTTCCAAGCCCTCCATGAGCGTGGCCATCGCAGCCGGCCCACCACGGCCAGCTTCCGCGGCACGAAATCCTACCTGCCGCTCCCGCGATCGCACAGCCCGCCGGGCTCACTCCTTGCCCACGGTCAGGCCGGGGAAGTCGTCGGTTCGGAACGGCGTCAGCGGCAGTCCGGCGCCGGAATACATGTTGCAGACCGGATTGTCGGCCCAGGCGTACCGAACTGCCACGGGCTCCGTGACGGCATCGCTCCACACCTCGACCTTGCCGTCCTTGCGGATCGCCGCCTGAGCCGGCACGAACTTCCGGTCGGCTCCGGCAATCGTGAAGCCGCGCGGCTCGGCCACGTCGAACGGCCGCCACCCGCCGGCGACATCGGTGAATGACAGCACCGCCTTCGGCCCTTCCTGTTCCATGCCGGCGTACCGCGGGCTCCTGCAGACGATGCCGGGCTGCTTGTAAGTCTCGGCGAGCGCCCAGCGGGCCAGCCGCTTGGCTACGTCCTGCTTGTTCTTGGGGTGGATGTCCTTACCCTCCCCGATGTCGATGATCACGGCCTGGCCGGTGTTGGGTAGGGCGTCGAGCGTCAGCGTCTGGGCCTCGCGAAGTTCGGCCCAGGCGCTGTCCGCCGGCTCCGGCTTTTCGGCCATGTAGTCGGCCAGCTGGACCCAATAGAAGGGAAAGTCTTTGTTGTCGGCGAGGTTCCACTCGTCCCGCCACGACTGGATCATGAAGGGAAAGAGCGTCCGGTACTGGTGGGCCCGGCCGGCGTTCGACTCCCCCTGGTACCAGATCACGCCGCGGATCCCGTAGCCGATCGACGGCGTAAGCACTCCCGAGTGGATGTTGCCGGGCCGCTGGTTGCCCTTCATCTGGCCGTCGGCGGGCTTCTCCGCCTCGAGCTTCGTCCAGCGGTCGTGGATCGCCTTGAGCGTGGGATGGGCGGCGAGCTTCTCCCGCTTCACCCAGGCGTCGGCGGCGCTGCCGCCCCAGGCATTGTCGATCAGGCCGACGGGAACGCCCAGCGTCTGGTGGAGCTGCCGGCCGAAGAAATAGCCGACGGCCGAAAAGTCGCCGACCGTCTCGGGCGAGCAGACCTGCCACGCACCCTGGAAGTTGTCCTGCGGCTCCTGCGTGCCCACCTGCGGCACGGAGATCAGACGGATCTGCGGGAAGTTGGCCGCGGCCTTCTCGATGTCGGGGTCGTTGGCCTGATTGACGGCCCACTGCATGTTGGACTGCCCGGAGCAGACCCAGACCTCGCCGACGAGCACGTCCTGGAAACTGATCTCGTTGGTGCCCTTGACCGCGAGCGTGTGCGGGCCGCCGTATTCGGCGATCGGCTCGAGCCTGACCTCCCAGCGGCCGTCATCGCCGGCGGTGGTGGCCCGCGACTGCCCGGCGATCGAGACGGTGACCTTCTCACCCGGGGCGGCCCGGCCCCAGACCCGGTTGGCGATGCCCTGCTGGAGCACCATGTGGTCGCCGAACATGTTGTTGACCGCGACCTCCGCCCGGGCGGGAATCCAGCTCGAGCACGCGGCCAGCAAGACGAGCCACACGGGGGCACCGGTCGGGCGAAGCATGAGCAAGGCACCTTTCGCGAGAGGAAAACGGCCAACTGACCGCGGAATACCTTCCAGGATACCGGCAGCGACAGAACGGTTCATCAAAGCCTGACCGAGCCCTGCCAGTGGGATCCTTGCCTGGCCGCCAGGACCGAAAACGCTGCAAAACAGAGATTTTTGCGGTGCTTCACGCTTCCAGCCACCGCCTCCGAGGAGCGTCAGAAACCCCCCCACAAGGGCTAACTTTCGGAATCCCGGCGATTTCCGCGAACCGGCCACTTGAAAGCCGTTTCACTCGACGTAACCTATCCATCTTAACAGGCGGTCGAATCGTTCGGCCGTCGCAAGAGATCGGGTCTCTTCGACCGGCCGAGGTTCGGGCGCGTTCGAGAACAACCTGCTCGATTTTCGTGGTTCCTGGTTCCTTTTCTTCCTGGAGGTTCGCGTGATTCGCAAAGTTCTTTCTTGCGTCATGCCGGCCGTCGCCGTCCTCGCCATGTGCACCAGCACGTGGGCGGATTGCGGTGGTTGCGCTGGCGGCTGCGAGGGTGGCTGTGAAGGCGCCGTCAGCAGCAGCGATTGTGGCAGTGGTTGCGGTGAGTCGGCTGGCTGCGGCACCAAGACGGTGTACCAGAAGCAGATGGTCACCGAGATGAAGACGGTCAACGTGACCGAGTACACGACCGAGACCCGCGAGCGGACCTACACGGTCAACAAGCGGGTTCCGCGGACCGAGACCAAGACTCGGACCGTGACGGTCATGGTTCCCGAGACGCGCTCGAAGACCGTGAACTACACGGTCAACAAGAACGTCACGGAGACCAAGACGGCCGAGTACACGGTCCAGGTCCCCTACACCGAGTCGGTCGAGCAGACCTACACGGTGAGCGTGCCGGTGCAGGAGGAGAAGACCTCCACCTACACCGTCATGGTGCCGAAGTCCGAGGAGAAGACCTCGAGCTACACGGTTTCGGTCCCCTACACCGAGCAGGTCGAGCAGACCTACACGGTGATGACCGCCGTGCCCGAGGAGAAGACCTCGACCTACACGGTTTCGGTCCCCTACACCGAGCAGGTCGAGCAGACCTACACGGTGAGCGTGCCGGTGCAGGAGGAGAAGACCTCCACCTACACCGTCATGGTGCCCTACACCGAGGAGAAGGTCTCGACCTACTCCGTCAGTGTGCCCTACACCGAGCAGGTCGAGCAGACCTACACGGTGAACGTGCCCTACACCGAGGAGATGACCGGCAGCCGGACCGTGCAGAAGCGCGTCCCGGTCCAGTCGTCGAAGACGGTGCAGGTCCGCGGTGGGTCGTGGCAGACCGAGCAGTACACGGTCGGCGGCGGCGTTGACGCCTGCGGCTGCCCGTGCCCCGAGAAGGTCTGCTGCAAGAAGGTCTGGGTGCCGACGTGTGAGACGAAGGAAGTCCCCGTGACCACCTACCAGTGCGTCACCGAGGAGGTTCCCTACTCCTACACGGTCACCAAGTGCCGCCAGGAGCAGCGCTCCCGGATGTCCACCGTGACGAAGTATCGCAGCGAGGAGCGGACCCGCACCTACACGGTCACCAAGTGCCGTCCCGAGGAGCGGACCCGCAGCTACACCGTGACCAAGATGGTGCCGGAGACGAAGACCCGCTCGGTCAGCGTCACCAAGTACCGTCCGGAGGAGCGGACTCGCAGCTACACCGTGACCAAGATGGTGCCGGAGACGAAGACCCGCTCGGTCAGCGTCACCAAGTACCGTCCCGAGGAGCGGACCCGCAGCTACACCGTCACCACCATGGTGCCGGAGGAGCGGACCCGCAACTACACGGTCACGAAGATGGTGCCGGAGCAGAAGAGCCGCACCGTCAACGTCACGAAGTACCGCAGCGAGACCAAGACTCGCGAGTACACCGTGACCAAGTGCGTGCCGGAGACGATGACCAAGGAAGTTTCCTACACGGTCATGGTCCCCTCGCAGAAGGAAGAGTCCTACACGGTCACCGTGTATGACTGCGTGCCCGAGACCAAGACGTCGACCTACACGGTCCGCGTTCCGGTGACGGTCACGAAGGAAGTCCCCGTCACCAAGTGCGTCACGGTCGCCGTCGAGGTGCCCGCTGACAACTGCGGTGGTGCCGGTGCCGGCGGTGACGCCGGTGCCTGCGGCGGCGACGCTGGTGCGTGCGGCGGTGACGCCGGCGCCTGCGGCGATGCCGGTGCCTGCGGCGGCGAGGCTTCGGCCTGCGGCGGCTGCGGTGGCAAGAAGCGTGGCTGCCGTCGTTGCCGCTGATGCGGTGACGATTTCTTCCGTGTCGTGAACAAGCGGGGGCCAGGCGACCAGTCGCCTGGCCCCCGTGACTATTTTTACGCCCGGCGGGCCATCCAGCTTCACGGCGGCAATGCCATCCCTGGCCATTGCCGCCTTACCGGGCCTCCGCCCGGCGGCCGCACTGGCTTTACGGCTGCAGGGGCATCCATGCCCCCTGCCGCCTTCCCGGGCCTCCGCCCGGCGGCCGC
>JBIIYH010000320.1:0-3382 GCA_044346905.1 Pirellulales bacterium
CGGCTGCGTCGTCGCCAGGTCGGGCGGTTCGGGCGCCATGGGCACCGGCAAGGGGGGCGGCAGATGCTCGAGCACGGCGGCGGCCTCGGGGGCGAACTCGAGCCAGGCCTCCCGCGGTACCGCCGCCAGGGACTCGGCCGCGGTCAGCTCCGTGGCCCGGTTCTTGAGCCCGTCCCGCAGGCGGACGATCGGCGCCTTGTCCTGTGCATACACGACACGGACCTTGGCGGCCGCCGTGGTCCGAGCGCGGCGGGTGGCGTCGGCATCGGGCCGCTCGAACTCGACCCGCGACACGATCCCGTGGACGGGCACCGAGCCGACGCGATAGGCGAACGGCTCGGCCCAGCCCCGGAGCACCACCAAGAGCACCAGCGCCGCCGCCAGGCAAAGCCCCAGCCTCAGCAGCACGTCGGGCCGCGACACCTTGCCGGCCAGCATCCCCCAAAACCCGTGCGGGAGATCCACCGACCCCGAGCGGCGGGGACGGCGACGCGGTGAGGGGGAGACGAAGGGCATGGCGGCTACCGGTCGTAGGCCTCGACGATCCGCTGCACCAGCGAGTGGCGGACGATGTCGGCTCCGCCGAGCGTCACCTGGCTGCAACCGGGCACGTCGCGGAGCCGCCGGATCGCGTCGATCAGGCCGCTCTGCCGGTCGGGAGGCAGGTCGATCTGCGTGGTGTCGCCGGCGATCACCATCCTCGAGCCGATCCCCAGCCGCGTCAAAAACATCTTCATCTGCGAGATGGTCGTGTTCTGGGCCTCGTCGAGGATGATGAAGGCGTGGTTGAGCGTGCGGCCGCGCATGTAGGCCAGCGGAATCATCTCCACGATGTCCTGCTCGGTGAGCCGCTTGAGCTGGTCGTAGTCCATCATCTCCCGGAGCGCGTCCATCAAGGGCCGCAAGTACGGGTTGATCTTGGCCTGGAGGTCGCCCGGCAGGTAGCCGAGACTCTCCCCCGCCTCGACCGCCGGACGGACGAGCACGATCTTCTTGACCTGCTCGGCCCGCAGCGACGCCACGGCCATGGCCACGGCGAGGAAGGTCTTGCCGCTGCCGGCCGGGCCGGTGCAAAGCACGACGTCGTGCTGGCGGATCGCCTGCACGTAGGCCGCCTGGCCCGGCGACTTCGCCACGAGCTGCCCGCCGGGGCGGTGGACCTCGATCGGCTCGGGCCGATGCACCGCGAACTCCTCGCCCGTGGCGATCCGCAGCAGCCGGTCCACCTCGTCCCGCTCCACGCCCCCGTGCTCGCGGGCAAGACGGTCGAGCTCCTCGAAGACCTCCGTGGCCCGGAGCACGGCGTGCTCCTCGCCGTCGATGTGGATCGCGTCACCGCGGGCCGCGATCCCGACGCCGAGCGCCTCGCGGATCCGGCGGAGGTGGCTATCCCGCGGACCGAAGACGGCGCTGAGACGCTTGGTGTCGACGACCGCGATCGTGGAGCGAGGCATCGAAACCCGCCACAGCTCGATTCAGCCGGCGGTCTCGGGGGAACGGACAGGCAGCGACGCTGCCTTACTATACCTCAAGGTGGCAGGCAGGGCGATCACCCCAGCACCCAGAGTAGCCAGGCTACGGGCGCCGCCGCGAGCGGGGCGTCGATCAGGTCCAAAAATCCCCCCAGCCCGCCGAGCGAGCGGCCCGAATCCTTGGCCGCCAGTTCCCGCTTCACGAGCGACTCCGAAAGGTCGCCGAGCATGCCGGCGACGCCGACGGCCAGGCCATACACGGCCCAACCGCCCCAGGGCTGCCGCCCGTCGCTCCAGCCCGACTGCTCGAGGATCAACCAAGCAACGGACAGCGAGGCCACGAGCGACGCGGCCGCCCCCTCCCAGGTCTTGCCCGGGCTCACGACGGCCGCCAGTTTGTGACGGCCCACGAGCGAGCCCACGACGTAGGCGGCGATGTCGCCTCCCTTGACCACCGCCACCATGCTCACCAGCGGCACCAGGCAGGCCGGACCGCCCGCGCCGCCCAACAGCCTCAAGCCCACCATGAACGCGACGGGCAGGCCGATGGCCGTGAGCGCCGTGGCCGCGACCGCGACGCGGGCCAAGCTGCCGCTCCCCGGGCGATAGCGGGCCACCTCGATCACCAGCGCGAGACCGACTCCCGCGGCCAGGGCCACGGCGGCCCAGCCGATGACCGCCGCCGGCCCGCTCCCGATGGCGGCCGGGGCCCGCGCCGCGGCGACGGCCACCAGCGGGATGGCGGCGGCCGCCAGCGGCACGAACATGCCTCGGACTGCCGGCCCCCGACTGGCCGCCATCCGCACGGCCTCCGCGGCGGCGCCGAACGCCAGCGCTGATGCCACCGGTGCGAGCCACCAGGCCGGCGCCGTGGCGAACAGGCTCGTGGCGTCGGCCCAGCACAGCCCGGCGAACCCGCCGGCGGCGATCACCGTGACGATCGCTCGAGAGACGAGCGCGCCGAGCCGCGAAGAGGGAACGGTGGTGGTGGTCACGATGGCCCGATCCCCCCGAACCGCCGGTCGCGTCGGGCGAAGTCTGCGAGCGCCTCGTCGAAGTGGGCCTCCGCAAACTCGGGCCAGAAGACGGGCGTCACCCAGAGCTCCGCGTAGCTGATCTGCCAGAGCAGGAAGTTGCTGATCCGCATCTCACCGGCCGTGCGGATCAACAGATCGGGATCGGGCATTCCGGCCGTGGTCAGCCGGGCCGCGAAGGCCGCCTCGTCGATGGCTTCGGGATCGAGGCGGCCCGCAGCCGCGTCGCGGGCCAACGACCGCGCCGCCGCCACGATCTCGCCGCGGGAGCCGTAGTTGACGGCCAAGCAGAGCCGCATTCCCTGGTTGCCGGCGCAGAGCTCGACGGTGCGGTCCACGTCGGCGAGCGTGCCGGTGGGCAGCCCCTCGCGACTGCCGATCACGGAAAGCCGGATCCGCTGCCGCATCAAGAGGTCCCGCTCCTCGATCATGTAGTGGCCGAGGAGCTGCATCAGAAACGAGAGCTCCGCCTCGGGCCGCCGCCAGTTCTCGCTCGACAGGCAGTACAGCGTGAGCTGCTCGATCCCCAACCGGGCGGCATGCTCGGTGATTCGCCGCACGCTCGTGACGCCCTGACGGTGCCCCGCGATCCGGGGCAGGCCGCGTTGCTGCGCCCAGCGGCCGTTGCCGTCCATGATGATGGCGACGTGGCGGGGCAGCACCGCGCGGGCCGGGGCGGACTCCGGCGCGGGGCGAGGTTCGGGGGGGGCCGTCAGGCTCCCGCCACGGGGCTCGGTTGGGATGCTTGCCATGGCGGTCGGCGGGAGGTCGGGCGGGCGCGGAGAATCGTCTGCTCGCGGTCGGGGCCGACCGACACGATCGAGACCGGGCGGCCGAGCAGGTCGGAGATCGCCCCGAGGTAGCCGTGGGCTTCGG
>JBIIYH010000099.1:0-9789 GCA_044346905.1 Pirellulales bacterium
GCCGCGATCGGCTGGCTGTTCCTGGGGCAAAAGCTCGACGCCGCGGCGCTCGCCGGCATGGGCCTGATCGTGGCCGGCGTCGTGGTGCTGAACCTCTTTTCGAAGGCCGCCGCTCATTGAGCGTCAGGGCCGGTCGAGGCAGCTCCCTCGGTCGCCAGCCGCAGGCTTTCGCCCAGGAGCTTCACGCTCGCCACCGCGAGCACCACCGCCATCAGGAGCCGGAGCCAGCGGACCGGCAACTGAAACGCGCCCGCCTGCGAGCCGATGAGGCCCCCAGCCGCCGCCGCCGTCACGACCCAGGGATCGATCGCCGCAAGGCTGCGGCCACCGACCAGCCAGCCGACCAGGCCCGCGGCGGAGTTGACGAGAATGAACACCACCGACACGGCCGCCACCTGCCGCGTCGTCGCCACTCGCAGCGCGAGCAAGAGGGGCGTGAGGAACACGCCGCCCCCTGTGCCCGTGAGCCCCGAGGCCAGGCCGAGGCCCGCGCCGATGGCCGCAAGCAGGGGCATCGAAAGCCGGCCCATCGCCGTCGGATGCTCACTCGCGAGGCCGGCGGTCGCCCGTGACCAGAGCACTTCGCGGGCGAGCCGCAGGGCCGAGAAGGCGAGCACGAGCCCGAGCAGGCCCTCGAACACGGACGTCGGCAGCGACAAGGCGCCGCCCACCGCCGCGGCCGGCACACTCGCGATCGCCAGCGGCACGAGCAGGTCGCGACGGACGTGACCGGCCCGGGCGAACTGCACCGTGCCGATGGCCGCCACGACGAGATTGAGCACCAGGGCCGTCGGCCGGATCACCTCCGGCGCGAGGCCCACGAGGCCCATCACCGCGATGTAGCCCGTGGCTCCGGCATGGCCGACCGAGGCATAGAGGATCGCCACGGCCAGGACGGCCAGCGGCAAGAGCCAGTCGCTCATGACGGCTTGAAGGCGTGCCGCTCGAGCAGGTCCCGGGGCACGATCGCAAGCGACTTCTCGTGCGTGGCCTCGAGCACCACCGGCGGAGCCTGGCCCGCCTTGGCGGCCTCGAGCCACCGCTCGGCACACAGGCACCAGCGGTCGCCCGGAAGTAGCCCCGGAAAGCCCCACTGCGGCTGAGGCGTGACCAGGTCGTTGCCGGCCTTCACGGTGAACGCGAGAAACTCTTCGGTCATCACCGCGCAGACCGTATGCACGCCCAGGTCGTCGGGCCCGGTGCGGCAGCAGCCGTCGCGAAAGAACCCCGTGAGGGGCTCGCGGGAGCAACTGGCCAGCGGACCCCCCAGCACGTTCCGCTCGGGTGGCCTGTCGGCGGGTGGGCGGTCGAAGGCGATCATGCGGTCGCGGCCCGTAGCCGCCTCCGAGGGCACGGGCGGGCAGCCCGCGGCAGGGACTATGATGGCCCCTGGCACCAGCGGCACGCAACCAGGCCGCCGGAGCCGGTCCGGAATCTGATCCCCATGCTCAGCCTGCAATCCGCCTCCGCTGCCCGCTGGCTCGCCCAGGTGGATGCCCACCTCGACGAGGTGCTCGTCGACCATGCCCACTGCGAGAAGAAGGCGGCCGGCGTGGCGATGAACCTGCTCTTCTCCTACGTGGACCACACCGACCTCGCCCGGGCGATGACCGCGATCGTGAACGAGGAACTCGAGCACTTCCGGATGGTGCTCGACCTCCTGGAACGCCGCGGGATTGCGTTTCGCAAGCTCTCGCCCAGCTCTTACGGACCACGGCTCCACGAGCTCGTCCGCAAGCAGGAGCCCGGCCGAGCCGTCGATCGCCTGCTCGTCGCGGGCCTGATCGAGGCCCGCAGCTGCGAGCGGTTTGCGCTCTTGGGCGAGCATGTAAACGACCCCGAACTCCGCGACTTCTATCGCGGCCTGTTCGAGTCGGAGGCCCGCCACCATTCGACCTACGTCCGGCTCGCGGCCGACTTCGCCCCGGAGGAGACCGTGCGGGAGCGGCTCAAGGAACTTGCCGCCGCCGAAGCGGCGATCATCGAGCAGGGCGATCCGCTGCCGCGAATGCACAGCTGAGACCACAGGCCCGCGGCACATCCGGCGAAGCCACCTGAATCGAATGACCGCCCTCCAGCCCGCTGCCGGCGCTACTCGTCCATCCGTCTGGCACCGGCTGCCCGTCACGGACCTGATCGCGGCCGGAGCGATCCTGTCGCTCGTGGCCTGGGCCGTGATCCAGTGGTCGGGCCTGGCCACGCGGCCGGTGTCGCTCGGGCCGCTCGACCCGGGCCGCTTCTTCCCGGGCCGGGGGCTCGTGCTGGCGGACTTGCCACTGGTGCTCATGCTCCTGGCCGGCGGGATTCCGCTCGTGGGCGACCTGCTGGCCAAACTGGTCACGGGTACCTTCGGCTCGGATCTCCTGGCCGGGATCTCGATCGTGACCAGCGTCGTGCTGGGAGAGTATCTGGCCGGCGTGCTCGTGGTGCTGATGCTCTCCGGCGGCGAGGCGCTCGAGCGCCGGGCGGTGAGCCGCGCCGGCGACGTGCTCGCAGCCCTCGCCCGCAGGATGCCGTCGCTGGCCCACCGCAAGTCCGACGGCCAGCCCGTCGACGTGCCGCTGGCCGCGATCGCGGTCGGGGATCTGGTCGTCGTCTTGCCGCACGAGATCTGCCCGGTGGACGGCACGGTGGTCTCCGGCCGCGGCACGATGGACGAAAGCTACCTCACCGGCGAGCCCTACCGGACCCCGAAGGCCCCCGGCTCGGGAGTCTTGTCCGGGGCGATCAATGGCGAGTCGGCCCTCGAGATCCGCGCCGATCGCGTGGCCGCCGACAGCCGCTACGCCAAGATCATGGAGGTGCTCGAGACGAGCGAGTCGCGCCGGCCCCGGCTGCGGCGGCTGGCCGATTCGCTCGGGGCGCTCTACACGCCGCTCGCGCTCGCCCTGGCGGCGGCCGCCTGGTGGGCGAGCGACAGCCCCGTGCGGTTTCTGGCGGTGCTCGTCGTGGCCACGCCCTGCCCGCTCCTGATCGCGATTCCGGTGGCGATCATCGGCGCCGTCTCGTTGGCGGCCAAGCGCGGGATCGTGATCCGCGACCCGGCCGTGCTCGAGCGGCTCGACACCTGCCGGACCGCGATCTTCGACAAGACCGGCACGCTCACCTACGGCGAACCGCGGCTGACCGACGTGGTCGCCGTCTCGACGCTCCCGGCCGACGACGCGCTCGCGCTCGCCGCGAGCCTCGAGCAGTATTCCCGCCACCCGCTGGCCGCGGCGGTGGTGGCGGCCGCCGCGGAGCGGTCGCTCGCCCGCGGACAGGTCGAGGAGGTGGCCGAGAAGCCGGGGCGGGGGCTCGTGGGCCGTGTCACAGCCCCCACGGGTCGCGAGCATGCGGTGGCGATCACGAGCCGCCACAAACTCGCCGCGGCCACCCCCGCCGTCGCGGCCCAGCTGCCTCCCCAGACCGGGGGCCTCGAGTGCGTGGTGGTGGTCGACGGGGAGGCCGCAGCGGTGCTTCGGTTTCACGATTCGCCGCGGGCTGACGGCCGGCCCTTCATCGATCACCTCCAGCCGTCCCACGGCCTCACCCGCGTGATGCTCGTCTCGGGTGACCGCGAGAGCGAGGTCCGCTGGCTCGCCGAGGTGGTGGGGATCGACGAGGTCCACGCCGAGGTGTCGCCCGAGGGCAAGCTCGCGATCGTCGAGGAGGCGGTCAGGCAGGCGCCGACCCTGTTCGTGGGCGACGGCATCAACGACGCACCAGCGCTCGCCGCCGCCACCGTCGGGATCGCGATCGGCACCGCCAGCGACGTCACGGGTGAAGCGGCCGGAGCGGTCGTGATGGACCAGTCGCTCGAGCGGGTCGATGAGCTCTTCCACATCGCCGGCCGGCTGCGGTCGATCGCCCTGCAAAGCGCGGTGGGCGGGATGGCTGCGAGCCTGGTCGGCATGGGCTTCGCCGCCGCGGGCCTCTTGCCGCCCGCGGCCGGGGCACTCGTCCAGGAGGCGATCGACGTGGTCGCGGTGCTGAACGCCCTGCGTGTCTCCTGGCGGCCGGGCTCACTCAGCGACTACTGAGCTGGCTTAGCGATCTCCGGCCACGGCCCGGCCGCCGCGGAGGGCGACGATGCCCGCCACGACCGTGGCCGCCACCGTCACGACCCGCCGCACCACCGCCTCGACCTGGCGACTGCGGCGTTCGCCCGTGGCACACCAACTCGCGAAATGCTCGCAGTTGGCGACCACGGGGCAGTAGCCGTCACGGCCCACGAGGGCCGCCGCCCGGCGGGCCACCTCCTCCGCCGGAAACCCGGCCGGCGGCTCACGGGTCGGCCGCACCTCCTGGCCCTCGGCGAACTCCTCGAGCGAGGTCCGCACCACGCTTCCACCGCCGAAGGGATTGCGGAAGTCGTGGGGCCGGGCGTGCACGACCGTGCCGTCGCCCATGTCGATCCCGTGGTGCCAGTAGGCGATCGCCGTCCCGGCCAGCCACCGCCGCACCTCGAGCCGCTCGCCTGCCGCCACCTCGTCGCCTCCAATCCCGGGAAAAACCGCTCGGATTGTACGCGGCCCGGGCGGTTTCGGTTCGGCCCGGAGCCGGTGGCGCGGGCTCCCTTGTGAGATTTCCGTGTGCCTCCCTTCTGCCGCTTGTTCACCCCCCAGTTGCCACCTAGTTTGAACGCTTTGCCGCAGGATGCTTTGGAAGGGTCACCATGGAATTCCTCGACGCGATCGGCACGCTCTCCACCGGCCAGGTGGTCCTGCTGATCGTGGCGCTCGTGATCGCCTTCGGCTTCGAGTGCATCAACGGCTTCCACGACACGGCCAACGCCGTGGCGACGGTGATCTACACCAAGTCGCTCAAGCCCACGCCCGCCGTCGTCTGGTCGGGGATCTGGAACTTCATCGGCGTGCATGCCGGCGGGATCGGCGTGGCCTTCAGCATCGTGCACCTGCTCCCGGTGGACCTGTTGGTCAACATCAAGACGGGCAAGGGCCTGGCGATGGTGCTGGCCTTGCTCCTGGCGGCGATCATCTGGAACTTCGCCACCTGGTATCGCGGCCTGCCGGCCTCGAGCTCGCACTCGCTGATCGGCTCGATCATGGGTGTGGGCATGATGAACGCCTGGCTCGAGCACGGCAGCCTCTCCAAGGGCATCAACTGGCACAAAGCCTCGGAGGTGGGCGCGGCCTTGCTCTTCTCACCCCTGATCGGCTTCGGACTGGCGGCAGGGCTGCTGCTGGTGCTCCAGAAGCTGGTGCCGGCCAAGGAGCTCTACGAGCCGCCCAAGGACGACAGCCCTCCGCCCTGGTGGATTCGCGGGATCCTGATCGGCACCTGCACCGGGGTGAGTTTCGCCCACGGCTCCAACGACGGCCAGAAGGGCATGGGCCTGATCATGCTCGTCCTGATCGGGATCGTGCCGGCCGCCTACGCGCTCGACATGGGCTCGAGCCACGCCGAGGTCTCGGCCACGGTCGCGGCCGCCAAGCAGCTCGAACAGGAGCTCTCCGACCCCGGCATCGTCAAGGTGATGGAGGCCCTCAAGGCCGAGCACCTGGCCACGAGCCGCGTCGAGGAACTCCTCAAGGACCCCAAGGCGCTCGAGTTCGAGAAGGATCGGGCCGTGGCCGCCTCGATCGAGCCCTATTCCACCTTCGATGTCTTCGAGCCGCGGAGCATGGTGGACAAGGTCTTCGACCCCTATCCGCGGGCCGACGCCGTGCTCGCCACGCTCGACCCCCTGCCGCTGGCCCGGCAGGTGGTCGCTACGCTCGACGGCAAGACGAGCTTTCACGACCTCGACGACGAGGGCCGCTGGGAGCTGCGGACCCACCTGGTGGAGCTCGGCGCCTCGGTCCGGACGCTCGTCCACACCTTCGGCGACCGGATGGCCGAGGATCGCCGCAAGGTGCTCAAGAGCCTGGCCGGCAAGCTGTCTGAACCTGTCGAATACGTGCCGGAGTGGGTCAAGATGGGCGTGGCCCTCTGCCTCGGCCTGGGCACGATGGTGGGCTGGCAGCGGATCGTGGTCACCGTGGGCGAGAAGATCGGCAAGACCCACCTCACCTACGCCCAGGGGGCCGCGGCCGAACTGGTGGCGGCGACCACGATCGGCCTGGCCGACGTGGGCGGCCTGCCGGTGAGCACCACCCACGTGCTGTCCAGCGGCGTGGCCGGCACGATGTGGGCCAACAAGTCGGGCATCCAGCCCGAGACCGTCCGGGAGATCGCCCTGGCCTGGATCCTGACGCTCCCGGTCGCGATGGCCCTCTCCGGCGGCCTCTACTGGCTGGCCACGCTGTTCACGGGCTAGCGGCTCTGGCTCCCCGGAGCGATGTCGATGCACCGCCCGATCGATCCGACCGCCGAGCGGGCGCTCGCGCTCAATCTCGACCCGGACGTCTACGGCACGTTCGCCGAGATCGGGGCCGGCCAGGAGGTGGCCCGCTGGTTCTTCTCGGTGGGCGGTGCGGCGGGCACCGTCGCCAAGACCATGTCGGCCTACGACATGACCTTCAGTGACGCGATCTACGGGAAGGCGCCCAGATACGTGTCGCGGGAGCGAGTCGAGGAGATGATCGACCACGAGTTCGGCCTCCTGCGGGAGCGGCTTGACCCCGCCCGCGGCGAGCGAACCCGGTTCTTCGCCTTCGCCGACACCGTCGCCGCCCGCTCCTTCTCCGGCGGCAACGACTGCCACGGCTGGGTCGCGGTCCGCTTCCAGCACGCCTTTCGGTCCGAGCCGAGCGATCTGGTGCTCCATGTCCGGCTGCTCGATCCCACCAACCCGCTCCAGCAGGAGGCGGTCGGCCGACTGGGCGTGAACGTGGTCCACGCGGCGCTCGTGCACTGGCGGGATCCCGCCCGGATGCTCGACTCCCTGCTCGACGAGATCGGCCCCGAGCGGATCGAGATCGACTGGCTGGCCGTGCGCGGCCCGGCCTTCCCCGGGGCCGACAACCGCCTTTTGTCGCTCGGGCTCGTCCACCGCGGCTACACGCCCGCGGTGCTCTTCGACCCGGCCGGCAAGCCGGCGCTCGCCGCCGAGGCGGTGCGGAAGAAGTGCCTGCTCGTGGAGCGGGGCCGGTTCGCGCCGGTGACCAGGCTCAACCTCGAGATGCTGGACCGGGCCAAGGCGGCCTTCGCGGCCGACGGGGCGACCGAGATCGCCGAACTCTTGGAGATCTCGACCACGAGCCTCCGGGGCGGCCCGCGGGAGGCCGACGTCGACTTCCTCGACCGGGTCGAACTGATCGCCGCGGCCGGCAAGATGGTGCTCGTCAGCTCGCTTGGCGCCTTTCATGATCTGGCCGCCTACCTGGCCGCCCGCCATGTCTCGCGGACGGGTTTCGTGCTGGGAGTGCCGCTCTTGCGGGCGGTGTTCGACGAGCGGCATTACGCCCGGTTGGGCGGCGGGATCCTCGAAGCCTTCGGCCGGCTGTTCGCCCATTCAGCTCGGCTCTACGTGCATCCCACCCGCGACGCGATCGACGGCGGCGTCGTGACGGCCGACACCCTCCGCGTGGCCCCGCATCTGGCGCACCTGCTCGAGCACCTGCGGGCCAATGGCCTGGTCCGCGGGCTCCAGTGCGATCCCGCGACCCTGCGGACCTATTCCAGCGACGAGGTCCGCGACCGGCTCTGCTCGGGCGATCCCTCCTGGCAGGAGCTCGTCACCCCCGAGGTGGCCGCGGCGATCGCGGCCCGCGGCGCCTTCGGCAGCCGCTGCGACCTACCGGCCCGGTAGTGCCGAGCCTGCTCAGGCCACCACGCCGGCGATCGCGGCGGAGAGCGCCGTGGCGAGGGTCGCTACCATGAGCGCCTTGAGGCCCAGCCGGGCCAGGTCGGCCCGCCGCTCGGGCACGAGCGCCCCGATCCCGCCCACCTGGATCCCGATGCTCGAGAGGTTGGCGAAGCTGCACATCGCGATCGTGGCGAGCATCGTGCCCCGGGGCCCGAGCCCGCCGCCCCGGGCGAGCTTGCCGAGCTCCTGATAGGCCACCGCCTCGTTGGTCACCGTGCGGATCCCGAGCAGGCCACCGACCGTGCCGCACTCGCTCCAGGGCACGCCGATCAGCCAGGCCAGCGGGGCCAGGAGCCAGCCCAGGATTTTTTCCACCGACAAGTCAGGGTCGGCCAAGAAGCCGCCGAGCCAGCCCAGGCCGAGGTTGACGAGCGTCACCAGCGCGATGAAGGCGATCAGGATCGCGCCCACGTTCACGGCCAGCATCAGGCCTTCGCGGGTGCCCCGGGCCGCCGCGTCGATCAGGTTGGCGTCGGGCCGCTCGTCGTCGAGGGCCAGGCGGCCGAGCGTCTCGGGCGCGTCCGTCTCGGGCACCACGATCTTGGCCAGGTAGATCGTGGCCGGAAACGTCATCAGGATCGCCGTCAAGAGGCTGCGGGAGGCGGCGGCCCGCAGGCCCTCGTCGCCCCCGCCGATGAAGCCGATGTAGGCGGCGAGCATCCCGCCGGAGACGAGCCCCATGCCGCTGACCATCACCACCAAGAGCTCGGAACGGGTGAGCCGGGCGAGGAAGGGGCGGATCGTGAGCGGGGCCTCGGTCTGGCCCAAGAAGATCGAGGCGGCGGCGTTCATGGTCTCGGCGCCGCTCGAGCCGAGCAGGCGGGCCGTCACCCAGGCCACGCCCCGGATCACCAACTGCATCACGCCCAGGTGGTAGAGCACGGCGAACAGCGCCGCCACGAACACGATCGTGGGCAGCACCTGGAAGGCGAACACGAAGCCGGCCGGCCCGTCGCTGGCGACGAGTTTGTCGCCGAACAGAAACCGCGCCCCCTCGAGCGCACAGGCCAGGATCGAGTTCACCCAGGCCGCCGCCGCGTCGAGCACGCTGCGGCCCGCCGCGCTCTGCAGGAGCGCCACTCCCAGGCCCACCTGGAGCAGAAGGCCGCCGATCACCATCCGCAGCGAGATCGCCCGGCGGTTCTCCGAGATCGCCCAGCAGAGGGCGAGAATCCCCGCCACCCCGGCGAGGCCCTGAAATCGCATCGCGTCATCCATGCGGAAGATCCCCTGGCAGGTGCGTGAGCTGAAAGCATAACGCGGGGTATGTTACGAAAGCGGTCTACCCACTGCCGCCCAAGCCATGGCCTTTCCCGCCCAGTTGCTCGAAATGCCGTTCGGACAGACGCCCGCAACTCGCCGAGTGGCTGAGCGCGGGTCAGCCGTCGGGATCATCGAGGAGCTGCTGGAGCCGGGCGGCATGCTCGGGCACGAGCCGCGGGATCCAGGAGGCATCGACGAGGCCGAGCGAGATCAGGTCGCCGAGGTGCACCTGGTCCTTGCGACGAAACGCGTTGAGCTTCATCCGCACGAGCGCCTCGAGTGAAGCGATGCAATAGTCGTCGGCCCGCTCCTGCTCGGTGACGTCCGCCGTGGGCACGGGATACGACTCCCGCACCTTCTCATTGGCAAACAGCAGATGCACCGCATCCCGCGGGCTACCCTGCGGGCCGTCGATGAAGCAGACCACGTCCATCACGGTGGCCCGTACGAAGCCGGCCGCCTCCAAGGCCACCGTGATCTGGTCGAGGTCGCTGCGTCGGACGAGGATGTCGACGTCTTGCGTGTTGCGGACGGCGGCCCGATCGACCCGCGCCACCCAGGCGGCGACGGCGTTGCCGCCGGCCACGCAGTAGGGAATCCCCGCTTGTTCGAGCGCGGCTGTCGCCCGCAGCGCCCGTTCACGGACGGCTTGCACGGCCTCGATCATCCTGTCCCAGGAAAAGTCGTGAAGTTCAATGCCCATGATGATTTCCGTGCGGGGGCGACTGATCGCTCCATCATGGTACGCCCTGCGGCCGTTGGCCTGGGATCAC
>JBIIYH010000074.1:0-11561 GCA_044346905.1 Pirellulales bacterium
CCGGATGTCGAGCCGCAGGCCTCCCTGCCGCGTCGCCTCGTCGATGCCGTGGCAGTGGGCGCAGTGCTCGGCGAGGAGCGGCTGGATTTCCCGCTGAAAGTCGGGCCCGGCCGCGGCGGCGACACGGCACGCGACAGCGAGCACCCAGGCGGCGATCAGGAGGCCCACGGGCATCGCGACCTCGCTCTCGGTGGGGTCGGTTGACTAGACAAACACGGTTTTATTCTATCAATCGGCTCGCCAGGATGCAAGCCTGAAGTCCGGCGTGCTTCGGGCTTCCAAGCCGCCGGCTTGTTACCACGCCTCCTCGTAGAGCGCGACGATTTCGGCGGCGGTCGGCACGACGGGGTTGTTTAGCGGGCTGCCCGAGGCGAGCGCGTCGGATGCCATCTTTTCCTTCACCGCGTCGAATCGCCTGCGGTCCACGCCGCGACAGCCGGAGAGCGGCGGCACCTCGAGCCGGGCGTTGAGCGATGCAAGCCCCGCGACGAGTTTTGCACCCGCGGCATCGTCGCCATCGGCCGCGGCGGCCAGGCCCATCGCGCGGGCCACGGTCGCATACCGGCCGGGGGCGCCCCGCAGCGAAAACCGCGTCACGGCCGGCAGCAGCACCGCGTTGGAGAGCCCGTGCGGCACATGGAAGACCGCGCCGATCGGCCGGCTCATCCCATGCACGAGCGCGACGCTCGCGTTTGCGAAGGCCATGCCGCCGAGTGTGGCCGCCCGCATCATCCCCTCGCGGGCCTCGCGGTCGCTCGGCACCCGCCAGGCCCGCTCGAGGTGCGTGGCCACGAGGCGGATGCACTCGAGCGCGAGAATGTCGGTGAGCGCCGTCGCCTTCCGCGAGACGAACGCCTCGATGCCGTGCGTGAGCGTGTCGACGCCAACGTGTGCGGTAAGCGGAGCGGGCATCGAGAGCGTGAGCTCGTAGTCGACGAGGGCCACCGTCGGCAGCAGATGCCGGTCGAGCATCATCATTTTCACGTCGCGGGCCGTGTCGGTGATCACCGCGACCTTCGTCACCTCACTGCCCGTGCCGGCGGTGGTGGGAATCACGACGAGCGGCACGCCGCCGCGGGGCACCTGGTGGTAGCCCTGGAAGTGGGCCAGGGGCTCGCCGTTGACCGCAAGCACGGCCACCGCCTTCGCCGCGTCGATCGGGCTGCCGCCGCCCAAGGCCACGATTGCATCGCACCGCTCGGCGGCGAAGAGCCGTGTGGCCGCGCGGACGGTTTCATCGGTCGGATCGGGCTGCACGTCGGCGAACGTGATCACCGCGAGGCCGGCCGCCTCGAGCGCCGCCGCAAACCGCCCCGCGAGCCCGGCCGACACCATGAAGCCGTCGGTGACGAAAAGCACGCGGCGGGCGCCGAGCCGCTCGAGCTGCGGCACGAGCTGGCCCGACGCACCGCCCCCGATGATCACGGCGGCGGGCACGTTGAACTGGGCCGGGGCAGTGGCCGTCATCATGGCATCACCATCCCTGCGACCGCACGTAGCTCGCATCCCAGCGCGAGAGCACGCACTTCTGCCGCGTGTAGAACATCACGCCCTCGATCCCCTGCACGTGCAGATCGCCGAAGAAGCTCTGGTTCCAGCCTGAAAACGAGAACAGCGCCATCGGCGCGGGCACGCCCACGTTCACGCCGATCATCCCGGCCTGCATCTCGCGAACGAACTGCCGCGCCGCGGCGCCGCTGGAGGTGAAGATCGACGCACCGTTGCCGAAGGAGAGCTTGTTCATCGTGGCGATCGCCTCGGCGAGCGACGTTGGCCGCACGAGCGAGAGCACCGGCCCGAAGATCTCCTCCTCGAAGACCCGCATGCCGGGCTCGACGCGGTCGACGAGCGCCGGGCCGACGAAAAATCCGCGCGGGGGCAGGCTCTTGCCGCCGTCGAAGGCCACGTCGGCCCCTTCGCCGGCCGCGGCCTCGATGAAGCTGCGCACTCGCCGCTGGGCGCCAGCGTCGATCACGGGCCCCATCTCGGCCCGGTCGTCGGCCGACGTGTCAGCCACCCGCAGGCTCGCGAGCGCCGCCGTGATCCGCTCCCGCCACTCGTCGGCCGTCGCTTTCCCCACGCCCATGAGCACCGAACCCGCCATGCACCGTTGGCCGGCGCAGCCGAACGACGAGCCCAGGATCGCCCGTAGCGTGGGCTCGGGCTCCGCGTCGGGCATGACGAGCAGTACGTTCTTCGCGCCGCCGGCCGCTTGCACCCGTTTGCCGTGCCGCGACGCGAGGGCGTAGACGTGGGCCGCCACGCCCGACGAGCCGACGAAGCTCACCGCCGCGATGGCTGGATGCGTGCAGATCGCGTCGACCACCTCGCGGCCGCCGTGCACGATGTTGAACACGCCGGGCGGCAGGCCCGCCTCCGTGAAGAGCTCCGCCAGCCGCACCGCCGTCAGCGGCACCTTCTCGCTCGGCTTGAGAATGAAGGTGTTGCCGCAGGCGATCGCCAGGGGATACATCCACATCGGCACCATTGCCGGGAAGTTGAAGGGCGTGATGCCGGCACACACGCCCAGCGGCTCGCGGGTCGTTACCGCGTCGATCTGTTCGGCTACCTGCGACAGGCTCTCCCCCTTCGCGAGGTGCGAAATGCCGCAGGCAAATTCGACCACCTCGATGCCGCGCCGCACGTCGCCGCGGGCCTCGTCGAGCGTCTTGCCGTTTTCTTTCGTGACTATCCGGGCCAGTTCGTCGAAGTGCTTCTCGAGCAGGTCGCGATACCGGAAGAGCACGGCCGAACGCTTCGGCGGCGGCATCACGCTCCAGGAGGCAAACGCGGCCCGCGCCGCCTGCACGGCCGCATCGACGTCGGCCGCGGTGCCGAGCGGCACTCGCGCGATCACCTCGCCGGTGGACGGATTGAAGACATCGCCATGCTCGGCCGCGGCGGTGACGGCCTGGCCGGCGATCAGGTGGGGAACCAGCATCGAATCCTTCCAGTCGGGGACGGAGGGACGTTAAAAACCGCGATCAGCCGGTTGCTTGGAACCTGGTTGCGCGAGCGAGGGAAACCGCGATCCATTTCCATGACGCCACACGCATTCCACTGAGCTCTTGCTTCGGGCTTCCAGCCACGGGCACGCCCTGCGTCTACGCGTTCTATTGAAACCGTCGTCCCATTTGACAAATTTCGTTTGGAGTGTCAACTATCCTGGACCATGAGCTTCAGCAGTCACAAGGCCCGCCTCAACCGCTTCCTCGCCGCCGACGGCCGTTGCCTCGACGTCGCGATCGACCACGGTGCCTTCAACGAGCATTCATTCCTCGACGGGCTCGAAGACATGCCCGCGGTGGTGCGGTCGCTCGTCGCCGCCGGGCCGGACGCGATCCAGATGAACATCGGCCAGGCCGACCTCCTGCAGGAGATCCCGGGCCCGCGGAAGCCGGCGCTCGTGCTGCGGACCGACGTGGGGAACCTCTACAATCCCGTGACGCACGCCGTGATGTTCAACCAGCTCGTGCACTGGGACGAGCCGATCATCGCCGCGCTCAAGGCCGATGCCGCCGCCGTCGTCTGCAACCTGCTCCTCATGCCGGGCCAGCCCGACCTGCACCGCCAGACCTGCCTCAACGCCGCGCGGCTGCGGGCGGTCTGCGAGCGATACGGCATGCCGCTCATGATCGAGCCGCTCGTGCTGCGGGCCAACGAACAGCAGGGGGGATACCAGGTCAACGGCGACAAGAACCTGATCGTGCCGCTCGTCCGGCAGGCCCGGGAACTCGGTGCCGACGTGATCAAGGCCGACCCGACCGACCATCCGGAGGACTACCACGAGGTGATCGCGGCGGCCCGCTGCCCCGTGCTCGTCCGCGGCGGCGGCCGCAAGCCGATCGAGACGGTCTTCGCCGAGGCGGCGGCCTTCCTCGCCCAGGGCGCCCACGGCCTCGTCTACGGGCGGAACATCTACCAGCACCCCAACCCGGGCCGGATCGTGGCCGCCTTCATGGCGATGATCCACGAGGGGGCCTCGGCGGAGCGGGCCCTGGCGATCTACGGCGGCGGGGCGTAGCCCATCATGAGACGCGCCCTGCACGCTGTGACGATCGGGTCGTCGGCCATCGTCGCGGTGGCCACCGCCGGGGTCATCGCCGCCGCAGCCGAGCATCTCGTCCGTCCGGGCGAGCCGCCGCAGCCGATTCTCGACGCGGCCGCGGCCGGCGACACGATCGTGTTCTTGCCGGGGCTGCATCAGCACGGCCTCGGCCGGCACCGGGCGATCCTCTCGGTCGAGAAACCGATCACGATCGACCTCCGCGCGGGGGCCACGCTCAAGCTGGCCGACGGCGAGACGAAGCTCGAAGCCACACCCGAGATCACCACCGACCAGGATGCCGGCAAGAAGCTCGACGACCTGGAACTCGGGGGCGAGTTCGACTTCATCGGCCCGTCGATCTTCACGATCATGATCGACGGCGAAGGCGCCGCTGGTGCCGACGGCCGGCCCGCCCGGCCCGACACGTTCGCCTGGGGCGTATTTCAGAACGTCGTCAATCCCGACGGCACGGCGAAGGTCGCGGCTTCGGCGAGCAAGTTCAGAGAAACGCCGCACCAGGGCATTCCGATCACGGGCGGCTGGCAGGAGCTGGCGCATGGCGTGCAGGTGCGATTCGGCAGCACGACGGGCCACAACGAGGGGAGTACGTGGTTCGTCTCCTACGACGGTCCGGAGGCCTACGGCATCCGCATCGGCCACGGCACGCAGCCGGAATACATCGAGAACGTGCGGATCACGGGGCTGGGCACGATCGACATGAACGCCGGCCGCAACGTCCAGCCGAGCTTCCTCGTGAAGGACATCAACGCCTGCGTGCTCGTGCACGGACGCGTCCGCGACGTGCTCATCCAGGGCATCACGATGACCGACACCAACCGCTCGGTGATGTGCTACGGCGCGCACACGGGGAAGTTGTTGCCGGGGGGCGGCGTCGGCCCGGGAGAGTCGTTCGACGCCGAGCGGATCACGATCCTCGGCACCCGCACGCTCAACCCCGACGGCGCGGCCTACCTGCTGGGCCACCCGTCGCACCGCGGCCGCCTCCGCGACGTGAAGTGCAACCACAACTACATGGAGACGGCCGTCACCTGCATCGAGCCGAACTTCAACCTCGACGGCTACGAGGTGATCGGCAACGTCATGAAGAGCGGCGGCCTCGCGATCCACTGCTGGCGGCACTCGCGGGGCGGCGTGATCGCCGACAACCTGCGGATCCACGACAACACGGGCCAGCCGGTCGTGGTCGTCAACGCGCCCCGCGGCTGGCGAGACCCCGAGCCGCCGGTGCTGCGCAACAACCGCAATCCGCTCAGCGAAGCCGCCCATCGGGACGTGCCGCCGTGAGGCACCAGGACAGCCGAGCGGATCTCCTCGGAGCCGGACCATGAGATGCATTCCGTTGGCCCTCGTTCTGGCCGCCGCCCCGTGCCTCGCCGGTGCGCCCGGTCCGGAAAACCCTGACCTGGCGGCGGACGCGGTGACGACCGCCAGCCCCGAGATCGGTATGGCGGCGGCGGCAGCCGACGGGTTCGTGCCCGCAGCCGGCAGTCGCGACGACCGGGGGAGCGTGTGGGCTGTCGGCAAGGATGACCTCCCGGCCTCGCTTGTCTTCACCTGGCCCGCGCCGGTCACGGTCTCCACGGTGGTCTACTACGGCCGAACGTCCTGGGGTTTCGAGGTCTTCAAGGACTACGCGGTCTTCATCGACGATGCTCCGGCCCCGGTTGCCGAGGGTGCCTTTCGGAACGGCCATGGCCCGCAGCCGATCACGCTGCCGGCGCCGGTCAAGGCGCGGAAACTGCGGCTGGAGTTTCGTTCGCGGCATCCCGCGCCGGGACTCCCCGGCAATCCCGGCGCGGCGGAGGTACAGATTTTCGCCGCTCCCCCGACGCAGGCGGATCTGCTCTGCCGGTTCACCGATCTCGCGCTGGACTTTCGCTACGCCTACTATCCTTCCCATGACCTGGTCCGGATCCACCTGCCGAACCCGCCTGCCGACTCCGTGGACTGGCACCTGTCCCTGCGGCCGCGGCAAGGGACCGCGGTTCTGGCCGAGCGCTCCGGGAAGCTGCCGATCGCGGCGGGCGGCGCTTCGCTGCCCGTGCCCGACCTGCCCGAGGGCGATTACACGCTGACGCTGACGCTGACCGGCTCCGGGGAGCCGGTCATCGAGGAGCGCGGCATCCGTCGCGACCGCCCCGAGTGGGAGGGCAACCAACTCGGCCGGGAGGACGTCGTGATCCCGCCTTTCACGCCGCTCGAGGTCGATCCCAATCGGCAGGTCGTGCGGAGCGTGCTCCGCAGCCATACCCATGCCGCGGCCGGGCTCTGGGGGCAGGTGGTGAGCCGGGACCATGAGCTGCTTGCCGCACCGGTTCGGCTCGAGGCCACGCTGGGCGGGAAGGTGCATCGGGCCGCCGGACCACCGGCCCGCATCGTCGAGGCCACGCCGACCCGGGTGCGGGGCGAAGCCAGTTGGGCAGCCGGAACACTCACGGGAACGACGCGGTTCGCCTATGACTACGACGGGATGAAGACGATCACGCTCGAGCTGGCGCCCACGGCGACCGAACTCGACCGGCTACAGCTCGTGATCCCGCTCAAGGCCACGGAGGCCTGGCTGATGCATCCGGTGGCGACGACGCTGCGGCATCATTTCGCCGGACGGATTCCCGCCTTGCCGGGGAAGGCCGGCGCGACCGGCACGGTCTGGGATTCATCCGCCGTCCGCGATCGCATCGACGGCGTCTTCGTGCCCTTCATCTACCTGGGCGGCCCCGAGCGCGGCCTCTGCTTCGCCGCCGACAACGATCGCGACTGGATCACCGACCAGGCCACCCCGATGATGGTCGTCGATCGCGACGGCGACACGGTGCTGTTGCGGCTCAATCTCGTCGCCAAGCCGGCGCGGCTCGACCGGCCCCGCCGGCTCACGTTCGCCCTGCAGGCCACGCCCGCGAAGCCGATGCCGGAGGAGCCGTACAACTGGCGGCGGTGGTGGGCCACGAACACCGACCCGGCCACCGAGGATGTCCAGATCGCTTTTTGGGGCGGCAACATGTACTGGGGCGGGCGGTATTACGCGACCTCGGTCTATCCCTGCGGCAAGGATTTTTCCTACTGGCACAAACTGGCCGAGCAGCGCCGCACCGGCGTGATCGACAAGGAGTATGAGGAGCGGTGGTTCGCCCGCTTGGACTCTCTGACCGACCAGCAGCGGCGGGAGATCGAGCCGGGCATGCGGGCCGGATTTCAATGGTCCGGCGGCTCGCCCCCGAACGGCCCGCAGACCACGAAGTATCGCTATCTGATCCCCTACACCAACCCCCGCGGCGCGCAGCATGAGACCCTGGAGTTTCTGACCACCTACCTCGACGAGTGGGTGCATGGCGACATCGTCGATCCGCGTTGGCCGAGGATGGCGGGCGGGGATCGGCCCTTGCGGGCCGCTCCCGGCCATCCCGGCGGTTGCGTCTGGTACGAGGTGGAGCCTGTGCCCAGCCGCGTCGACATGCTGCTCTTTTACCACCGGAAGATGCTGGAGACGTTCGCCGACGGCATCTACTGGGACAACTGGTTCCTGCGACCGTGCTACACGCCCGCCGAGGCGGGCGGGCCCGGCTACGTGGACGACGACGGCCGCCCACGGGCCGGAGTCAATCTGATGGGCTTCCGTGCCCTAGTCAGGAGGACCGCCACCATGATGCATGTCATGGGCAAGCGGCCGCTGACCTACATCCACATGACGAACGCCAACATCGTTCCGATGCTCTCGTTCGGCACGGTCAACCTCGACTGGGAATGGCGGGACCAGGGGCCGTTCGCGGATCTGGACGTGCAGGATCGCCAGGGGCCGGACCTGATCCTGGCGCAAAGCCTGGGGCTGCAGTCCGGCAACCTGCCGGTCGCCATCACGGGCTGCAAGCTCCACGGCCGCGACTGGCTCACCCGCACCCTGATGGCCACGTGCTTTCCTCACGAGATCCGCATCCATTCGGGAAGCGGAGACGTCGCCTTCGCGCAGACGCAGATGGCCCGGTTCGGATACGGCCAGCCGGATTGCCGGGTCTTCCGCTTCTGGGAGGATGGCTTCCCGTTGAAAATCGAGGGCGCTGCGATGCGCGGCCTGGTGCTGGCCCGGGATGGCAAGGGCTTGATCGCGCTGGGCAACTTCGGCCCCGCGGCCGCCGCCGATCCGACTGCCGCGGAGTCGTCCGCCGCCGCCCCGACGCTCGAGGAGTACGACGCCGTCCAACGGGGCCGCCAGCCGTCCCCTGAGCCATCGCGCGCCGCCGCCCAGGCGCCGGCCACGCCGGCGCGCTACAAGGTGCGCCTGCGGCTCGACCTCGAGGCGCTCGGCTTGTCCGAGGACGTGCGGGCCCGCGATCTGGAAACGTTGTGGTTCCGACCTCGCGCCCGCAGCCCCCATGCCGGCGATGCGCCGGTGGCGATCCGGCAGCCCGAGCGGATCGGCCCCGGGGTGTTCGAGTTCGAGATCGCGCATCACGACTTTGCGTTGCTCGCTCTTTCGTCACCGTGCACGACCGTGGACATCCGCCGGGCGGAGGACGGCTCGTATCGGGTGGCAGGCAAGACCTACTCGGCGGTGATCGCCGCCGACGGCACGTTCACGTCGCTGGTCATCGGCGGTACGGAGTTTTGGCAGGCCGAAGGGCCGCCGCAGTCGGGGAGGTTTCCCGGCGACGAGCCCGGCGTCGTCAGCTTGGAGGGCTCGACGATCGCCGTCCGCAACGAGGCCGTCACCGTCGAGTACGAGTTTGACGAGTCCGGTATCGACGTGACGAACGTCGGCGGACTCGTCCAGTACCGCCTCAGCCGGAATGTGACGGCGGGCATCGGCCCGCGTGGAACCCAGGACCTGAAGGGGGCCGGAGGAGTCCACGCGATTTTCGCCGGCCGGGCCGGATTCAGCGTCAACCCCGGGCTGCACAAGCACGAATCGCGGCTCTTTCCGTATCCGGAACCGGCCAGGAATGCCGGCTTCCGGTACCGGCTCGAGTGCGGGATTCCCGCCGTCGCCGCCGCCGGGCCGGCAGGTGCGGAGCGGTAGCCAAAGCCTGGAAATCAAGCCCCGCCCGCCCCAGCCCTCGGGCCCTCAGCCAGCCGCACGCCACGAACTGAATAATGTCAAACACCGCTTGACATGCTAAACGAACCCGGTAATCTCTCTATTCGTCGGGGTGAGCGGCGAGAAAGCCGTTCGAAGGTTATGTGTGACTTCTTGAATCAGGAGTGTGCCATGAGACGGTTCACGTCGGTGTCGCTGTTCGGACTGCGGCAGATTTCTTTTGCGGCCGCGGCGGTTCGTGCCCCGGCCTTCCTCCTGCTGCCGCTGGCGTCGCTTGCCGTTCTCGCAGGTTCTTCGGCCCATGCGCAAATCACCAGTTTTACGGCGACCACGGGCAACTACCTGACCGGGACCAACTGGACTGCCCTCGTGCCCTCGGGCAGCATCAACGCGGCGATCACCACCAACCGCACCGCCCAACTCGCCGGGGCGGCCCCGACGATCAACTCGGGCTTCACCTTGACTGTCGGCTCCGGCGGCGGTACCCGCGGAACGCTCGAACTCAACACCGGCGCCGACCTGACGGTGAACGGAATAGTGGACATCCGATCCAACGGCCTGGCCGGTTCGGGCAACAGCGGCGTGGTCAATCACAATGGCGGAACGCTGACGGTCGGCCAAATCAATGTCGGGAGCGGCCTTGCGAGCGGGCAAACCCCGGCCAACACCGACCCGGGCCGGTACAACCTCGCCGGCGGCACGCTCACCGCGACCACGCTCAACCTCACCCCCAACTCCTCGCGCGGCGAGATGGTGGTCAGCGGAGGGACGGCGACCGTCACGACCATGACGATCGGCAACAATGGCGGGGCGGGCGAACTGACCATTTCCGGCGGCGCCGTCAACGTCTCGGGAGCATTCAGCTTCAACGCCCAGGGCGGCACGAACCTCGGCACGTCCATCGTCAGCGTCTCTGCCGGGTCGCTCACCCTCAGCCCCGGCTCGTCGTTCTCCATCCCCTTGACGCTCGCCTCCGTAAACGCCAAGAGGCTCGACGTCAGCGGGAGCGGCGTGGTCAACCTCGGCGGCCGCTCCACCACGTGGGCCAACAACGGGTCTTCGTCCGAATACGGATACGTCAACGTCACCGGCGGAGCGCTCAACTTCCAGAACGCGAACTTCACTCCCTCCAACGGCTCCACCTTCACCGGCGGCAAGATCACCGGCCTGAACACGCTCCAGAACAACGTCATGACGATCAATGGGGCGGAGTTCCACGTCGGCAGCAACACCGCCGCCGCCTCCACGACGGCGACGTCTTCCCTTGCCGGATTGGCCTTCAATCTCACCGGCGGATCGATGGTGTTTGGTGCCTTCGGCAACAACTCCGCCGATCTCTTCAGCAAGGGCAGCTCCTCGTCCGCCAACCTCGGCGGCGGCAGCATCGTCCTGGACTTCGCCTACACCCCGCAGGTGGGCGACGTCTACAACCTCGTGGACTGGGCTGGCACCGCCCCGACCCTGTCCGCCGCCAACATCTCCCCGGCCAGCTATGACGGGCTGTTGAACGTGACCTATGACACGGCGAGATGGGTGAGCCATGGCGAGTTGACCGTTCAAAACGTGGTGATCGTGCCCGAGCCGGGCACGCTCGCCCTGCTGGCGGCCAGCGCCGGCGGGGCGCTGATCCTGCGGCGATGGAAGTGCCGTACCGCCTAAGCCCGGCCGGAATGACGAGGCGGAGGCGGGTGAGAATCCCGGCCGGGTGACCGGCGGGCTGGTGGGGTGTTCCCTCACCCGGGCCGCCCGGTGCCGTGCCGCTCGATCACCAGCGGCTCGGCCGAGCGGATGTCGCCGATCCGCAGGGCGGCGCGGCCGGCGAGCAGGTCGTCCACCAGGCTGCCCACCACCTGGGCCCGCCAGCCGCGGGAAAGCAGCGGCTCCCGCTCGTGGTCGCCGTAGCCGAGCTTCCAGGCCAGGAGATCCCGCATGTCGGAGGAGGTGCCCACGAGCGCCGGCGCGAGCTTGAGCTGCCGGCAGAGGCCCGCGACGGTCGTGGCCATGAACTGGCCGAGCATCGCCAGATGGGGCGGGGGAGCCTCCCGCCGCTCGCCCCCGGCAGGTCGCCCTCGGGGCAGTCGAGGCCCCGCTGGATCGCGTCGGAGAGCCCCTTCATGATGTGCCGCAGGTCGGATCGCTGCATCCCCCGGACCGCCGCGATCTGCTGCTCGTTGGCAGACTTCCGCTTGCAGAGCTCGACGAGCAGGTCGTCCCGCAGGACCCGCTTCGGGGGCATGTCGCGATCCTCTGCGACGGCATCCCGCCAGTGCCAGAGCTCGCGGGCCACCGCCAACTCGCGGCGGGACAGGTTGCCCAGGCCCGCCACCCGCCGCCACCGCTTGCGGACGAACGACTCCTCGACGTCGTCCTGCCAGATGGCCATCTCGGCGGCCATCCAGGCGGTGCGGCCGAGGGCCTCGAGCTTGTCCTCCATCTTTCGCCACAGCCGCTCCAGATGCCGCA
>JBIIYH010000321.1:0-3339 GCA_044346905.1 Pirellulales bacterium
ACCTTTCAGGGCAAGCTGCTCGAGCAGATCTTCGCGGCCCTCGATCCCTCGCGGACGGGCCGCCACCAGGTGAACGTGACCGGCGACGGGGCCGTGGAGCTCGTGCCCACGCGGCCCTACGAGTTTGGCGACTCGGTGGCCCACATGGACATCCCCGGCTCGCTCACCAACGCGCTGTTGCGGGAGGCGGCGGAGGGGGGCCGGCCGCCCGGCGGCCGGCTGCGGCTCGACCAGCGGGACATCGAGGTCCACAAGACCCGCAACACGCCCAAGTGCGCCACCACCGTGGTGCTCGACATGAGCGGCTCGATGCGGTACGGCGGGCTGTATGTGGACGTCAAGAAGATGGCGCTGGCGCTCCAGGGGCTCGTGCAGCGGGAGTATCCGGGCGACTTCCTCCAGTTCATCGAGATGTATTCCTTCGCCCGGCCGCGGCCGGCCGGCGAGATCGTCAAGCTCCTGCCGAAGCCGGTCACGGTCTTCGACTCGGTCGTGCGGCTCCGGGCCGACATGGCCGACCCGCGGATCGCCGAGAGCGACGTGCCGCCGCACTTCACCAACATCCAGCACGCCCTGCAGCTCTCGCGGCAGCACCTCGCCCGCCAGGACACGCCCAACCGGCAGGTGATCCTGATCACCGACGGGCTGCCGACGGCCCACTTCGAGGGCAGCCAGCTCTACCTGCTCTATCCGCCCCACAAGCGGACCGAGGAGGCGACGCTCCGCGAGGCAGAAGCCTGCCGCCGTGAGGGAATCACGATCAATCTGTTCCTGCTCTCGGGCTGGTCGCAGTCGCGGGAAGACATCCAGTTCGCCTACCGGCTGGCCGAGCGGGCCCGAGGCCGGGTGTTCTTCACGGCCGGCCGTGAGCTCGACCGCTACGTCGTCTGGGACTACCTCGCCCGCCGCCGCTCGATCCTCGGCTGACGCGGCCCGGCTCGCGGTGACATCCGGATCGCGGTATCGTTCGACGGATGTGCAGGCCTTCCCGGCCCTGGCTTTCGCTGCGAGCGTTCCGTGATGTTTCCCGAACCTCTGTTTGCCGCCGGCGCCGAGTCGAGCCTCCGGCCGCTGCTCGTGCAGCTGGTGGTCATCATCCTGGCGGCCCGGCTGGGCGCGGTCGTGGCCCGGTGGCTTCGCCAGCCGGCCGTCGTCGGGGAGATCACCGCCGGGCTCCTGCTCGGGCCCTCGTTATTCGGCGCCGTGGCCCCGGAGGCTTTTCAGGCGGTGTTCGGCGCGGGCGATGGCCGCGGCGGGGCCGCCGGCCTCGACGCCGCGCTCACCAGCTTCAGCCAGATTGGCCTGGTGATCCTGCTGTTCCTGATCGGGATCGAGTTTGACTTCTCCCACATCCGGCGGCAGGGACGGCTGGCCGCCTTGATCTCGGCCGCCGGCGTGATCATGCCCTTCGGGCTCGGTGCCGGCCTGGCCTGGGCGATGGCCCCGCGGCTCGAGGCCCTGGGCGCGACCGCCCCGATCGACCCCCGGTCATTCGCGCTGTTTCTCGGCACGGCGATGTCGATCACCGCGATCCCGATCCTGGGCCGGATCCTGATCGAGATGGGCCTCCAGCACACGCCGCTCGGGGCGACCGTGATCGCGGCGGCCGCCTGTGACGACGCAATCGGATGGACACTCCTGGCAGGAGTTTCGGCGGCGGCCGTCGGAGGCTTCGAGGCCGCGGGCATGATTCGGATGGTCGCGGCGACCGCGGCCTTCGCGGCCGTCGCCGTGCTCATCGTGCGGCCGCTGGTGCTGCCCCGGCTCGAGCGGGCGGTCGATGCCGCCGGCCGGCTGCCCATGGGCTGGCTGTCGGTGGTGCTAGCGCTCGTGCTCGTGGCCGCCTGGGTGACGAGCCTGATCGGGATCTTCGCGATCTTCGGGGCGTTTCTCCTGGGGGCGTCGCTCTCGGGATCCGTCCGGGTCCGCGCGGCCGTCGCCGCCCACTTCACCGACTTCGTGACCGTGTTCTTCCTGCCGATCTTCTTCACCTACACGGGCCTGCGAACCTCGATCGGGTCGCTGGCCGGCCCGGAGGCCTGGGGCTGGTGCGCGGCGGTGTTCGCGGTGGCGGTGCTCGGCAAGTGGGGGGGCTGCGGCCTGGCGGCCCGCCTCGGGGGGATGCCGGCGGGCGAGGCGGCCTGCGTGGGCGTCTTGATGAACACCCGGGCGCTGATGGAACTGATCGTCGTGAACGTGGGCATGGATCTGGGCGTGATCCCGCCGGCGGTCTCCTGCATGCTCGTGCTGATGGCGATCGGCACGACGCTGATGGCCACGCCGCTCGCCACCCGCACCCTTCGCGGCAGCCCGTACGAGGAAGCCCTGGTGGCCAACGGCTTTCTGACCCGCCGGCCATGAGCCTCCGGGGAACGCGTGCTCAGAGGGTGCCGACAGCTCTCGCCTGTGGGCTCGCATACTGGAGGGCCGCGGCCTCGAGATACCGATTGAAGTCGGCATGGGCGTGGGCGAGCTGGAGCACCCCGTCGCGGCGCAGGGCGTAGACCTCGACGTCGGTCAGGGCCCGGATCGTGGCGGCCCGGGGCCCGTCCTTGAGGATCGCCAGCTCGCCGAAGAAGGATCCCTCGCGCAGGGTCGTGAGCCGCTCCGGGGGGTCCCCACGCAGCACCTCGACCTGCCCCTTGGTGAGGAAATACATCTCGTCTCCCACGTCTCCCTCGTGCACCAACACCTCGCCCGTCACGAACTGCCGCGCCTCCAGCCGCGGAATCACGTCCCGTAGAAACTCGCTGCTCGCGTGCTTGAAAAACGGAACCTGTTCGATCAGGGCGGCGGTGATGGCCCGCATCCGCAAGAGTTCGCGGTCGATCTTGCCCGGTCCCTTGGAGGGCAGCTCGGAGATCAGGTGCACCTCGGCAGGCACCATAAACTCCGCCAGCCGGCTGGCGACGAACTGTCGGAGCTCCTCCGGGCGGACGTCGGCCCCCGGCTGCAGGATCACGTAGGCGTGCGGCACCTCACCGCAGACCGGGTCGGGAACCCCGATCACGCAGGCGTCACGGACTGCCGAGTGCTCAGACAGCGCCGCCTCCACTTCGAGCGGCGCGACCTTATTGCCAGAGCGGACGACGATGTCCTTCCGCCGGCCCATGAACCACAGGTATCCATCCTCGTCGTAGCGACCCAGATCCCCGGTCAGGACCCAGCCCTTCTGCAAGGTCTTTCGCGTCAGGGCCGTTTCGTTCCAGTAGCCGTCCATGACCCCCGGCCCGCTGACGCGGACATCGCCGACCGTCCCGGTCGGCACGTCGGCGCCGTGCTCGTCCACCACCGCCACCTGCACTCCGTGGACCGGCGGGCCGACGGATCCCGGCTTCT
>JBIIYH010000322.1:0-3324 GCA_044346905.1 Pirellulales bacterium
GTCGCTCGTGAACACCACCCGCGAGCGGTCGGGGGAGAAGGCGGGGTGCGGGTGGGTGTGCTGCGGGGCGAAGACCTTGACCGGGCCGTCGTCGTAGGGGCAGTGGTCGCCGTTCCAGTGGTCGCCCATGTTGCTCGAGTGGCTTTCGGCGAGCGGCACCACGGGCGACTCGGGGCCGGCCGTCGGGTCGAAGAGAAAGAGGCCGCGGTCGGGATGCTTCGTGTCGCTGACGCAGGCGCGGCCATCGCGGGAGACGCAGGGGTGCCAGGCGGGAAAGTCGGTCACCCGGCGGACGGCGCCTGAATCGACGTCGATCCCGATCATGCCGTGCGGCCAGACAACGGTCACGATCTCGTTGCGGCCGCCGACGGCGGTCCGCGGCATCCACATCTCGTGGACCACCCACTCCTTCTTCGCCGCGTCGCGGGCATAGGCCAGCCGGTGGCCGGTGCCGTCGCGGTTGACCACGTGGATCCGGTCGGTGTAGCGGCCGCCGAAGCGGAGGAGCGAGGAATCATCCGGGTGAAACTGCGGGTGGCCGATCGAGTCGTGCTCGCAGGCGGTCGAGACCGCGCCCGTGACCGTGTCGATCACGTGCAGCCGGGCGATGTCGCCCTGCCCCGGGCCATACTTCACCGGCACGGCCCACCAGCGGCCGCAGGTCGAGAGCGAGGTCGTGCCCATGGCGTCGCCCACCATCCCCGGCGGGATCATCGGCACCGAGCCAAAGTCGGCGAGGCACTCCTCGCGGAAGCCGCTTGCCGTCGCCACCCGCCAGGCCCCGCAGCCGGCCGTGAAGTAGACGTGCCGGCCGTCATACGACGGGTGCACGCTCCACTCGTTCACGTCGTCGCGGTCGGTGAGTTGCACGAGCCGGCCGCTCGCCCGCTCCTCCAGAAAAATCTGCGGGCGGCCCGTGCGGTGCGACACGAACACGAGCCACTCCATCGCGTCGTCGTAGGCCGGCAGGTAATAGAAGGGGTGGTGGTGGATCGACGGGTGGGTGGTCACCTGCCGCACCGACGCGCCGGTGGCGGGGTCGGTGAACACGATCGACTCTGGCTCGTGAATGCGGCCCTTCATGCCGGCTCTCCGTGGCTGGCGCGCCGGCTCACGCGATCTCGAGCGTGCGGGTGACCCGGAAGCTGCTGGTCGGGCCGCCGTCGCTCGCTGAGGTTACCCGTGGCGAGCCGCCGCCGGGCACCTGTCTTTGCGCAACTAGCCGCAACAAGGACCGTCAACGTGGAGCGAGATTGACCTCGGCGCCGGGTGCTCCCATAATGGAGCACATGAAACATGCGACCGTTCGGGACCTCCGCAATCGCTATACGAGCCTGCTCCGTTGGATTCGGGCTGGCGAGGAGATTGTGATCACCCGGCGCGGCCAGCCGGTGGCGAGGCTCGTGCCCGAGCCGGCGATAGCTGCGGCCGAGGTGGACTGGACGGAAAGCCCCGCCGTGAGCCGGGACCGCTCCCGTGAGCCCCTGCTCACCGCCGAACAGTCTGCGGATCTGCTGCAGGAGGCGGGCGGAAACTGATGACCTGCGTTGACACGAGCTTTCTGTTCTCGCTCTACGCCAACGACGCCCATTCGCCGCGGGCCCTCGCCTGGCTGAAGGGACAATCATCGCCCCTCTCCGTCACGCCACTCAATGAGTTCGAGCTGGGCAACGCCCTGCGGTTCGCGGAATACCGCGGCGTTGTAACCGCGGGATCAGCAGCGATTCTCTGGAGCCAGTTCGAGGCGGACCGATCGGCGGGCAGGCTCGTGGTGATTGCGCCCAACCTTGCGGCTGTGATCGACGAGGCCAAACGCCTCTCGGCCGCGTACACCCTGGCGGGCGGACACCGGAGCTTCGATATCCTGCACGCCGCCGCCGCCGTCCGACTCAAAGCCGAGCGGTTTCTCACGTTCGATCGCCGGCAGAAGGATCTTGCCGAAGCGGTCGGCCTGACGGTGCCGATCTGACGATCGCCGGGCGGGGTGAGGCGAGAACAGGGAAGGACGTGCTCGCCCGGGAGAACAGCGGGCTTGCGCTCGATGCTTTTGGTCCGGATCGCGCTCATCGACCGCGGCGAGGGCTCATACGATCGCCACGCGGTCGCCGACGGGCCGCCGCCGCTGGAGCACCGCCAGCGGAGCCGACGCCGGATCGACCGGGCAGGAGAAGCCGATCGCTTGGAGCCCCTGCCGGATCGCGGCCAACTGCTCGGGTGAGAGCGGCCGCATCGGTCGGCGGAAGACCGGGCTCGGAAATTTCCCCAAGAGCCACTTCGCGGCCTTCATCCGCTGGTGGGCCCCGCAGCCCGGCTCGCCGAAGGCGTAGACGATCCGGGCCAAGGGCGCGACGATGTCGCCCGCCTTCCGGGCTCCCGCCAGGTCGCCGTCGAGCGCCGCGTGCACAAGCTCCACCATCAGTTCCGGCACGAAGCCGGCGAAGCCGATCAGCGCGCCATCGGCCCCTTCGAGGAGCGAGGCCAGCAGAAACTCGTCGTGGCAGGTGGTGATCGAGACATGGGGCGCGACCGCCTTCAGCTCCTCGTAGTCGTACCGCCAGCGGGCCATGTCGCGGGTGCCCATCTTCACCATCACGACCTCGGGCAGCTTCACCATCTCCTGCATCTCGGCGAGCGTGTAGCCCGCCTTCGTCCAGGCCGGATACTGATGCACGATGATCGACACGCCGCCGCCGGCCGCGACGTCCTCGATGAAGCCCACGGCCGTGGCGCTCGAGCGGCCGAACCGCAGCCAGTGGTGCGGCGGCATGAGCAGGATCGCCTCGGCCCCTGCCTCGCGGGCGGCGATCGCATGGTCGGTCGCCTCGCGGCTGCCCTCCGCGGAGACGCCGGTGATCACCTTCACCTTGCGGCCGGTCTTCGCATTGGCCCGCTGGACGCCTTCGGCCACGAGCTTCGTGACGTGGGCCCGCTCGGCCGGGTCGAGCGACATGATCTCGCCGGTGTGGCCGTTGCAGACCACCCCCTCGATCCCCGGCACGCTCGCCACGTCCTCGATCGAGGCCACGAGCCCCTCCTCGTCGATCGACTCGTCGTCGTGGAAGGGGCAGAGCGTGGCGGGATAGACGCCGCTCCAGGGGCGATTCCGCCAGGGGGAGGCATGGGCGGCGAGGGAGGGGCGGCCGGCGTGGCCGTTGGAAGCGGGCATGGTCATGGGGTTCTCCGGGGGTGAGCGTTGAAGTTGGAGTCGGGTCAGGGGGCGGCCGCGACCTGGCCGGCGGGCCGCTTCTGCGCGAGCAGGAAGGCGACGAGGTCGGCGAGTTCCTCGGGCGAAAGCGTGCGGTCGTAGCCGGCGGGCATCAGCGA
>JBIIYH010000021.1:0-20654 GCA_044346905.1 Pirellulales bacterium
CGGACACGCAGTGAACGGAGGCCTGGAGGGCCGAAGTGAACGTCCAGCGAGAGGGCATGGGCAGCCCCGGCCCACGCAAAATGCCGATTCAACTGGCCTGCAACAACCGTGCCGAACAGGATTGGCAGGATGCCCGGAGCGAGCGTCCGGCGAGACGGCATGATCGACCCCGAGCCCGCGCGCGACAGGCCCCCCGAACTCACCGCGTCGCCGGCAGGCAGATCGTGAAGGTACTGCCCACGCCGGGGGTGCTCTCGACCGTCACTCCGCCGCCGTGGGCCTGCACGATGTGCTTGACGATCGAGAGCCCCAGCCCCGTGCCGCCGAGCTTGCGGCTGCGGGCCTTGTCGACCCGGTAGAACCGCTCGAACAGCCGCGGCAGGTGCTCGGCCTCGATGCCGGCGCCCTCGTCGCTGACGCGGATCACGAGCTCGTCCCCCGCCAGCTCGGCGGTGATCCGCACCTCTCGGCCCGGACCGCTGTATTTGATGGCGTTGTCGAGCAGGTTGATGATCGCCTGCTCGAGCAGCGGCGGATTGACATCGACGAGGATCGACTCGTCGCAGCCGGCATTCAGGCGGATCGACCGCTCGGCGGCCCGGGGCCCGCAGTCGGCCAGCGCCGCGGCGAAGACATCGACGATCCGCGTCGGCTCGAGCGGCAGGTTGCCCGAACCCTCGCTCTGCTCGATCCGCGAGAGGGCCAGAAGATCCTCGATGATCGAAGCCAGGCGGTCGGCCTGCCGCCCCACGATCTCGAGGAACCGGCGGCCGTCGGTGGGATCGTCGAGGGCGCCGTCGAGGAGCGTCTCCACGAAGCCCTTGATCGAGGCGACCGGCGTCTTGAGCTCGTGGGAGACGTTGGCCACGAAGTCGCGGCGCACGTTCTCCAGCCGCTCGATGTCGGTGATGTCGTTCAGCACGATCACCGCGCCCCCCTCCCCCGAGACGTCTCGCAACGCCGTGCCCCGCAGGCGGATCGTCCGGTCGCGGGCGGCCCGCAGGACGAGGTCGTCTTCCACCGGCTCGCGGCAGTCGATCGCCAACAGCGCGAACCGCCGGAGATCCGGATTGCGGATCACGTCCTGCAGCGGACGCCGGAGCACCCCTTCGAGATCGACTCCGAGCAGGTCGGCCGCGGCCCGGTTCATGCCCACGATCCGCTGCCGGGCGTCGATCGCGAGCACGCCCTCGATCATGCTGCCGAGCACCGCCTCTTGCTGTGTGCCCTGCCGGCCGATCGTGAGCCCGCGCTCCACCAGTTGCTCCTTCAATCGGCCGAAGGCCGCCGACAGACCGGCCAGCTCCGCCAGTTCGGCCGAGGGCAGGGGCGCATCGACGTCGCCGGCAGCGAGCCGCTGCGCCGCGGTGCAGAGCTCCTCGACGGGCCGGGCGGCCCGTCGGGCCAGTAGCCAGCCCAGGGCGATCGCCAGTCCCCCGCAGGCGAACGACCCGGCGGTGAGTCGAGCCACCGAGCGTCCGACCGCCGCGTCGGCGGTCGTCGTGTCGGTGGTCAGCCGCACGACGAAGGCGGGGTTGCCTGGTGACCCATGCGGCACCGCGACGGTCAGGATCCTGCGGCCGGTGCCGATGTCGTAGCGGCTGGCGCTCGCCGTCTGCCCCCGGGCCGCCGGCTCAGGCAGCGGCCCGTCCGGCCGGGCATCACGAGACCGTGGCGGCACGCCGCCAAGCGAGACGCCACGCGGGTCGATCAGCTCGACCTCGAGCCCCGTGGCCTTGGCGAACTGCCGGAGCACCTCGTCGCGGGCGGCCACGTCCTCCACCTCGTCGAGTGACCGGGCCAGCCGACCGCCCAGGTCTTCGAGCCGCTGCCGCTCCCCCTCGGTGGCCAGCGTGCCGATCTGCACGCTGCCCAGCCAGAAGCAGCCGGCGAGCACCGCGGCCACGAGCAGACACCAGCCTACGAACAGGTGCCAGACGAGCCGCGTGCGGGGCATGAGGGGATCGCGCGGGGGGACAGGCGTCACGCCCGGAACCGGTATCCCACGCCGCGCACGGTTTCGATGTAGGAGCCGAAGTCGCCGAGCTTCTTGCGGAGGCCGGCGACTTGGACGTCCACCGACCGCTCCGTGACAGGATAATCCTCCCCCTTGACCGCGTCGACGATCTGCATCCTCGTGTAGGCCCAGCCCGGCCGTTTGGCCAGAAACTGCAGCAGCGCGAACTCGGTGTAGGTCAGTTCCAGGAGCTGGCCCGCCAAGGTCGCCTCGTGCCGGCCGGGGTGGATCGAGAGCTCGTGAACGTCGATCGTCACCTCCGCCTCGGCCTGCCGGCGATTCTCGTGCCGCCGCAGGAGCGCCTTGATCCGGGCCCCGAGCACCCGGGGACTGAACGGCTTGGCGATGTAGTCGTCGGCCCCCCGCTCCAGGCCGGCGATCATGTCGCTCTCCTCCCCCTTGGCAGTGAGCATGATGATCGGAATCTCCCGGGTCCGAGCATCGGCCTTGAGCCGGCGACAGACCTCGAGGCCGTCTACGGCCGGGAGCATGAGGTCGAGCACGATCAGTTCCGGCGGCTGCTTGCGGGCGGCCTTGATCGCCTCCTCACCGCTGGCCACGCAAGTGACCTCGTAGCCCTCCTTGGTGAGGTTGTAGCGGACGAGCTCGAGCAGGTCCTCCTCGTCATCGACCACGAGGATTCGGACGGCAGGGGGAGTCGTCTGGCCGGCCCGGGACTTCGCTTGAGCGTGCTTCACGAATGCTTCCTGCGGGGCGAGAACGATGTCCGTCATGATGACACGGAAGGGGGCGGGCGGGCTCGAAGGACCGTTCCCCAAGTATGTCCCCGAGCCGGCGCTCCGAGAAAATGAGAATTCCGTGAACGCGGTCGCCGCGGTCGGGCCGCTCAGGAAAGCAGCAGTTCGACGTCTTCGGGCGTGAGATTCGCGACCACGCCGGCGTCGGCCCGGACGATCGACTCGGCCAGCTCCCGCTTCTTGTCCTGAAGGGCGAGGATTTTCTCCTCCACCGTGTCGCGGGCGATCAGCCGGTAGGCGAACACGCGGCGGGTCTGGCCGATGCGGTGGGCGCGGTCCACCGCCTGGGCCTCGACGGCGGGGTTCCACCATGGGTCGAGGATGTAGATGTAGTCGGCCGCGGTGAGATTCAGGCCCTGGCCGCCCGCCTTCAAGCTCACGAGGAACAGCCGGCAGTCGGGATCCTCCTGGAAGCGGGCCACGCGGGCCTGACGGTCGGTCGTGCGGCCGTCGAGGTATTCGTAGGTCAGCGGCCGGGCGTCGAGCTTGCGGCGGAGGATCGCCAGGAAGCTGGTGAACTGGCTGAACACGAGCACCTTGTGCCCCTCGTCGATCACCTCGTCGAGTTGCTCGAGCAGCGTGTCGAGCTTGGCCGAGGGGTCGTCGATCCGGGTCGGATCGACGAGGCCCGGGTGGCAGGCCGTCTGCCGCAGTCGGAGCAGCGCCTCGAGCACCGCGATCCGCGAGCGGCCGATGCCCAGCCGCCCGATCCGGCCGGAGAGCTCGGCGCGGAAGTGGTGTCGCAGCTCGTCGTAGGCCTTGCGTTGCTCCTCGCCGAGCTCCACGAACAGGGTCTGCTCCGTCTTCTCCGGCAAATCGGAGAGCACCTCGGCCTTGGTCCGCCTGAGCAGGTAGGGACGCACCGCCCGGGCCACGACGTCGGCGCTGCCGCGGCCGTCGGCCAGGAACCGTCGCAGCCGCGGGGCGCTGCCGAGCTGGCCGGGATTCAAAAACTCGAAGATGCTCCACAGCTCGCCGATGTGATTCTCGACGGGCGTGCCGGTGAGGGCCAGCCGGTGCCGCGCCTTGAGCAGCCGGCAGGCCTTGGCCGCCTGGCTGGCCGCGTTCTTGATCGACTGCGCCTCGTCGAGCACCACGTAATCGAACTCCGTCTCGCGGTGGCGGATGATGTCGCGGCGGAGCGTGCCGTAGGTGGTGATCACGATGTCGTGCTCGCCGAGATCGCCCGCGACCTCGACCCGGTCATTCCCCGTGTGGTTGACGACCCGCAGGGCCGGTGCGAACTTCCGCGCCTCGTCCATCCAGTTAAAAACGAGGCTCTTGGGCACGACCACGAGGCTCGGCCGGTGCGGCAGCCCCGCGGCCGTCACCGCGGCCTTGCGGCGCAGCAGCAGGGCCAGGACCTGGATGGTCTTGCCCAGGCCCATGTCGTCGGCGAGGCAGCCGCCCAGCCCGAGTCCCTCGAGGAACACGAGCCAGCCGAGCCCCTCCCGCTGGTAGTGCCGGAGCGTGCCCTGGAAGCCCTCCGGCTCGTCCTCGGCCTCGGGCCGCTCGCCCGCGGCGAGCTGTTCTCGGAGCCGCTCGAACGCCTCGTCGACCTGGGATCGGGGCTGACCGGCCAGGAGCGCGTCGAGCAAGGCCATCTGGATGCGTCCGTAGCGCAACTTGCCGTCGTGGCTCTGGGCCAGCGCCGCGAAGGGGGCGAACTGGGTGGCGAACGCCTCCGGCAGGATGCCGACCGAGCCGTCGGCCAACTCGACCGACCGTCGGCCGTCTGCCAGCGCCTCGAGCAACGCGGGGAAGTCGGCGGTGATTCCACCGAAGTCGATGTCGGCGGTGAGCTCGAACCAATCGATGCCACTGGTCACGTTCCAGGCCACGCTGCCGGCCGGGCGGTAGCGGCGGCCGGCCACCTCGACCGTCCAGCCGGTCGCCGCCAGTTGCGACACCGAGCCGTCGAGGCGATTGCGGGCCACCTCCACGTGATGCCCGACCGGCTCGTCGTCGAGCGTCGCACCCCGGGGCGGCGTGAAGCCGTGCCGGGGCAGCGCGGCGAGCGCCTCCCGTTCGGCGGCCCGGTTGCGGCGAATGAACACCTTGCGATCGGCGTCGGCGGCGCCGCCGGCCGGGTCGTCGGCCGCGATCAGGATCCCGGAATAGTCGAACCAGATCCGGCCGGCGAGCTGCACGCGGGGCTCCCGGCGTCGGCGGCGGGGTGCCGCGGTGGCAGGCTCATCGCTCGACACGGCCGGCGAGTCGTCGAGCACGAGCTTGGGCCGGGGCGGCCCCGACTCGATCCGCCATCCCGTCCAGGCCGGCAGCACGACCCGCGGCAGCTCCGCCAACAGCGCCAGCCGCTCGACGAGTCCGTCGCAGTGGCCGCCGGCCAGCTCGATCGGGCCGCGCCTTTCGAACTGGTCGATCCAGCCGGCGGCCCCGTCGGCTTCGAGCCTGGCGATCCGGTCGCTGAACACGACGATCCCCGACTTGAGGATCGCCCGCGGCTCGCGGAGATCCTTTCGCTGACTGCCGCGGACGAGCGCTGCGGTGAGCGTCGCCTTGGAGGGCGGCGGCGGTGCTGCGTCGTCGTCCTCGGCATCCCGCCGCCGTCGCGGCAGCTCATCGTCGTCGGGCCCCACGACGAAGGCGAACTCCCAGGGCCGGCCGCCGTCCCAGGTCAGGGGCACGACATCCTCCGGCGCCCGCCGCGGCTCGGGCTGCATCACCAGCCGGCCGGTCTCGCAGAGCAACGACAGATGGGCCGCCGCCGACCGCGGGCTGATCACGATCCGGGAGATCGTCCGCCGCTCGAGCGGCGTCGGCACGCTCCGCTCATCGCCCGCGGCGGCCCCGAGCAGCCGTTCGACGAGCTCCCGCTCCTGCCGGTCGAGATCGTCGAGCTCCACCTCGCCGGGTCCCAGCGTGACGGCCCGCGGCCGGCCGGTGGCGTTGCCCGCCACGTCGAGCTGCATCCGGCAGGGCACGACGACCGCCGCCCGGGCCTCGGCCGAAGCCGCCGCGTCGAGCAGGAACACCAGCGCCCCGCCGGTACGGCGGGCGTCGGGAATGTCGATCCCTTGGGACCGCACGGCGGGCTCGACGAGCCGGCGGCGTTCCTCGAGCTCCGTCGCCCAGGGCGGCAGCCGGGGGCCGCCGCGGCCGGCAGCCGCTCGGCGTCGCACCGCCACCGCCGCCGCCACCGCCGCCATGGCCGCCTGGTCGTCATCCTCGGCGGTCGTGGGCTCGTCGTCGGCGAGGTCGGCCGCGTCGGACGTGCTGCCGTCTGCGGCGACGATGTCGAGCGTGACGGGGGTCTGATCGTGGATCCCCGAGAGCAGGCCGCGGCGATCCACTTCCAGGAGCACCGCGGCGAGCACGGCGCACGGCCGGCCGGCCCGGCCCGCGGCCGTCGAGCAGTGGCTCTCGAGCGTCATCCCGCCCCGGCGGTGGGCGGCGAGTTCGAGTGAGACTTCATGTTCGCCGTCGTCGTCGACGACCGAGGCTCTCACCTGTCCGACCCGCGGGCAGGCAACCGAGGTGGGCGTGATCTGGCGAGCCCGGGCGACGTCGGCGGGCGGAAACAGATGGAAGAGGCGGGTTTCGAGGGTCTTCATGAGGCCTGGGCGAAGGGCAAAGGCCGCGTGAGACGACCCTGGAGGGCCGCGACGCGAACCCGCCATCCTAACGCGGCGTTTCCTCGGCGGCCAAAAGCCGTCAGCGAGACTGCGAAAACTCGTGGAGGCTCGGGTTTGCCACCGGACGCCAGCGCCGATCGGCGTGGGCCGGCGACCTCCGTTCAGCACTCGGGGGGACCGCCGCCGGCCGCCGTCAGCCCTGCTTGACCGTCGCGATCAGTTCGAGCACGTTCTCGACCGGCGTGCCCGGAAGCACGCCGTGGCCGAGGTTGAAGATGTGGCCCGGTCGGCCGGCGGCTCGGGCGAGCACCGCGCGGGCCTGACGCCGGATCGTGTCGTGGTCGGAGAAGAGCACGACGGGATCGAGGTTGCCCTGGACAGCGCGGTCGAAGCCGACGGCCTCCCAGCCGCGATCGAGGTCGATCCGCCAGTCGATCCCGATCACGCTGCCACCCGCTTCGGCCAGCAGCGGCAGGAGCGCGGGGTTGCCCGTCGCGAAATGGATCACGGGCGCCCGCTCGGCAGCGGCGGCGATCGCAGCCCGGGAGTGGGGCAGCACGTAGCGGCGGTAGTCGTCGGGTCCGAGGCAGCCGACCCAGCTGTCGAACAGCTGCACGAGCTGGGCGCCGGCGTCGAGCTGGGCGACGAGATAGCGGCTCACGGCCCGGGCGATTCTTCCGCACAGATCGTGCCAGGCCGCCTCGTGGCGATACATGAACGCCTTGGTGAGCGTCCAGGCTTTGCTCGTGCCTCCCTCGATGCAGTAGCCGGCGAGCGTGAAGGGGGCGCCGGCGAAGCCGATCACGGGGATCGAGTCGGCGAGTCCGACGCGGGTGGCGGTCACGGTGTCCATCACGAAGCCGACCTGGTCGATGTCGGCGAGCTCCCGGACCCGCGACACGTCGCCCGGCTCGCGGACGGGGTTGTGGATCACCGGCCCCTCGCCGGCCGTGAACTCGAGGTCGAGTCCCATCGGCTCGAGCAAGGGCAGGAGGTCGCTGAAGATGATCGCGGCATCCACGCCGAGCCGGTTGACCGTGGCGATCATCACTTCGGCCGAGAGCCGGGGCGTCTTGCAGAGTTCCAAAAATCCCACCTTGTCCCGGATCGCGCGGTATTCGGGCAGGTAGCGGCCAGCCTGCCGCATCAGCCAGACCGGCGTCCGCTCCACCGGCTCGCGGCGACAGGCCCGCATGAGGAGGGCCTGCTGGCGGGGATCGGGTGCGGCGGGAAGCTGATTCATATGGATGAAAGCCTAGCATCCAACGGCTGCCTTCTGGGGCTCCGGTCAGTCCGCGACCCGATCAGGCCGTGCGGTGCGTCACCACCGACCCGAGTTCGGAGGAACGGGCTCCAGCGGAGGAACCGGGCTCCAAAGGGTTCTCGGGGCCACTAGAATCCAGGGTTGCGAATCACCCCCAGCCAGCAACCTCCAGCCTGCCGCATGACCGCCTTCCTCTCAGGCATCTCCGTCGTCTGCTTCGCGGCGAGCTACGCGGTGGCCCTCGGCTGCGAGGCCTCGCGGCTCTTGTTCCGCTCCGGAGTGCGCGGGATGGTGATGGTCGGGTTTGCAGCTGCCGGACTCGTCGCCCACACGCTCTATCTCGGCTGGCGGGCGGCGAGCGAGTCGGCCGTGCCGCTCTCGAGCCCGGCCGACCTCTATCTTCTGCTGGCCTGGCTCTTGGCGGCCGGCTACCTCTGGCTCACGCTCGCCAATCCGCGGACGCCCGTGGGACTGTTCTTGCTGCCGATCGTGCTGGCGCTCGTCGGGGTGGCGGCCTTCGCGCCCGACGTGCCCTCGCCGCTCCTCCAAGACTCGACCTCCCGGATCTGGGGCTGGTTCCACGCCGCCCTGCACCTGGTCTGGACCGTGGCGGTGGTCCTGGCGGCGATCGCGGGGCTGATGTGGCTGATCCAGGCGGGCCGGTTGGCCCGCAAACAGCCGCCGCTGCGGGGCTTCCGGATGCCGAGCCTCGAGCGGCTGACCGTGCTCATGCACCGGGCGCTGGCGGTCGCCGCCTGGGCCGCGGCGGCGGCCTTCGTCTCCGGGATCGTCCTGAATGCGATCCAGTTTCGGCGCGGGGCGGCCGAGTCGGTGCCCTGGACCGACTCGGTCATCTTCCGGATGGGCATCATGGTGGCCTGGCTGGTGTTCGCCGACGGGGTGGCGCTGGCCATGCGGCGGCGGCCCCGCGGCGACCGGGTCGCGGCCTGGCTGGCGCTCGCGAGCCTGGCGGCGCTGGCCGGCTGGATTATCTGGGGCCTGGCCATCCCCTCCCGGCACGGCGGAGCCGTGCCGGCTCCTGCGGTTGCCGCGTCGGAGGCCGCCCCGTGAGCATGGCCGCCACCGGCACCGCGACGACGCTCGCCCTCGTGGGGGGCACGCATCGGACCGTGCCCCTGGAACTGCGAGAGCGGCTGGCCTTCTCCGCCGAGCAGGCGGCCGGCGCGTTGGCCCGGTTTCGCGACCGGTTTCCCGGCCGGGAGGCCGTCCTGCTCTCCACCTGCAACCGCGTGGAGTTGTACGCCGCCGGGGAGCACGAGGCGGCGGCACCCGAGTCCGCCGAGTTGGTCGCGTTCCTGGCGGAGTGCCGCGGGCTCGACGCCGCCCGGCTGGAGCCCGTGTTCGCGCGGGAGCGGGACGAGGCGGTGGTGCGGCACCTGTTCGGCGTGGCCGCCGGTCTCGACAGCATGGTGCTGGGCGAGCCGCAGATCCTCGGCCAGGTGAAGCAGGCCTGGAGCTTGGCGCAGGCCGCGGGCACCGCCGGCCCGCTCACCGCGGGGATGTTCCAGGCCGCCCTCCGAACGGCCAAGCGGGTGGCCACCGAGACCGCCGTGGGCCGCGAGCGGACGAGCATCCCCAGCGTCGCCGTGGCCGACTTCGCCGCCGGCGTGTTCGAGCGGTTCGACGACAAGCGAATCCTGCTCGTCGGGGCCGGCAAGATGGCCGCCGAGACACTCCGCTATCTCCGCCAGGCCGGGGCCCGCGACGTCACGGTGGTCAATCGCACCGCGACCCGGGCCGTCGAGTTGGCGGCCAGGCTCGGCGCCAGGCCCGGCGACTTCGCCTCCTTGGCTGCGGAGCTCGCGGCGGCCGATCTCGTCGTGAGCACCACCGGTGCAGGGTCGCACATCGTGCCCCTCGGGCTCTTCGAGCGGGTCGCGAGCGGGCGGGGGGGCCGGCCGCTGGTGGTGCTCGACCTGGCCGTGCCCCGCGACTTCGATCCGCGGATCGGCGAGTTGCCCGGTGTCTGGCTCTACTCGGTCGACGACCTCGCGGCCGCCTGCGACGCCAACCGCAGGAGTCGGCAGCGGGAGTTGCCGGCAGCGGTTTCGATCGTGGAGGAGGAGACGCTCCGCTTCATGGCCGACATCCACCACCGCACGACCGCGCCGGTCATCGAGCAGCTCAAGGCGGGCTGGAGCGAGACGGGCGAGGCGGAGCTCGAGCGGCTCTTTCGCCGACTGCCGGAGCTGGGCGAGGCCGAGCGAGGCGAAATCCGGCAGGCCTTCGAGCGGTACGCAGCCAAGCTGCTCCACCCGCCGCTGGTCTCGCTGCGGAGCGAGAGCCGTCAGGGCCCGCCCCACGGCCTCGTGGACGCCCTCAAGCGGCTGTTTCAGCTCGGGGAGTGACTGAGACCCGAACTTCAGCGACCGTCGCGGCGGGCCTGCTTCCGCTTGCCGGCGGCGAGCGTGTGGCCGCGGCGGCGGGTCGAGAGGCCGTCGAGCTTGAGTTGTTTGACGGTGCCCCGCGCCTTGGCCGACCGCTGCTGCTTCGGATCGAAGTGAATCGCCTGGCCGGTGCCGGTCGCGGCGAGCGTCCGAAGTTTGCCGGCCTGTCGGGCCTTCTTCGAGGTGGGGGTCTTCGTCGGCCGGGTGGCGGGCTTGCCGGTCTTGGCTGCCGGCCGAGCAGCCGCCACCGGAGTCGCTGCCTTGCCGCCCGTCGCAGGCTTGCCGGCCTTCGGCTGCTTGGCCGCGGGCTCGGCCGCGCCGAGCAGCCGTCGGCCGGCTGCGTTGATCCCGGCGACCGCCTCCGAGAGGGTCTCGCGGATGCTCGACCGCGTGGCTCGATGGCCGGCCTGCCGCACCGCCTTGCTCGCCGGTTTGGCCGCCGCCGTGCGGGACGGCTTCCCCCCACCGCGCTTGCCACCGCCGACGGCGGCCGAGATGCCCTCAGCCAGTTCCTCGATCCGGGCCTCGAGCCGCTTCACGGCGGCACCGAAGAGTTCAGCCTTCTCCAGGGACCGCGTGTTGGCCGGGTCGTTCGTCCGCGAGGCGCCCTTCTTGGTCGTGAGCGACTGCCGGTTGAAGAGATCCCGCCACTTGTCGCGGAGCGTGCGGGTTTGCTTGATCGCGGCCTGGAGCTGGTTCCGCGTGGCGGTCGCCAGCGACGAGCCGACCGTGCTGTCAAGCACCCGCTGCTCCGCGGCGGTGAGCCAGGCGGTGGGGGAACTGTCGGTGCGGCGGGAAGACTTGGCCATGGTGGTGTCGGGTTTCCGAGTGAGGGTGAGGCGAGTGACTCCCGCGTCGAGAGACAAATCGTCGCCGAATCTCGCCGGCATGCAAGCGGTCGGACGATTTTTCGCCACGTCGTCAGCGAAAATCCTCGGCCCCCGCCGTCGCGGAACTCCGCCCACGAGGAGGGGATTACGGCGTTCGGCGGCTTGCCAGCCACGGAACGGATTTTTATCGTAACTGGCTTCTGGAGGTGTCGCAGCGACGCTCACCGATCGCCCCTCCCACCCCTGTTTCTTGTTGGAACGTGACGCCATGGCCCGCCACCTCTCCCGGGATGCGTTTCCGGCCTTGCTCGTGGTCTTTGGTCTGGCCGGCTGCTCCCGTCTACCCGACTCGACCTACACGCTCCGGGCCGACGCCGAGAAGCTCGAACTGCCCGCCAAGCACAAGTCCCAGATCGCCTCCTACCTGGCGATGTTCCACGGCACGCCGGCCAACCCGCGGATGGCGGTGCCTGACGAAGAGGCCGTCGAGCAGTCGGCCGAGACCTACGGGGCCGGCGACGACGACCCGCCGGCCGCCGGGCGACCTGCCGACGGCGTCTACCGGATCGCCGGGGGCGACTCGGCCGGATTCGACCGGCTCCACCTCCAGCTCGGCCGGCAGGTCTACACCGCCCAGTGCGCCGGCTGCCACGGCACGACGGGTGATGGCCAGGGGCCGGCCGGGGCCCATCTCAATCCGCCTCCGCGGGACTACCGCAACGGCGTCTTCAAGTTCACCTCCACGCCTCGGGGCTCGAAGCCCAGTCGCGACGACCTGCGGCGGATCCTGAAATACGGCGCCAAGGGCACGAGCATGCCGGCTTTCCGGTTCATGCCGGAAGAGGAGACGGAGGCCGTGATCGACTACGTGATGCTGCTGGCCTCGCGGGGTGAACTGGAGTTGGCCCTCCTGCGGGAGGCCGAGAACGAGCTCGACGAGGAGGACGACTTCGACCCCGAGGTCGTCGCGGAATCCGTCACCGACATCGGCGACTCCTGGCAGCGGGCCGACGAGGAGCTCGTCCGCCCCATCACCGTGAACCCGCCGCGGACAGAGGAGACGATTCAGGCGGGAGCGGTGGCCTTCGCCGAGTTCGCCTGCGTGAAGTGCCACGGGGCCGATGCCCGGGGCAGCAAGTCGGCCGACGTCGGCCAGGACATCTGGGGCCGCACGGCCTATCCCGCCAATCTCGCTCTCGGCATGCTCCACGGCGGTCGCCGGCCGGTGGACATCTACCGCCGAATCTACTCCGGGATCAACGGCACACCGATGCCGTCGTCGAAGGATCCCAACACCGCCATCGGCGAGACGCCCGAACAGCGGAGCGACCGGATCTGGCACCTCGTCCACTTCGTGACCGCCGTGATCGAGGGCAACCGGGTGCCGCGCGACTGCCAGGAGGCGATTCTCGACGTGCTCCAGAAGCAGGCACAGCCCGCGGCCCCGGCGGGCGACGAGGATTCGGAATCGCCGGCCTTGAAAAAGGCCGCGGACGCGGCGGGTGGCCGCCACCACGACCTCGCTGCCGCCGAGGCCGCGCCATGAGCCCCGAATCGCTCCTCGACCGCGAGACCCGTCTGGCGCGGCTCCGCGAGGAGGCCGCCCGGCTCGAGGTCGAACTCGACGCCGAGCGGTTTGGCCGGGCCGCCGGCGAATGGGCCCGCCGCGGGTATTACCTCACGTATTACGCCACCACGGGCTTCTTCCTGGGCATGGTCGGGGCGCTCGTGAGCCTCGTCTTCAACATCGCCGGCGCATCGATCGCCGGCAAGGATCCGCTCCAGCTGATCCGCGTGTATCTCACCTTCGGGCTGGGGGGCAAGGCGCTCGATCCAGGCTTCGACGACGGGCTGGCGCTGGCGATGGGCTGCGTGCTCTACATCGCGACGGGCATGCTCCTGGGCATCATCTTCCAGGTCGTGCTCTCCCGGTACGCGGCCGGCGCCGGGCTCCTCGGCCGCCTTGCCTGGGCGACGGCGCTGGCGGTCGCCATCTGGCTCGTCAACTTCTACGGCCTCATCTCCTGGATCCAGCCGCTGCTCTTCGGCGGCAACTGGATCACGAGCACCGACCCGGTCTACCTGCCCTGGTGGGTGGCCCTGGCGACCCACCTCGTGTTCGGCTGGACCATGGCCGTGATCTATCCCTGGGGCGAGTTTCACCCCTACCGCCTCCAGACGGAGACCCCATGAGCCGCTCGGCCACCCCGGTCACCGTCGCCCCGGTGCCCTCCCACGACGAGCTCGTGGACGAGAAGATCGTGCTCGCGCACTTCGTGGCGAGCCTGGTGTTTCTCACCGTCTCGATGCTGGCCGGGATCCTGATGGCCCTGCAACTGGTCCACTGGAACCCGCTCAAGGGCGTCGAGCTCTTCTCGCCGGGCCGCTGGCGGATGATCCACACCAACGCGATCGCCTACGGGTTTTTGGCCAACGCGTTTTTGGGGGCGCTCAACTGGGCGATCCCCCGGATGACCTTTCAGCCGGTCGCCAGCCGGGCGCTCAACTGGTTCATCTTCTGGGCCTGGCAGGTGATCGTGGGGGCGACGGCCGTGGGGATCATCGTCGGCCCGTCACTCCAGGATCAGGCCTGGGTGATGGACCTGGCCAGGCAGTGGAAGCTGCCGATGAGCCTCGGCGCTCAGGGGCTCGAGTGGGGCGAGACGCCCTTCTGGATCGACCCCGTGGCCCTCCTGGGCCTGGCGCTGGTCGCCGTCAACTTCATGGTGCCGATCGCGAAGAGCAAGGGCCCGATGTACGTGGCCCTCTGGTACTTCATGGCCGCCTTCGTCTGGACCTTCCTCACCTACGCGATGGGCAACCTGCTGCCGGAATACACCGTCGGCGGCACGAGCGCCGGGGCGATCGGCGGGCTGTTCATCCACGACCTGGTCGGGCTGTTCGTCACGCCCCTGGGCTGGGGCTTGATGTATTACTTCGTGCCGATCCTGCTGAAAAAACCGGTCTGGAGTCACGGCCTCTCGCTGGTCGGCTTCTGGGGTCTGGCCTTCTTCTATCCCCTCCAGGGAATCCACCACTTCCTCTACACGCCGATCCCGATGTTTCTCCAGTATGGCGCCGTGATCTCCACGATCGCGGTGGAGCTCGTGGTGGCGACGGTGGTGATCAACTTCTTCGGCACGCTCGCCGGCCGCAGCTCGGCGATCGTCACCAACCTCCCGATCCGCTACTTCTACACGGGGATGGTCTTCTACTTCATCACCTGCTTCCAGTGCGCCCTGCAGGTGACGCTCACTTTCCAGAAGCTGATCCACTTCACCGACTGGGTGGTGGGCCACGCCCACCTCGTGATGTTCGGCGTGTTCAGCCTGTGGCTGTTCGGGATCATGACGGAGCTTTTCCCCCGGCTTCTGGGCCGCCCCTGGTGGAGCCACCAGCTCTGCGTCTGGCACTACTGGCTCTCGGCCGGCGGCCTGTTCGTGATGTTCCTCGACCTCACGCTGGCCGGCATCTTCCAGGGCTACTACTGGGCGTCGCTCCAGCCCTGGGACGTCTCCACCGAGGGCTCGCAGCCCTTCTGGATCACCCGCGTGTTCGCCGGCCTGACGATGTTCGCCGGGCTGCTCTGCTTTCTTTACAACCTGTGGATGACCTGGCGAGGCGCCGAGGTGAGCGAGCCGGCGACCTGGACCGCTCCCACGGCTCAGCCAGCGACCTAAGGATCCGAGACTCGGGAACCAGGAATGTTCGAGAGCAAAGCGGGCGTGTTCTTCATCGCAGGGGTGGGCTTCTTCCTGCTCGCCTTCCTCGGCAACGGCGTGGTGCCGATGCTGATGTACAAGGACCGCCCAGAGCTTTCGGCCGAGCAGTTGGTGGCGGGCGTGCCTGAGCCCGACGAGCCCGACCCCGACGCGTGGAAGGTGCCTCCCAACCGGCGGGTCATGGCCCAGTTTCGCGACCTGGCCGAGCGATACCCAGAACAGTTCGAGGCCGCCTTCGGCCAGCCGAGCGAGGAGAAGTGTGCCGAGGCCCTGCGGCTGGGCCGGCAGATCTACATCGGCGAGGCCTGCTGGCACTGCCACAGCCAGTTCGTGCGGCCGGTCTCCAACGAGTCGCGGCGGTACGGGCCGGTCTCCCAGAGCCACGAGTACGACAACGAGCTGCAGCGGCCCGTGATGTTCGGCACCCGGCGGGTGGGGCCGGATCTTTCCCGCGAAGGTGGCCGCCGCGGCAACGACTGGCACGCCGTCCACTTCTTCAAGCCGTCGGTCGTGTCGCACAACTCCCCGATGCCCGAGTATCCCTGGTTCTTCGACGGCTCGCCCGACAAGCCCAACCGCCGGGGACTGGCGCTGATCACCTACATCCAGTGGCTCGGCTCCTGGCTGCCTGAGTATCCGTATTACGAGGAACTCGCCGAGGTGACCGGTGACTAACGCCACGATCGAGCGACGGGGCGTGCAGGCCGGGGGCCGGGGGCCGTTGACCCCCGGCGGTGGTGACGGTGCCGATCGGGGGCCGCGAGGCGGGGACAGCCGCCGCAAGGCCTGGATCACGCTCGTGATGGCGGTCCTGATCCTGATCCCCAGTCTCTACGGCTTCGCGGGCAAGTTCATCGAGTTCGTCCACATCTACCGGGGCACCGGCGGCGGCGAGTTCGCGGTGGCGCCGATCCTCAACTACCTGCTGGCGAGCGCTGGTTTCTTCTGCATGCTCCTCTGGGCCGCCTGGAACGGGATGTTTCGCGACGTCGAGCGGCCCAAATACGAGTTTCTCGACAACGAGGCCCGGATCGACGCCGCCACGCTGGCCCGGGGCCGCTCCCCGGCCCCCTGACCAAGCGACCGCCTCCAGCCCGGAGACCCAGCCATGCCCGACGCCTCCCGCCCCTCCGTCTCCGAAGGCTCCGCCGCCACGGAGCACCGCTTCCACGACTACGTGGGCAACGACATCCCCTGGTATGTGCGGGCGATCTGGATCGGCTTTTGGATTTTTGCCGTCGTGTACACGATCCGGTTCCTCCTGCCGGCGATGCAGGTGGAGCTGCTCGCGCGGCCGTGAGGTGGCCTGCCGCGGGCTCGGGGCTGCCGGTCCCTGTCACCCGGACGTTCAGAACGCCTGCCGTGCTGGCTCAGGGTGGCCCGTGCCATCTCGCCGGACGCTCCCTCCGGCCATCCTGGCCTCCGGTCGCTCCATGCTGGCTGCGCTTCGGCATCCTGCCTGCGCTTGCCATCAAGGCCGGCTCGACTGGCACGGGCCACCCTGAGCAGTCCATTGATGCACGAGGGCAAAGGGCGCTTTCCCCGAACGGGGACTGTCCACTTCCCCTGCGCCGCACCTGCCGATCTGCGATGATGGAGGGTGAGCAGCCATGAACTCTCTGGCCAACTCCTGCGACTACTGCGGCCTGCCGGTGGCTTTCCGGGCGGATGAGGGCCCGCGCTACTGCTGCTCCGGCTGCCGGCTGGCGGCGTCGATCACCGCGACCGGCGGGGCCGACGCGCAGGCCCGCTGGATGATGACCAGGCTGGGACTGGCCGTGTTCTTCTCGATGAACGTGATGGTGTTCACGTTCCTGCTCTGGTCCGAGGAGTCGGCCGCGGGCTCTGGCGGCAGGGCGGCCACGGCCTTCTATGACCTGGCGCGGTTCGCCTGCCTGCTCTTTTCAGCGCCGGTCCTCCTGTTGCTCGGCGGGCCGCTCGTCGAGGGGGCGGTGGCCGATCTTCGTCGCGGGCGGCTGTCGATCGACCTGTTGCTCGTCGCGGGCGTGGCCGCGGCGTTTGGCATCTCGGCCTGGGTGACCTGGCGGGGCACGGGCCACGTCTACTTCGAGGTGGGCTGCATGGTGCTCGTGGCCATCACGCTCGGCCGCTGGCTCGAGGCCTCGGGCAAGCTCCAGACGACCGCGGCCCTCCGCGAACTCGAGTCGCTCCTGCCCGATCGCGTCCGCCGCGTACGGCGGGCGGGCGAGTCGATCGATGAGGGCTCGCACGTGGTCGGCGAGTCGCCCGAACGAGACATCCCGCTGGCCGAGGTCGCCGCGGGCGACGTGCTGCGGATTCTGCCGGGCGAGCAGGTGCCGGTGGACGCCGTGATCGAGTCGGGCCGCGCCGCCCTCGACGAGCGGACGGTGAGCGGCGAGAGCGAGCCGGTCGTTCGCGGGCCCGGGGAGAACGTCATGAGCGGGACCACGAACCTCGACGGTGAGCTGGTGGTGGTCGTCGCGGCGCCGCCGGGCGCCGGCACGCTCGAGCAGCTGATCGCGGCGGTCACCGCGGCCGTCCGCACGAGCGGGAGCCAGCGGGCGGCCGACCGGGTGGCCGCCTGGTTCCTGCCGGCGGTGCTGGTGGTGGCGGTCGCCACGTGCGCGGCCCACTGGTGGCGGAGTGGGCCGGCAGCCGGCGTGCTCGCCGGGCTGGCGGTGGTGGTGGTGTCGTGCCCCTGCGCCCTTGGCCTCGCGACGCCCCTGGCGCTCTGGGCGGCGCTCGGCCGGTGCATGCGGCGGCAGGTGCTCGTCCGCGATGGCGACGCGCTCGAGCGGCTTGCCGGCGTCGCGACCTTCGGCCTCGACAAGACCGGCACGCTCACCAGTGGCTGCCGGGTCGAGCGGATGGAAGTCGTGCCGGCGGCGGATCGCGAGCGGGCGCTCGCCGTGGCGGCCGGGCTGGCGGCTGGCTCGAGCCACGCCGCGGCGGCCGCGATCGCGGCGGTCGCCGCGGCCGAGGGCGTTGAACCCGCCGGCATTCATGAGCCGCGGAGCGTCGCCGGCCTGGGCGTGACGGGCGTGCTCGCCACCGGAGAAACCGCCTCGCTCGGCAGCTCCGGGTGGATCGCCTCGTGCAAAAAAGGGGACATCCCCCATTTCCGTGAAGCAGCTTGGCCGGAGAAACCAGCCCTGGCCGTGCCCCCCTCGGCGGCCGGGAAACGGGGGATGTCCCCTTTTTTTGTGTCCCCTTTTTTTGAGCCGCGGTGCCTGCTGGCGATCGGTGGAGAGCCTGTGGCCGCCTTCTGGATGGAGGAGGAGATCCGCCCCGCCGCGTCCGCGACCGTCGCGGGCCTGCGAGCCCGGGGTCGCAGGGCGATCATCCTCTCGGGTGACCAGCCGGCCCGCGTGGCGCCGGTGGCCGATGCGCTCGGGCTCGGCTGGCAGGCACCACTCCTGCCGGCCGATAAGCTCACGGCCCTCGAGGAGCTTCGCTGCGCGGGGGGCGTCGCGATGGTGGGCGACGGGATCAACGACGCGGCGGCCCTCGCCGCGGCCGACGTGGGGATCGCGCTGGGCTGCGGGGCCGACGTGGCCCGCTGGAGCGCGCCTGTCTGCCTGCTCGACGACGACCTCGGCCACCTGCCCTGGCTTGTCGATCTCGCCGTGCAGACGCGGCGGACGATCCGCTGGAACCTGCTCTGGGCCTTCGGTTACAACACCGCTTGCATCCCGCTGGCCGCCGTGGGTCTCGTCCATCCGGCGCTGGCCGCCGCCGCGATGGTGGCCTCGAGCCTCTTGGTGGTGGGCAACTCGCTGCGGCTGGGGCGTGACGACGAGCCGGCCGCGACGAGCGTCGGCGGGGTGATCCACCACATGCCCGCTGAACACATCGCTCCCGTGGAGGCCGGCGCATGATCGAGTGGCCGCTGGTGTTCGGCTCGGGGCTGCTGGGCTCGGCGCATTGCCTGGGGATGTGCGGGCCGTTCGCGCTGGCGCTGGGCGCCGCCGCGCCCTCGCCGCGGGCCAACCTCTGGCGGCAGGGCTGGTATTCCGCCGGGCGGATTTTTACCTATTCGGTGCTCGGGGCGTCGGCCGCGTTCCTGGGCAACTGGCTCACAGGGAAACTGCCGGGCTGGACCAACGTGCCCGCGGTCTTGGCGCTCGTCGCCGGCGGGTTCCTCGTGGTGCAGGGGCTGCTCGCGACCGGGATCGTGAAAAAGCGGGGCGTGGCGGGCGCGGTCTCGTGCCCGGGCGCGGCCGCCTTCAAGGCCCTGCTCGGGGGTCGGTCGACGACCGACGTGTTCCTGGCCGGGCTGTTCACGGGGCTTCTGCCCTGCGGGCTGCTCTATGGCATGCTCGCGCTGGCGGGCAGCACCGGCGACGTGGCGGCGGGGCTCGCCACGATGGTGGTGTTCGGTCTCGGCACGGTGCCCGCGATGGTGGCGACGGGTCTGGGCGGTTCACTGCTCGGCGTCGCAGCCCGACGGCGGATCCATGCCGTGGCGGCCTGGTGCCTCGTGCTCACCGGCCTCGTCTCGCTGGCCCGCGGCGCGGGATTCCTCTCGTTGACCGCGGAACCGCCCACGGGCTGCCCGTTCTGCGAGCCCGCTACGCTGGCCCCCGGACCGTGAGCACCGCGACCGCGAGCGCCGTTCCAACGGCGAGCAACAGGCCGATCAGGAGGCCGACGCCGTAGATCGTCTGCAGGCCGTCGTCGACGCGGGCGCCGCGGCCGGCCATTCGGCTGGCGATCACGTTGCAGACCCACGACCAGTGGAGCATCACGTGCACGAGGATCCCGCCGGCGAGCACCGCCAGAAGCCCGAACTGGATCCCGCCCCAGGCGTCGTAGTCGAGGCCCCAAAGCGTCCAGCCGGCGGCCGCTGGGCCGGGCGGAAACACGAACCGCACCACGACCGCGGCGAAGCACAGCGCCGTGAACACGACCAACAGGGCGGCGTCGAGCAGCAGGTTGATCCAGCTCCACGACCAGCCCGCCCGGCGGGCGGGTTGCCGCTCTCCGCCGGCATCCCGGGCCGCATCTCGCTGGACTCGCGCCACCGTCTCGACGTCAGCCATACCGCACCAACAGCACGCCCGCGAACACCATCAGCCCGCCGAGGACGCGGCCCGCGGTGATACCCTGCTGGGGCACGTTCATCAGCCCGTAGTGGTCGAACAGGAGCGAACAGATCACCTGACCGCCGACCACGGCGGTGATGAAGGCGGCAGTACCGACCTTGGGCGTCAGCGTGGCTCCGGCCAACACGAACAGCGCGCCCAACGGGCCGCCGATCCACTGCCACCAGGGGGCCGACCGGATGGCGGCGGCCGTCGGCGCCGCGGGTCGCACCGCGACCATGAACGCCACGGCCGTGAGGATCGTGCCGCAGATCGAAAAGAAGGCGGCGTAGCGGCCGTCGCCAAGTTGCTGCTTGAGGGCGCCGTTGGCCGCGGCCTGCAGCGCGATGCAGCCCCCGGCCGCCGCCGCGAGGCCGAGCCACAAGGAGTCGGTCGGGATGGGTGGCATGAGACGTCGGGGTCTCCCTCGGTGTGGGTAGGCGGTGCGATCAAACCAGCCGGCAGTCCGGTGGATCCGTTGCACGGTTGGAGATGGTAACACGGGACGTATACTCTTCTGGAAGTTTACAGCGGCGTGACTGTCACGCCGCTTCAAGATTATTTTCGGAGACTGCCACCAGATGACCGAGAAGACCGAGAGCAAGACCGCCGCGAAGGGACCGAAGGGGAAGGCTTCCAAGGATGTCAACAAGTCCGCGGAGATCCGCAAGGTCGCAGCCGCGATGAAGGCGGCGGGTGAGAAGCCGCGTCCGGTCGTGATCATCGCCACGCTCAAGAAGCAGGGCGTCGAGGTCTCCTCCCCGCAGGTCAGCATGGTGCTCAAGCGGATGGGCTTCCGCCCCCGCCGCCGCCGCAAGAACGGCGCCGCCGGCAAACCGGTGGCCACCACGGCGGGCAGCGCGAAGGCGGTGCGCATGAAGGCCACGAAGATCTCGGTCGAGGATCTGGTCGCGGCCCAGAAGGCCGTCAGCCGCCTGGGCGGCCTGGACCGGGCCCTGGCCGCCATCGAGGCCCTGCGGCAGTTCGAGGGCT
>JBIIYH010000059.1:0-13412 GCA_044346905.1 Pirellulales bacterium
GAAATCCGCGGGGATTCCGGCGGTGGCCCGGCGGGGGGCTGAGCCTATGATTAAGTGGTGATCCCCGCGGGTCCCCGGCGGCGTCGTGATGGAGAACCGTGCATGATTCGGCAGGCTGATCCAGACGTGGTCGTGATCGGGGGTGGCCCGGCGGGGGCGACCGCCGCCACGCTCGTGGCCGAACGCGGCCATGCCGTCACGCTCTTCGAGCGGGAGCGGTTTCCCCGCTACCACGTCGGCGAGTCACTGATCCCAGAGACCTTCTGGGTGCTCGAGCGGCTCGGAATCCTGCCCACGATGCGGGAGAGCCGCTTCGTCGAGAAGCACAGCGTCCAGTTCGTCTCGGAGCAGGGCAAGCTCTCCGCGCCGTTTTACTTCGCCGACTACAAGGACCACGAGAGCTCCCGCACCTGGCAGGTGACCCGCCGGGAGTTCGACCAGCTCCTGCTCGACAACGCCCGGGCCAAGGGCGTGGACGTGCACGAGGGAGTGCGGGTGCTCGAGGTGCTGTTCGAGGACGGCCGCGCTGTGGGGGTGCGGGTGGTCGACGAGTCGGGAGTCGAAAGGACGGTTCGCTCCCGCGTGGTGGTCGACGCGGCCGGGCAGAGCACGGTCATCCAAGACCGGCTCGGGCTTCGCCAGTGGGATCCCGACCTCAAGAAGGCCGCCATCTGGACCTACTGGAAGGGGGCGCAGCGGGAGGCCGGCCGGGATGCCGGGGCCACGCTCGTGCTGCAGCTCGAGGGTAAGAAGGGCTGGTTCTGGTACATCCCGCTGGATGGCGACGTGACGAGCGTCGGCGTCGTGGCCGATCACGAGTATCTCTTCCAAGGGCGGGCATCGAAGGATCCGGCGGCGATCTACGCCGAGGAGGTGGCCCGCTGCCCGGGGCTCGTGCCGCGGCTCGCCGGGGCCGAGCGGACGGAGCCCTTTCGCGTGGCCAAGGAGTATTCCTATCGCTCGCGGCAGGTGGCCGGCGAAGGCTGGGTGCTGGTGGGCGACGCGCTCGGGTTCTTGGACCCGCTCTATTCTTCCGGGATCCTGCTCGCGCTCAAGAGCGGGGCGCTGGCAGCCGACGCGATCCATGCTGGCCTCGCGATCGGCGACACCTCGGCCGCCGCACTCGGGGCCTGGGGTCCCGGGTATCTCGCCGGCATGAACCGGATGCGGAAACTCGTGCGGGCCTTCTACGACGGACTCAACTTCGGGGGCGTTGTCCGCCAGCACGAGGAAGCCAAGCCGTTGATCACCGACATCCTGATCGGTGACATCTTCAAGCCCGACATCGACGAGCTCTGGCCGCTGCTCGAAGGGGCGGAGCCTGCGGCGGTCGACGCCAGGGCCGGCTGACGTCCGCGGAGGCTGGAGGCCGGCTGTGCCGGGTCTGTCGGTCGTGCGGCCCGATCGCGGGCAAAGCCTGCCGATTCAGGGTGTATAGTTGAGTTGTGCGGGTCGCGGCGGCACGGGGCGATGGTCTGCCCGTCGAGCGGCCGGCGGGCAAGGATTCCCGGACGGCAACCCGTGGGCGACAACAGCGAGTTCATCGGCGAGTTTCTGGTCGAGTCGACCGAGAACCTCGACCAGCTCGACAAGGATCTGCTCGCGCTCGAGGCCGAGCCGGGTGATCCGCAGCGGCTGGCGAGCATCTTTCGCACCGTCCACACGATCAAGGGCAACAGCGGTTTCTTCGGGTTCTCGAAGCTCGGGGCCCTCGCCCACTCTGGCGAGCATCTGCTCGGCCGGCTTCGCGACGGCAAGCTTTCGCTCGACGATCGGATCACCGGCACCCTGTACTCGATGGTCGATGCGGTGCGGTCGATCCTGCAGGCGATCGAGGCCACCGGCACCGAAGGGGAGCAGGATTTTCGAGAACTCTCCCGCCAGCTCGCGGCCGTCGCCGCGGAGGAATCGGCATCGAGCGTGCAGGAGCCGACGGCTCGAGTCGAGTCGGCAGGCACCCAGCAGGAATCGCGGGCGCCGGAGCCTGCCGCGCCGGAGCCTGCCGCGGCGGAGCCGGTGGTCAACGCCTCACCGGTCGCCGCTGCCCCGATGCCGGAGGCGACCGTCGCCCCCGCGCCGGCGGTGAGCCCCGCGGCCGAGTCAACCGTCCGGGTGGACGTCGATCTCTTGGCCTCGATCCTCGATCTCGTCGGCGAACTGGTGCTGGCCCGCAACGAGCTCAAGAGCATCGAGACCGAGGATCCGGCCGTGCTGGCCGCCGCCCAGCGGATCAACACCGTGACCAACGCCCTGCAGGAGACGGCCGTCAAGACCCGGATGCAGCCGGTCGACCATGTCTTCAGCCGGTTTCCCCGCACCGTCCGGGACCTGGCGAAAGCCTGCGGTAAGGAGGTGGCCCTCACGGTGGACGGAGCCGATACCGAACTCGACCGCACGCTGATCGAGAGCATTCGCGACCCGCTCACCCACCTGATCCGCAACGCCATCGACCATGGCATCGAATCGCCCGCGGCCCGCCTTGCCGCCGGCAAGCCCCGGGCCGGGAAGGTCGCCCTGCGGGCCTTTCACGAGAGCGGCCGCGTGACGATCGAACTGGCCGACGACGGTGGCGGCATCGACGTCGAGCGGGTTCGCGAGAAGGCGGTGGCCCGCGGGCTGGTCTCCGTGGCCGCGGCAGCCGCGCTCGCCGACGACGAGGTGCTGCAGTTCATCTTCGAGCCCGGCTTCTCGACGGCCCGCGAGGTGACGAGTGTTTCGGGCCGGGGCGTCGGCATGGACGTCGTCCGCACCAACATCGAGGCGATCGGCGGCACGGTCGAGATCCATAGCCAGAGGGGCCTCGGCACCACGGTGCGGGTGCACGTGCCCCTGACGCTCGCGATCATGCCCGCTTTGGTCGTGCACGTCGCCGGCGAGCGGTTCGCGATCCCGCAGGCCGCCGTGAGCGAGCTGGTGCCGGTGCGGAAGACCGGCGGCGGCAGCCGGATCGAGGGGCTGGCCGATGCGCCGGTGATGCGGGTCCGCGGGCGGCTGGTGCCGCTCGTGTTTCTCGACGCCTTCCTGGGCCTGCGACCTGCCACCGCCTGCCGCGACGCCGGAACCGTGGTGCTCGTGCGGGTCGATGACCGCGAGTACGGGCTGGTCGTGGACGGGAGCAAGGAGTCCGGCCAGGCCGGTCGGGACTGCCGCGACCTGCTCGAGTCGGCGAGCCTCTCCACGATCGTCGTCAAACCGATCGGGGGGGTGCTGGCGGCGCTCGGCCTGTACTCCGGGGCGACCGTCCTCGGCGACGGCGGCGTGGTCTTGATCCTCGACCTGCGGGGCATCGCCCGGGTCGCCGAACTGCCGCCGCTCGAGCGGGCGGCCGAGGCGGCAGGGGACGCAGCGGTCGCCGCGGCGAGGGAGCGGTATCTCGTCTGTCACACGCGGATCGGGCGGCGGGTCGCCGTGCCGCTGGCCGATGTCGTCCGACTGGAGAAATACCGGGCCCGAGACGTGCAGGTGGCCGGGCCGCGGCGGGTGGTTCGCCGCGGCGACGCCTTCACGCCGCTGGCGGATGCCGACCGGCTGTTGGCCGCGGGGCGTCCGCTCCCCGACGGGCCGGCCGAGCCGGAGGCGGGCGTGAACGTCGTGGTCGTCCGCGTGTCGGGAACGGAACTCGGGATCGCCGTCGAGCGGATCATCGACGTGGTGGGCGCGGAATCGCCACTCCAGGCCTCCCTGGCCGCGGCCGGCGTCGCCGGCACCGTCGCCCTCGGCGGGCAGGCCACGGAAGTCCTCGACCTGGCCGCGGCGGTGTCCGATGTCTGACGGAACTGACCTTGTGCACGAGTCGCGCCCCGTGACGACCATCCCCGCCGCCGCTTCCCGGGCCCGCCGCTGGTGCTCGTTCCTGCTCGGGGCCGAGTGCTTCGCCGTCGATTCGGGCATCGTGGTCGAGGTGCTGCGAAGCCGCCGGCTGACGCGTGTGCCCTTGGCGGCCCGGGGCGTGCTCGGGCTGGTTCAGCTCCGCGGCCGGATCGTGCCGGTGATCGACCCGGCCGAGCCGCTGGCCGTGAGCCGGCGGAGCGGGGCCGCAGCGAGCCCTCATCTGGTGATCGCGCTGGGGGAGGATTGGTATGGCCTGATCGTGGACGAGATGCTCGAGGTGATCACGATCGATCCCGAGCGGGTCGAGCGACCGACCACCGGCGCCGAGTTGGTGCAGGGCACGTTTGCGGCCGCCGACCGGCTCGTGCACCTGCTCGATCCCGAGCGCATGATTCAATCCCTGGTGCGGCAGCGGCCGGCGACCGGCAGTCGGCCCGGCGGCGCCTGAACCCGGTTCCCCGAGATTCCTGAAACATTCGTTCCCCCTGAGATGTGGAGGCAGAGATGGCGGTGTCTGGAGACCATGGGGCGGAGGCGTCCGGGACGCCGGCGGCGGGCGGTTCCGGCTGGCGATCCCTGCTGGGCAACCGGCTGCTGCTCTCGCTGTTGGCGGTGTCGCTGATTCCGATGGCGCTGATGGGCCTCGCCAGCCAACAGGCCTCGTCGGCGGCCCTCAAGACCCAGGCCTTCAAGCAGCTCGAGACGGTCAACACGATCACCGGGCAGAGCGTGGAACGCTACTTCGCCACGCTCCACGACGAGTTGCGGGTGCTTTCGGAGGATCGGATGATCTCCGCCGCGATCCGCGAGCTCACGGCCGGAGTCGCAGACCTGCTCACCGACGACGGCGTGGACGAAAAGGAGGTCGCCAAGGCCCGCCGCTCGCTCGAGGGCTTTTATGCGGGTGAGTTCGCGGCGGCCTACCGCAAGGCGACCGGCTCCGACCCCGACGCCCGGGCCCTCGTGGCCGCGCTGGACGACGCGTCGGTCTGGCTCCAGGATCTCTACATCCGGAGCAACGAGTATCCGCTCGGCTCCAAGGCCAGCCTCGACGCCGCGGCCGACGACTCGGCCTACACCAAGGCCCACGGCCTCTACCACCCGATCCTGCGGAACCTGCAGCAGAAGTACGGCCTCTACGACCTGTTCCTGATCGACGCACAGAACGGCCGGATCGTCTACAGCGTCGGCAAGGAGATTGACTTCGCCGCGTCGCTCAAGAGCGGCCCGATCGCAGGCACGAACCTGGGCCGCTGCGTCCAGGAGGCGCTCGCCGCGGGCACCCGCGACGCGGTTTCGTACGCCGAGTTCGACCGCTACCTTCCGAGCCTGATGGCCCCGGCGAGCTTCATCGCCGTGCCGGTGTTCGATGGCCGGCAGCTCGTGGGCGCGGTGGCCTTCCAGATTCCGCTCGACCGCGTCAGCCGAATCATCGGCGAGACGACCGGCATGGGCACGACGGGCGAGACCTATGCCATCGGCTCCGACCGGCTGTTCCGCAGCGAGTCCCGGTTCTCGAGCCAGCTGGGCGTGGCCTCGACGGTGCTCAACCCGAAACTCAAGGTGGACACGCAGCCGGTTCGGGCGGCGCTCGACGAGGGCAGCTCCGGCACGGCCCTGGGCGTCGATTATCGCGACCAGCCGGTGCTCGCCTCGTGGCGGCCCGTCACGATCCACGCCGACTCGGCCGGCGGCCGGGGCACCGTCCGCTGGGCCCTCGTCTCCGAGATCGACCGCGACGAGGTGCTCGCCCCGGTCAGCCAGCTGTGGCGGTTCGGGCTGGCCGTGTTCGGCCTCACGGCCCTGGGCGTGCTCGGCGTCTCGACCTTGATCGCCCGCCGGATGAACCGCGAGGCCCTCCGGCAGGCCCGGCTCGTGCACGGGATCATCGACAACACCCATGCCCTGGCAAGCTCGTCGGAGGAGCTGACCAGCGTCAGCCAGCAGATGAGTGCAGCGGCCGAGCAGACCACCGCCCAGGCGAACCTCGTCTCGGCGGCAGCCGAGCAGGTCAGCGGCAACGCCCGGATGGTGTCGGGCTCGATCGACAACCTCGTGACCAGCATTCACGAGATCGCCAAGAGCGCCCAGGACGCGGCCGGCGTGGCCCGCCGCGCCGTCGAGATGGCCGGCTCGACCTCCTCCACCATGGACGCGCTCGGCCGCTCCTCGGGCGAGATCGGCGCGGTCGTCAAGGTGATCACCTCGATCGCGGAGCAGACCAACCTGCTGGCCTTGAACGCCACGATCGAGGCGGCCCGGGCCGGCGAGGCCGGCAAGGGCTTCGCCGTGGTGGCCAACGAGGTCAAGGAGCTCGCCCGCGAGACGGCCAAGGCGACCGAGGACATCGGCGGCCGGATCGAGTCGATGCAGCACGACACCTCCCGGGCCGTGGCGGCGATCGCCGAGATCGGCTCGGTGATCGGGAGAATCGACGAGCTCCAGACCCGGATCGCCGCGGCGGTCGAGGAGCAGTCGGCCACCACCGGCGAGATCAGCCGCAACATCGCCGAGGCCACCACCGGCTCGGGCGAGATCGCGGAGAACATCGTGCAGGTGGCCCAGGCGGCCCAGAGCACGGCCGAGGGGGCTTCCAACACCCAGGTCTCGTCGCAGGAGCTCGCCCGCATGGCCCAGGCGCTCCAGCGGCTGGTGGATGAGTATCGAAAATGAGATAGTTCGCGAGGCAGCCGCGAGATGACCTGGAATCGCGGACAAGCCTGGGGCCGAAGCGACGGTAAGGGATCCGATCATGCGGGCGCTGGTGGTCGATGACTCGAAGCCGAGCCGGAGCATCGTCACCCGGGTGCTGCGGGACCTTGCCTTCGAGTGCGCCGAGGCCACCAACGGGGCCGAGGCGCTCGCGGCACTCTCCGCTTCGGGGCCGCCTGACCTGGTGACGGTCAACTGGCATATGCCCGTGATGGATGGGCTGGAGCTGATCCGGCGGCTGCGGGGTGATCCGGCCACGCGGAAGCTGCCGCTGGTGATGATTTCGACCGAGCACGACCGCGACCGGATCAGCGAGGCGCTCGCGGCCGGAGCCGACGACTATCTCGCCAAGCCCTTCACCCCCGAAGCGCTGGCCCATAAGCTCGCGGCGCTGGGCCTGTGGCGGGCTGCGGCGCCACGGCAGGAGAGCCGGCCGATCCGGGTGCTCGTCTGTGACGACTCGCACACCATCCGCAGCGTGCTGACTGCCACGCTCGCCTCCGATCCGGGCGTGCGGATCGCCGGTACGGCGGTCAATGGCCAGGCCTGCCTCGACCTGCTCGCCGCAGGCGACCTGCCCGATGTCGTGCTCCTCGACGTCGAGATGCCGGTCATGGACGGCCTCACGGCGCTCAAGGAGATCCGCCGCCGCCACCCACGGCTGCCGGTGGTGATGTTCTCGAGCCTCACGGAGCGGGGCTCGAAGGCCACCGTCGACGCGCTCGTGGCCGGAGCCAACGACTACGTCGCCAAGCCCGCCGGCCTCAATCCGGAGGAGGTGGCGGCGCGGATCCGCGGCGAGGTGCTCACCCGGATCAAACAGGTGGTGAGTCGGGGCGTCTTGGGGCGGTCGGCAGGGTCGCAGGCCGCCCCGGCCGGCGCCCCCGCGCGGCCCGCCCTGCCGGGCAAGCGGACCGCCGTGACCGGCGTCGTGATCGCCGTTTCGACCGGCGGGCCGGCAGCGCTCGCCGAGGTGCTGCCTGCATTCGTGCCGCAGGCGCGGGTGCCGATCCTGATCGTGCAGCACATGCCGGCGGCGTTCACGGGACGCCTGGCCGAGCGGCTCTCGGTCATCTGCGGACGGGACGTCCGCGAGGCCTCCGACGGTCTGCCGGTGGGCCAAAACACCGTCTTGTTGGCCCCGGGTGGCCGCCACATGGAACTCGCCGGCATGCTGGCCAGCCCGCGCATCCGGCTCACCGACGCGCCGCCGGAGAACTCGTGCCGGCCGGCGGCCGACGTACTGTTTCGCTCGGCGGCGCGGCTTTGGGGCTCGGGCACGCTCGGCGTCGTCCTCACCGGCATGGGCCGCGACGGGCTGGCCGGCTCCCGGGCCGTGGTCGAGGCCGGCGGCCGGGTCATCGTCCAGGATGAGTTCTCGAGCGTGGTCTGGGGCATGCCGGGTGAGGTCGCCAAGGCGGGGCTGGCCGACGTTGTGCTGCCCCTGGGCCAGATCGGCGTGGAGATCGGGCTGCGACTCGAGAGGCGGCCCGGCTGACGCCGGGGCGACGGGTACGCCATGCGGGTCGCCGAGCCGCAGTTCGCGTTCCTGCGGGAACTGCTTCGCAAGCGGACGGGCGTCGTGATCGACGACTCCAAGCAGTATCTCGTGGTCGCGCGGATGCTGCCGATCGTGCGGCAGCGGAAGATCCCCAGCATCGAGACGCTCCTCGACCGCGTCCGCCAGGGCACTGATCCGTCGCTCGAGCGGGATGTCTTGAGCGCGATGATGACCCACGAGACCTCGTTTTTCCGCGACCAGAAGCCCTTCGAGGCCCTGAGGTCGCTGATCGCGGAACTGGCGGTCAAGCGGGCCGCCGAGAAGCAACTCGTGTTCTGGTCGGCCGCCTCGTCGACCGGGCAGGAGGCCTTCAGCATCGCGATGCTCCTGAACGAGCACTTCCGCGACCTCGTCGCCTCCTGGCGGATCCGGATCCTGGCCACCGACTACTCCGACGTGGTCTTGGCCCGGGCCCGCGAAGGCACGTACAGCGACCTGGAGATGGCCCGCGGCCTCCCGCCAGCGCAGAAGCAGAAGTATTTCCGCTCCCTCCAGGGGCGGTGGAGCATCTCCCAGGAGTGCCGCCGGCTGGTCGAGTTCCGGCAGCTCAACCTGATCGGCAACTGGCCGCCCCTGCCCCCCTGCGACGTCGTCTTCCTGCGGAACGTAATGCTCTACTTCGACGTCGCCACGCGGAAGGCGCTGGTGCGGCGGGTGGCCCGGGTGATGCGGGCCGATGGGAGCCTGTTTCTCGGTGGGGCCGAGACCATGATCGGCATCGACGACGGCTGGCAGCGGCAGACGGCCGCCGGCGCGAGCTTCTACCGCCCCAAGCGATGAGCTTCCCTCTCGATCCAACCCCGTCCGGACTCCAGGCCGCGACCGGCTCAGAGATCGCCCCCCGCTGCCGGCGAGCGGTTTGACAGTCCGCCCTGCGCGGGCCGATACTCGACCGGCACGCCAGGCGGCTCCGTGCCGGTCGCTCCACGGCCCTCGTCCCGAGGGTTCCCACCAGGAAGCGTCCGCCCACCCTCGGTTCGGAGCCTTTCTCATGCCTGCCTACGCGCCCGATTCGGTGACGTTTCCCTCCGCCGCCCCGCACGGCTTCTTGATCGACATGGACGGCGTGATCTACCGCGGCAGCGAGCTGATTCCGGGCGCTGACCGGTTCGTCCGCGAGCTCTTGGACCTGGAGCTGCCGTTCTTTTTCCTCACCAACAACAGCCAGCGGACCCGCCGCGACGTGGTGGCGAAACTGCGGCGGCTTGGCATCGAGGTCGGCGAGTCCCACATCTTCACCTGTGCGATGGCGACGGCGCGGTTTCTGGCCGCCCAGAAGCCGGGGGGCACCGCCTACGTGATCGGTGAAGGGGGCCTGCTGCACGCCCTGCATCAGAACGGCTACGCGATCGTCGATCACGAGCCCGATTACGTGGTCGTCGGGGAGGGGCGGGCCGTGACCTACGAGATGGTCGAGACGGCCGTGCGGATGGTGCTCGGGGGAGCGAAGCTGATCGCCACCAACCTCGACCCCAACTGTCCGACCCAGGCCGGACTCCGGCCCGGCTGTGGGGCGATCGTGGCGATGCTCGAGACGGCCACCGGCCGGCGGGCCTTCAGCGTGGGTAAGCCGAGCGCCGTGATGATGCGGGCGGCCCGCAAGGAGCTCGGGCTCGATGCCTCGCGGACCACGATCATCGGCGACACGATGGAGACCGACATCCTCGGCGGCGTGCAGCTGGGCTACCGGACGATCCTCGTGCTTTCGGGCGGCACAAGCCGGGCCGACTTGGACGCCTTCGCCTATCGGCCCGACCTGGTGGTCGGGTCGATCGCCGAACTCTCCGCGGCAGAGCTCGCCGGCCTCGGTGCCCCGGTCGGCGGGCATCCGACGAGTTGATCCGAGGCGATCCCGCGCCGGGCCCGCAGCCGGCTCACGGTTTCCACTCGACGCCCAGGATCGTAACGTCGTCGAGCGGCCCGGCCGGCCGGCACCACTCCTCGACGGCTTCGAGCAGGCCGGCCACGCTCTTCTCGAGCGGCCCGCCGCGGCCGCCGGCGATGCAGGCCGCCATCTTTTCGTCGCCGTAGGGCTCCTGATCCTTGTCCATCGCCTCCGGCACGCCGTCGGAATACAAATAGATCCGGTCACCCGGCTGGAGCTGGAGCGACCGCTGCTCGTATTCCACTTCCGGCACGAAGGCGATCGGAAAGCCCTCGGCGCCGTGAAACTCGGGCGACCCGCCGCCGGCGGGAATCCGCACGAGCGCGGGGTGCCCTCCGGAGGCGTAGTCGAGCCGCCCGGTGGGCACGTGGAGGACTCCATAGAGCAGCGTGAAATAGAGCCCGGAAAACTCATCGGCCTGGAACAGCCGGTTGAGCTGCGTGGCCACCTCGGCCGGGCTGGCGACCACCACGCTGCCGTCGGCGGCCTGCCGCACCAGGAGCGAAGAATCCGACACCTTCGGCGTCAGGAATCGGCCCACCGTGACGGCCATCAGCGACGAGGGCACGCCGTGGCCGCTCACGTCGACCACGAACAGGCCGACCCGCTCCTCGTCGAGCGGGAAGATGTTCAGAAAGTCGCCGGCCAGGCTCTGGCAGGGGACGTACCGCCAGGCGATGTCGAGCGCGGGCAGGGCCACGTCGGCGGCCGGGAGCAGCGACCGCTGCACCTTGGCCGCCGCCTCGAGGTCACGGACCATGTGGGCGTTGATCCGCGAGATCTCGCCGTTGAGCGACACGAGCTCCTCGTTGGTCTTCTGCAGGCTGTCGCGGGCCACCGAGAGCTCCTGGTTGGCGACCACGAGCTCTTGGTTCTTGGCGACGGCATTCTCGAAAGTCGAGACGAGCAGGTTGAGCACCTGCTGCCGGCCGGCCTTGACCTTGAACTTCTGTCCGGCGAGCGAGACCTCGAGCGTCGCGGCGGCCGCCTCGTCACCGCCGTCGAGCGGCGTGGCCAAGAGCGCCTGCATCCTCCCGAGCAGGTAGTCGGGCTCGTAGGGCTTGGTGACGTAGTTGTCGGCGCCCGCGTCGAGGCCGCGGATGATGTCGATCGGATCCGAGAGCGTCGAGAGCAGGATGAAGGGCACGGTCCGCAGGGCCGGGTCGGTCTTGACCGCCTTGCAGAAGTCGTAGCCGGTCGCCACCGGCATCTCGATGTCGGAGATGATGATCTCGGGCCGCCGCTCGCGGGCCATCTCCAGGGCGAGCGCCCCGTTCTCGGCCCAGCGGACCGTGTGGCCCGCGTCCGCGAGCCGCTTCTGCAGGATCTTGGCCTGCATCCGGCTGTCCTCTGCGATCAGGACATCCACGCCGCCCGACGCTGCGGTGGTCGCGTCAGCCACATCCCCTCCCGGTTCAGGCGAAGGTTGCCAGGGCGGTGGGGGCATCCTTGTGGATGCTGAACAGCTTGTCGAGGTTGGTCAGCTTGAAGACCTGGAAGATCTCCGGCCGGATCCCGCACATCTTGAGCCGCCCCTGGCCAGCCGAGATCTTGCGGTGCAACTGGCCGAGGAGCCCGAGCATGGCGCTCGACATGAACTCGACGTTGGAGAAATCGAGCAGCACGTCGGGGCCGGAGGCCTTGCCGAGCAGTTGGGTCATCTCGGTGCGGATCTCGTCGAGCATGGTGTCGTCGAGGATCTTCTTGTCCTTGAAGAGCACCATGAAGATGTCACCCTTCTTGCCGGTCTGGATTCTGCGGAACTGATCCATGTCGTCTCCCGGGAAAATACTGAGCCGCGGCCGGCACGCGGCCGTCAGCCCGTGCCCCGTCGCACCCAGGAGAATGGTAACGCCAACGCACCGGCGTCGCCAGCAGGCGGTGCCCCACACGAATACTGCTCACCCGAGGCCGGTTACGCCGGCCCCAGGATCGTGCGGCTGGCCACGCTCCACCACCCTGGCCGGGCGAGGGAATGGTAGGGCGAATCGGCGGGCAGCACGGCCGTCAGGTGCTCGTGCGCACGCTTGAGGTTGTGATACGGCATCGAGGGAAAGAGGTGGTGCAGGGCGTGGTATCGGATCGAGAACGGGAACAAGAGCAGCGTGAGCGGGTCGTTGGTGGTGAAGTTGCAGGAGTCGAGGATATGGGCCTCCATGTCGACCCTGCTGCCGTCGCCCTCGAAGTGGTGGTCGGCGAGTTGCCGCAACTGGTTGAGCAGGACCGTCGCGACGGCGAGCGCGTAGAGCAGCGGAATCCGGCTCCACGGATTGAGCCCGGCCAGCACCAGGCCCGGGATCAGCGCGGCCCGCAGGAAGCAGGGGATCTCGACCGCCAGGATCGCCCGCCGATCGGCTGGCGTGAGCTTCCGCTCATAGCGGCGATTGAGCGTCAGCGAGGAGGCCTTGCGGAGCGTCCACTCGCGAACCCACGGGTGGACGAACGTCAGGGGGACGAGCAGGAAGCGAAGGAAGACCAGCACCGGAAAGGCCAGGACGTGAAGGGTATAGCCGGCGATGCTCGCCGGGCTGCCCCCCGTCATGACGTTGGCCACGTATTCCGGATCCTCGGGCGTTCCATAGAACCGCTGGCTGTGATGGTCGCGGTGGTGACGGGTGAAAAAGGGACTCGGGGTGAGGGTCATCACGCCGCCGAGCAGGTTCCAGGCCGCCTTGAAGGCGGGCATCTCGTGGGCTCCGAGGTGGCAGACCTCGTGGATCAGCGAACCCATCCGGTAGAGCCAGAAGGCGGCGATCGGAAACGCGACCAGCTGCGGCCACGATCCGATCGGGGCGGCCAGGTAGATGGCAGTGGCCAGGTAGGCCGCCGTGATGCTGACCAGGAAGTCGAGCCAGTACCGCCAGGGCGAGACCCTGAACAAATCGTCCTCGGCATCCCGGATCGCCCGCCGTGCCTCGCTGATCCAGGGCACGCCGTCGTCCTCCGAGAGGTCGACCGGATGGGTGTCGGGCAGGGTGCCCGAGGTCGGTAGCGTCATGGCGGAATCCCTGCCTGGCGGAACGAACCCGGGATTCCAGCAGAATTGGCCGCCCGTTGCCACCCCACCCGCGGCGCGGCCACGCCCCGGGCGGAATCCCGCCAGGCCAGTCGTTCGTCGTGGGTGCCGGACGCTCGTGGGTGACGGAGGCTCGTGGGTGACGCAAGCTCGGGGCTACCCGTGCCAGTGTCGCCGGACGCTCGCTCCAGGCATCCTGCCTTCCGCTCGCTCGATGCTGGCCTCGCTTCGGCATCCTGCCTGCGCTCGGCCAGCAACGCCGGCTCCATGGCACGGGCAACCCCGAGCCGTCCAACGGTTGGCCATGGGCAAGCGGAAACAGACGAGATTCGTCTGAAAGAACGAGGCGCGCCACTCCGCGCACGAGCACGGCCGCCCGGAGGTGCGGCCGCCGGGCGGAGGCCCGG
>JBIIYH010000323.1:0-3280 GCA_044346905.1 Pirellulales bacterium
GCGGTACGAGTTGCCTCGCCTCTCTGCTGCTTCGCAGCAAGGCTCGTCATCCTCGCACCGACCCCTCCGCCTGCGTCATCGGTCATGTTCCGTCTGCAGCTTTTTCGATCAGGACAACGCACTCCGCGGCGATCGCCTGTTCTTCGCCGATCGGCCCGACACCCTCGCCGGTTTTCGCCTTGAGCCACACGGCCGATTCGTCGAGACCGAGGATCTCGGCGATCCGCCGCCGCATGGCCGGTCGGTGCGGGAGGATTTTGGGCCGCTGGGCGAAAATCACGCAATCCAGGTTCACGACCCGCCAGCCGGCCGCGGCCACCCGGGCCGCTGCCGCTGCCAGCATCCCGGCCGAGTCGCGTCCCTTGTTGGCGGGGTCGGTGTCGGGAAACAGCTCGCCGATGTCGCCCAGGGCGGCGGCCCCGAGCAGGGCGTCGGTGATCGCGTGGAGGAGCACGTCGGCGTCGGAGTGGCCGATCGCCGTCTTGTCGTGCGGGATGGCGAGCCCGCCGAGCACGAGCGACTCGCCGGGGCCGAGCCGGTGCGTGTCGTGACCGAGACCGACGCGGATGGTGCCTGACATGGATGGAGCGACTCCGGAAGCCCTCCGGTTTTCCCCGATCCGCGGCCCCGGCACAATCCCGCTTCCTGCCGCCGGCCCGGACAGGCGTCGAGCGGATAGGTCCGGCACTGACCGGGAAAGCGGCGCCTACGCGATCCCGCGCGGCAGCACGACGAAGGAGAGAATCGCGAAGTAGTGGCAGCTGCTGCCTCCCAGCACAAACAGATGCCAGGCGGCGTGGAAATATCGCACCCGGTGATCGAGCACGAGAAAGATCACGCCCACGGTGTAGAGCACGCCCCCGAGGGCCATCCACGCAAGGCATGCCAGCGGCACGAACGGGGTGAGAATCATCGCCGGCAGCCAGCCGAGCGCCACATACGGGAGCGGAGAGAACGTGTGATCGATGCGATGCTTCACAAGCACCTTCGAGGCGAAGCCAAGAAGTGCCGCTCCCCACAGCAGCACGAGCACGGGCATGGTCCATGCCGCGGGGAGGTACGCCACGAGAAACGGGGTGTACGTGCCGACGATGAGCAGAAAAATCACGCCCTGGTCCCAGACGCTGAGCAGATGCTTCCAATCGGGCCTCTGCACGCCGTGGGAGAGGGCGGACGCCGCGTACGTCGCCACGAGCGTGAGGGCGTACAGACCGCAGGCCACCGCGACGGTCCAGTGGGTACGGCTCGACAGCAAGGCGACCCCGCCGGCCACGCTGAGCACCACCCCGGCGGCGTGCGTGAGCGTGTTGGCAAACTCCTCGTGCTCATCGCGGGGCGGATAAGGAGCGGTGCCGGGCATGACGCCAAGGATAGCCCGGCCAATGGCACGCCGAACAGCCCGCACAGCTCGTCGCTCCACGCGAGGCGGTGGATCTCGAAGAGCAGCGCGCGGAAACCGCCGCCGGACCGGGCTCCGGCCTATACTCACGTCATGCACGACGCCGAAGCCGCCGCCCGTGATGCCGGGCCTGTGATCCAGGTGACGGGCCTGGCCAAGGAATACCGGGTGTTCGACAAGCCCGAGGGCCTGGCGGCGAGCGTGCGGGCGCTCTTCCACCGGACGAGCCGGGTCGTCGAGGCCCTCCGCGGCGTCGACCTCGCGATCGACCGCGGGGAGTTCGTGGCCCTGCTCGGGCCCAACGGCGCGGGCAAGACCACGCTCTTGAAGCTCCTCTCCGGGATCATCACGCCCAGCCGGGGCACGGCCAGCGTCCTGGGGCACGTTCCCTGGGAGCGGGCCGACGACTTTCGGCGGCGGTTCGCCCTGGTGATGGGCCAGCGGAACCAACTCTGGTGGGATCTGCCGGCTGCCGAGAGCTTCCGCCTCCACCAGGAGATCTACCGGATCGACCCGGCCCGCTTCGCCCGCACCCGCGACGAGTTGGTCGACCTGCTTGGCGTCCGCAAGCTCATCCTCCAGCCGGTGCGGGAGCTGTCGCTCGGCGAGCGGATGAAGCTCGAACTCGTGGCGGCGCTCCTGCACGAGCCGGAGGTGCTCTTCCTCGACGAGCCGACGATCGGGCTCGACGTGGTGGCCCAGCACACGATCCACACCTTCCTCCGGCACGTGCAGGCCGAGCGGCGGATGACCGTGATCCTCACCACCCACTACATGAAGGACGTGGCCGCCCTCTGCGAGCGGCTGGTGGTGATCACCGGCGGCGAGATCCTCTACGACGGCTCGCTCGCCCAGATCGTGGACCGGTTCACGACCCACAAGATCGTGACGCTCGACTTCGACGAGGAGCCCGACCGGGCCGCCGTCGAGCGGCTCGGCTTCCCCTGCGAGGTCCGCGGCCCGCGGGTGGTCCTGCGGATCGACCGAACGCGGATCGCCGACGCCCTGCCCGCGCTGCTCCAGGGCGAGGGGCTGCGAGACGTCTCGGTCGAGGACGTGCCACTCGAAGAGATCGTGGCCGAACTCTTCCGGCAGGGCAGGGGGGCCGCGGCCCCGGTCTCGACAGCGGAGGTCGTCCGATGAGCGGTCCGGGATCCTCGCCTTCGCCGGCCGCCGGCCTGCTCGCCCCGCTCCGCACCTGGGGCACGATGCTCACGATCTCGATCGAGGAGCGGCTCGTCTACCGGGGCGACTTCGCCCTCGGAACCCTGATGAGGTTCCTGCCGATCGTCACGCAGGTGTTCCTCTGGACGGCGGTGTTCTCGGCCACGAGCCGGGGCGATATCGCCGGCTACTCCCGCAACGACATCGTCGCCTACTACCTGCTGACGATGGTCTCCCGCGCGTTCTCCAGCATGCCGGGGCTGGCCGGCGGCGTGGCCCGGAGCATCCGCGACGGCTCGATCAAGAAGTTCCTCGTGCAGCCGGTGGACTACGTCTCCTTCCTGCTGGCCTCCCGCGTGGCCCACAAACTCGTCTACTACGCCGTGGCCATTCTCCCCTTCGCGGCCGTGTTCTTCCTCTGCCGCGGCTTCTTTCCGCCGCCCCCGGATGCCCTGACGATCGTCGCCTTCCTGGTCTCGCTGATCCTCTCCTTCCTGCTGGGCTTCTTCATGGAGGCCACGCTGGGAATGCTCGGCTTCTGGTTCATGGAGGTCTCGAGCATCGTGTTCGGCTACATGCTCGTGCAGTACCTGCTCTCGGGCCACATGTTTCCGATCGACATGCTGGCCGGGATCCCCACCGGCATCCCCGGCACGAGCCTGGCCGACGTGGTCGCCTGGCTGCCGTTTCAGTTCACGGCCTACTTTCCGGCGGCGG
>JBIIYH010000324.1:0-3274 GCA_044346905.1 Pirellulales bacterium
CGGGATCTCCCGCGGTGCGGTGGCCACCGCCTCGGTCGGCTCCCTGCTCGGCGCCGCGGGCCTGCACAACGCCCACGCCGCCGGCGAGGATGAGATTCGCGTGGCCGTGATCGGCTGCGGCGGCCGCGGTACGGGGGCCACGATCGACGCCCTTTCCGTGCCGGCGGGCAACCTCAAGATCGTGGCGATGGCCGACGTGTTCCCCGAGCGGCTCAGCATCAAGCGGCAGTCGCTGATGGCCCAGGAGCAGTTCAAGGGTCGGATCGACGTGCCCGAGGAACGGTCGTTCATCGGGTTCGACGCCTACAAGCAGGCGATCGACTGCCTGCGGCCGGGGGATATCGCGTTGTTTGCCACGCCGCCGGCCTTTCGGGCGGTGCACTTCGCCTACGCGATCGAGAAGGGCGTGCACAGCTTCATGGAAAAGCCCGTCGCCGTGGACGGGGCGAGCGCTCGGCGGATCATCGAGCTGGCCAAGAAGGCCGACGAGAAAAACCTCAAGGTGGGCGTGGGGCTGATGTGCCGCCACTGCGACCGCCGCAACGAGCTCAAGCAGCGGCTCGATGCGGGCGAGGCCGGTGATCTGATCGCCTTCCGCGGCTACCGCAACCACACGCCCTACCACAACCTCGATCTCTTTCCGGGCCACGGCGAGATGCCGGAGTTGCTCTGGCAGGTGCGGCGGTTTCACAACTTTCTCTGGGGCTCGGGGGGCATCTTCAGCGATTACTGCATCCACCACATCGACGAGGTCTGCTGGATGAAGGGCGCCTGGCCGGTGAAGGCAGAAGCGATCGGCGGCCGCCACTTCCAGGGCAAGCTCAACGACCAAAACTTCGACAATTACGCGATCGAATACACCTTCCCCGACGGGGCGAAGTTCTTTTATCAGTCGCGGGTCATGAAGGGCTGCCAGCAGGAGTTCAGCGTGTTCGGCCAGGGTTCGAAGGGGGCCTTCCAGATCTCGACCAGCGGCCACTCCCCTGCCAAGAGCGCGATCTACAAGAGCCAGCGGACCGACGCCGACAACGTCCTCTGGGCTGCCGCCCAGCCCGAGCCCAATCCCTACCGCCGCGAGTGGGAGCACCTGGTGGCGGCGATCCGCGCCGGCGAGCCCTACAACGAGGCGGTCCGCGGAGCCGAGGTGAGCCTGGTGACGGCGATGGGGCGGATCGCGAGCCATGTCGGCAAGCCGCTGACCTATGAGGAGGCCCTGAACTGGGGCGACGATCTCACGGCTGGCGTGGCCGATTTCACGGCCGACTCGCCGGCCCCGGTGCAGGCCGATGCCGACGGCAAGTACCCGGTGCCGTACCCCGGCAAGTTCAAGTACGAGTATCACAGCTGACTCGGGCGGGAGCGAAGGGACCATGACGCCCGACCTGCCCGTGGCGGCGATCGTCGGCGACGTCGTGGCCGCCTCGCGAACGGGGGCGGTGGTCGTGACGGCGCCGCCCGGGTCGGGCAAGACCACGCTCGTGCCCGCGGCCGTGCTCGACGACGTGGCGGCTCCCGGCCGGGTGGTGCTCCTTCAGCCGCGACGGCTGGCCGCTCGGGCGGTGGCGCATCGGATTGCGCGACTGCGGGGCTCGGCCCTCGGTGGCGAGGTGGGCTACCAGGTGCGGTTCGACTCCAAGGTGGGCCGCGACACGCGGCTCATCGTCGAGACGACGGGGATCATGCTCCGCCGGCTCGTCGCCGACGTCACGCTCTCGGGCATCGCCGCGGTCATCCTCGACGAGTTTCACGAACGCAGCCTGGAGATGGATCTCGTGCTCGGGCTGCTCGTGCGGCTGCGGCAGACGGTCCGGCCCGATCTCCGCGTCGTGGTGATGAGCGCCACGCTCGCCGCCGACCCAGTGGCCCGGCTACTCGGGGCAGGGCAGGGGACCGGGGCAGGGGAGAGGGGCGGAACCGCGGCATCGGCCTGCCCGGTGATCCATGCCGAGGGGCGGGTGTTTCCCGTCGAGACCCGCTATCTTCGCCACGGCGACCGTCGCGATCTCGAGCCGCTCGTGGCCGAGGCCGTCACGGCGGCGCTCAAGAGTACGACCGGGCACGTGCTGGTGTTCCTGCCGGGCGTGGGTGAAATCCGCCGCTGCCAGGAGGCCGTCGCGCAGCTGGTCGAGCGGCAGGGGCATATCGTGCTGCCGCTGTATGGCGACCTGCCGCCCGAGGCACAGGACCGCGTGCTCGACGACCTCGGCCGCCGCAAGGTGATCCTCGCCACGAACGTGGCCGAGACCTCACTCACGATTCCCGGCGTCACCGCCGTGATCGACTCGGGGCTCGCGCGGCAGGCGCGGGTCTCGCCCGCCACCGGCCTGCCCCGGCTCGAGCTCGTGCCGATCTCGAAGGCCGCGGCCGACCAGCGGGCCGGTCGCGCGGGCCGCACCGAGGCCGGTATCTGCTGGCGGCTGTGGGACGAGGCGGGGCACCAGCACCGTCCGCCCGCCGAGCCGCCCGAGGTGCTACGGGATGATTTATCGGGGCCGCTGCTGCAGCTGCTCGCGATCGGCGAACAGGATGGGTTTCCCTGGCTCGATCAGCCGCCCCCAGAGGCGGTCGAGCGGGCGACAACGCTCCTGCGGCGGCTCGGGGCGATCGCCGTCGATGAGGCTGGTCGTGACGGTGTCACGCCGCTCGGCCGCGTGCTCGCCGGCCTGCCGGCCCATCCGCGGCTGGCGCGACTGCTGCTGGCCGGGGCGGAGCACGGCGTGCTGCGGGAGGCGTCGATCGCCGCGGCGCTGCTCTCGGAACGCGACCCGTTTCGCGCTCCGCGGGATGGCGGCCCGCGGGATCGCCACGCCGTGCGGACGCGTTCCGATGTGGTCGATCGCGTGCTAGCGCTCGAGCTGTTTCACGCCGGCCGGCGGCTTGACGACCCGGCCCTCGATCCGCACCCGGCCGGCGGGCAGAACGTGCTGCGGGCGGCGGAGCAGCTCTATCGGCTCGTGGACATGCCGCTCGCCCCCCGCGCCGCCGATCCCGCCACGGCGACGATGCGGGCCCTGCTCGACGCCTTCCCCGACCGCCTGGCCTGCCAACGGCCCGGCTCGCAGGACCGCGGCACGCTCGTCGGGGGTCGCGGCGTGCGGCTGCGGGGCTCCCGGCTCCGGGGCGAGCCGTTCTTTCTGGCGATCGACCTCCAGGACGCAGGCGGCGAGGCCGACGTGCGGCTGGCCTCGGCGGTGGACCGGGCCTGGCTCGACGCGGAGCCGGCCGCCTCTGCCAACCTCGCGACCCGCGAGGAGCTGCTCTGGCACCCGTCGCG
>JBIIYH010000076.1:0-11298 GCA_044346905.1 Pirellulales bacterium
ACTTCACCTATCTCGGCTGGGGCTGGACCGCCGTCGCGGCCGACGTGGTCGACGGAGTCAACACCATCGCCTGGAGGAACTCCGCCGGCGAACTCCAGCTCTGGGAGCTCGATGGCGGTTGGGTCCACCTCCGGTCGAGGGGCAACTATGCCCCCGGAACCGGCGATTTCGTGACGGCACGCCAGGCACTCCAAATCGACCTCTGAGCCACGCCGGCCACGCGGCCGGCATGCCGCCGCGAGGGGTGAGTGCCCGCCAGAACCTGGCCTACAGGTCGCCGGGCTTCAGCCCCTTGCGGGCCTTGTCGAACCCGAACGGGGTCGGCTCGAAGCTGCCCACGATATCGACGCGCGACCGCTCCGGGATCTTGTCCTCGAGGCCCGCCGCCCAGTAGCAGCCGTTCACGAGCAGCCGTCGCGTGCCCTCGGCGAGCAGGTCGGTCGCCGCTCCCATGGTGGTGGTGAACACCCGCCCGCTGGGGCCGCCTTCGATCGCATAGGTCTTCGTCCAGGCCACCGGCATCATGGGATCATTCTTCTTGCCCTCAACCGGCTCGGAGTCGATCGCCATCCCGGCAAGCACCTGCCCGAGCACGAGCGGCTGAGAGTCGCCGGGCAATGGCAGCCGCACGCCGTAGACGTCGGTCGGCCCCCAGATCGTGCCGGCGGCGATGCCCCGCAGGATCGGGTGGTCCTTGGCATCCGGGGCGACGATCCCCCGGGTGCTTTCCTTGCCGTGGTGGCCGTGATGGTTGATCCAGGTCTCGCCGAGCACCTGCCGGCCGAATCCCTCGGTGAAGTTCGGTGTCTTGTTGTCCCAGCTGTAGCGGGCGAAGGCCCGGTCTGGCGGGATCTTGAAGGCGTGCGTCGCCGTCCGCAGCCCGACCACGGGCTTGCCGGCCCGGAGATAGTCGTCGATCTCCTTCATCTGCTCGTCGGGCAGATTGCGGAACCGGGTGGCGATCACCAGCAGGTCGGCCTGCCGCAGGGCCTCGAGGCCCGGGATGTTGGTCTGTTCGTTGGGGCTGATCTCGCCGGTCGCAGGATCGATCGGGTAGAGCACAGTGCAGGCGAAGCCGTGATGGGTGGCGAGGATCCTGGCCAGTTGGGTCAGAGCCTCCTCGCTGCGATACTCTTCGTCGCCGCTGACGAGCACGACTCGCGAGCCCTTGCCCGGGCCATCCTGGCCGGTCACCGTGAGCCAGGGATCACCGGCCCACGCAACCGGCGAGCCGCACAGGCAGACCACGACCAGGGCGGCTGTCACGAGACGGATCATGCGGATTCTCCGGGGATTGCGGGCCGAAATCGGACTGCCGGAGGATTGTCACCACCACGCCTGAGCCGGGCAACCTGGGGTCGCCCGGCGCCGGCCGACGCGACCGGGCCCACGATTCGACAGCGGCCGCGGCGTGAGCTACCGTCGAGGGACGTGACTGAGTCCCTGTTCCCCCTCCGGCCTGCCGCGTGAACCAGTTTCCCCGCTCTCCTGCCGGCGGTTTCGGCCCCGGGCAGGTCCGTATCGACCCCCGCTGGCTCGGGGCCGCGGCCCTGGCATTCCTGCTGGCCGCCGGGCTGGCGCGAGGGATCTACACCGTCGGCCCCGAAAGCGTGGGTGTGATCCAGCGGTTCGGCCGGTTCGTCGGCACGGTCGGCCCGGGCCTGCGGTTCAAGCTGCCCTTCGGCATCGACACCGTCACGATCGTGCCGGTCAAGCGGCAGCTCAAGATGGAGTTTGGCTTCGGCACCCCCCACGCCACCGACCGGCACCAGCCCGCCGCCGACCCCGACCGCGAGAGCGACATGGTCACGGGCGACCTGAACGCCGCCCACGTCGAGTGGGTCGTGCAGTACGAGATCAGCGACCCGGAGGCCTATCTCTTCAAGATGCGGGATCCGGCCGACACGCTCCGCGATCTCGCCGAGAGCGTGATGCGGGAGGTGGTGGGCGACCGGACCGTGGACGAGGTCCTCACCGTCGGCCGACAGGGCATCGAGACCGATGCCATCGCCCGGCTCACGGCCCTCGTGCAGGAGCTCAACATGGGCCTGCGGGTCCAGCAGGTGCAGCTCAAGAGCGTGCAGCCCCCCGCCGCCGTGCAGGCCTCCTTCGACGAGGTCAACCGCGCCCAGCAGGAGCGGGAGCAGATGATCAACCAGGCCAACGGCGAATACAACAAGGTTGTGCCCCGGGCCAGCGGCGAGGCCCAGCGGCTCCTGAGCGACGCCGAGGGCTACGCGATCCGCCGGGTCAACGAGGCCGAGGGCGACGCCACCCGCTTCCGGGCCCAGCTCGGGCAGTACGAGCAGGCCCCCGCCGTGACCCGGCGCCGGCTGTATCTCGAGACCATGGGGGAGCTCTTGCCCAAGCTCGGCGGCACGATCGTGATCGACGAGGAGGCGCGGCAGTTCCTCCCGCTGATGAACATCCCGGCCGCCGCCCGGAGGCCCGTCAAGTGAGCCCGCTGCCGATCAACCATCCGCTGCTCGCGTTCCTCCGCCGGCTCTCGGAAGTGTTGTTCTCTCCGTTCGGCCTGGCGCTGCTCGCACTGGCCGGGATCGTGGTCTTCGGCTGCGCGTATACCGTGGACCAGACGGAGCAGGTGGTGATCACGCAGTTCGGCCGGCCAGTGGGCGAGCCGATCAACTCCAACAAGGGCGAGGGCGCCGGCCCCGGCCTGCATTTCAAGATCCCGTTCATCCAGACGGCCAACCGGTTCGAGAAGCGGATCCTGGAGTGGGACGGGCCGCCGGCCGAGATGACGACCAGCGACAAACTCTACGTCGTGGTCGACACCTTCTCCCGCTGGCGGATCATCGATCCACTCCTGTACTTCCAGAGCCTGCGGGACGAGCGGAGCGCGCTCTCGCGAATCGACGACATCATCGGCAGCGAGACCCGCAACGTCGTGGCCCGCCACGACCTGATCGAGCTGATCCGCTCCGACAAGGACCGCCAGCCCGAGCAGGACGCGGCCCTCGTGGAGGCCGGCGCGCTCGTCGGCCGGCTGCCGCCGATCCGATTCGGCCGCAAGGAGCTGGAGCGGGAGATCCTGCGGGCGGCCGCCCCCAAGGTGGGCATTTGGGGGATCGAGCTGCTCGATGTCCGCGTCAAGCGGGTCAACTACAAGGAAGGCGTGATCGGCAAGATCTACGACCGGATGATGTCGGAGCGGCTGCAGATCGCAGAGCGGTTCCGCTCGGAGGGGGCCGGCGAGGCGGCCAAGATCCAGGGCAAGAAGGAGCGGGATCTCCAGCGGATCCAGTCGGAGGCCTACCGCAAGGTCCAGGAGGTGCGCGGCACGGCCGACGCCAAGGCCTCGGAGATCTACGCCGCCGCCTACGGCTCGAGCCCCGCCGCAGCCGACTTCTATGGCTTCCTCAAGACACTCGACACCTACAAGGCCACGCTCGGCAACGACACGACCGTGATCCTGACCACCGACAGCGACCTGTTCGGCCTGCTCAAGCGGGTGGGCGATGCGCCGGCGAAGCCGGCCGAGTGAGTGCGCCTGGCGGGCCCGCCATGCCATGCTGGCATCGGCAGTGGCCGCGGCATACAACGGGTGGCTGCGGGCCCGTAGCTCAGTGGTTAGAGCAGGGGACTCATAATCCCTTGGTCGTGTGTTCGAATCACACCGGGCCTAGTTGGTTTGCCGGTTGCTAGCCCGAGCCTGTCCTCGGAAAAAAACTTTATGGTTTCCATGGACACGATTGCAGAGGTTGGGCTCCGCATCGGACGGCAGTTCAACCCCGAAAGAGTCATTCTCTTCGGCTCGCATGCCGAGGGCCGCGCGGACGCGGATTCCGACGTGGATCTGCTCGTGATCATGCCGACGAAGCGGGATCCCGTCGACGAGTCGGTGGCGATCCGACTCGCGATCCGTCCGCCTTTCCCGGTCGATTTGCTTGTTCGAACCCCCGAGTCGATCGCGCGCCGACTTGAAATTGGCGACCCCTTCATCGGCGGCATCTTGCAAAACGGAAAGCTGCTGTGTGAAGCCGCTGACCGCTGGTCGATCCGGAGTCCTCCGAACTTCTTCTTCCAGCGGTAGTAGGTCTGCTCCGTCATGCCGATCTTCTTCGCCGCTTCGGCGACGGTCTTTCCCCTACCCAACTCGACCTCGACTTCTCGGAGCTTCGGAATGATTTGCTCCGCCTGCTCCGGCTTTCTTCGTGGCATCTCTTGCCCTCCCTTGGTTGCGGCCACCCGGAATTGTCGCTCCCGAAGTGGCCTCGTTTAAGGGGGGCAGGTCAACAGCGAGTCTCCCGCCATTTCGTGCGGCGAGAAATCTTCTCGCGTCCACTCGTACCCCGATGCTCGCGAGCATCGGCATGTGACGATGGAGCACCGAGGTCCTCGGCCACACCATGAATCGTCCGTTGCGGCGATTCTATTTTCACCGATCACGACCAGCGCGGAATCCATCCCGCACGGCGTCTTCCAGCCTCGCGACTTCCTCGTCGGTCAGCATCGCGAACAGCCCCTCGCGCTTCGCCGCTGACAGCTTGCCGCCATTCTGGTTAGAGAGCCGAATGAAGAGGTCGAGTTTCCGATCGGGCAGATCCACCACGCCCTGCATCAGCCTCTTCGTGCGGTCGTAACCGCGAAGGTAGTCGAGCTCCTCCGGCAGATCCCGCTCGATCGTCTGCTCCACGAACCGAAACAGCGCCTCTGTCTGGGCTGTCAGGTCGGGATACTGATACCAGGCCGACCAATCACCCTTCACGGTCATCTGACCATCCTCATCCAGCCTGTACTCAACGAGATCGAGCAGCGGCCGCGAAAAGGCCTCCAACGACGCGTCGTACGCCCGCTGGTCGCGGAGCATCGCCGCTGACACGGGAACCATGATCCCCGGCGGCATGAACGCTCGCATGGCGAGGATATTGTGGATCAGAAAGCGGTGGATGCGGCCGTTGCCGTCTTCAAAGGGGTGGATGAAAACAAATCCGTAGCCCACCGCGGCGGCATGCACCACCGGATGGATGTCCGACTCCCGCAGTCGGCCATCCGTCACGATCAGGCCCGCCATCAGTGCTGCCACCTGCTCTGGCTTTGGGCAGACGTAGTGCACTCGCTCCTGCCCGAACGATACCGACTCGCCCACGTAGCTCTGCCGCGTGCGGTAGTCGCTCTCCCGGAACCGCGGGTCAACGATGGCATGCTGCAAAGCGAGAAGCCGCGGCTTCTCGCACCAGTTCTCCCGCTGCGCTCTGGCGAGCAGCTCGACGAAACGTGTGGTCCGATCTGGTGTTGGCTCTTCCCGCTCGATGGCAAACGAGCTCTTGGTCTCCTTCGTGTAGAGGTAGGAAAGCGCCCGTTGCAGAACATCCGGCGCACAGTCGGCAATAAGCGACGTGCACCGCTCGCTGAGAGGCGTCGCGGCAAACGTCTTCAGGGCAGCCGTGCGCCGGATCGTGGGCGAGAAGGAGCGGTCGCCGAGAAGGTTGTCGTTGACCCGTTGGCGGCCAACCAGCCGACGGCGAGCGGAGGTGAAACACTCCTCCGCTGGTACAAGGTCAACGTAGTTGCCGCTCGTCATGTCGGCGAGCGGCAGCCGGCGGCCGGTCAGCCACTCGAAGAGATACCAGAGACGGCGACGGTACTTCCCGAATGGAGCTGCCGCGATGAACTGCGTCAGCCCTTCGGCTTCGAGCACCTTGAAGAGCTCGGCCAGCAGGGCCAGGTTGGTGCCGTCGTACTTGAGGGCGAACTCCAGGTGGTCGTAGTCGGAATCGCCCGGCCAATAGGCCGCCCCATAGGTTTCGACCACGCTGCCGTCGGGGGCGGCGGCTTCCCGCCGAACGGCGGTCGGTGCAACGAACGATTCGTGCCAGTTGGGGATGCCCCGCAGGCCGTGGCGCTCAACCAGGCGGGCATACCCGGCCGGCGTTATTGCAACAGGCCACTGTCCCTGATCGTCCACGGCTGTTTCCCCAGCCAAAACCATTACGAGCCAGCAAAAATGATTACGGATGGATCGGGGCCAGAAAAAAAGTTTTTAGCCTGTGCTAAAATCCGTTTACGGATTCACCAAAATGATTACGGATAGAACCATTCGCCACAAAAGTATTACCCCAGACTACGCCACACGCAACCTCCGCTGCCACAAGACTTTGGGCGGGCCCGCGTAACCCCAGAAAAACGGGCCGGAACACGTAGATCCCCCTCGAGCGAGGCCCTTCAACACGTATCATCTGCCCGCACTTGCACTCGCCCCCGGGCACACCGCCGATCCATGAAGGCTAGTCCGGTCAATCGCACTTTCGCAACCATGTCCACAGGCATTTCCGAGCCGATGAGCGGCTGGTGAGGCTGGTGCCGCGTTTTCCGGCACCCAATGAGCGGGACCCGGAACGCCTGCCCTTCCCCCCGGAGTGGCGTTTTTCTCGCCTCGGCGCAGACCGTCTCCCGGGCCGCCCGTCCGGAGTAAACATCCGTATACTCTCTGCGGGGCAGGGCGGTTCGCCACCAGCCGATCGCAACGCTCGTCAGCAAGAACACGAATCGTGGGCACACCCGGCCCACGAGGACCAGTGGATCCTGCCCACCGTCAGCATCCCGCTGATTCCAGTGATCGCCTTCTTCTGGGAGCGTCTGGGCGTCGAGAGGGACGCGGCGATGAGCGTTCTTCGGGAAGCCAGCGCGGAGGCGATGCGGGCGAAGGTAAACGAGTCCCCCAGCATCAAGACCAAGATGAACGATGTGGCCGAGGCGGTGGCGGCCGTGAAGCGGGATCTGATCGGCGAGCTGCCGAAGATGAGGCGGGCCGGCTGGACCGATGTCAGCGACCTCGCGGTCTCGGTGAATGCCCTGACGCCGGTCTCGGAGCCGCTCTACGCCGTCGCGTGACTGCTGGCGGGGTGCCGGGGTGGTGGGCTCGCCAGCTGCCCCGGTGCCTGGACCGAGGAGAGTTTGGGCGTACGCCCAAACCCCACAAAGTTGGACAAATATGGGACGGTTACAGGTCAAAACCTGACTTCGTCCCACAGCACCAACCAGATGCTTTCACGGGCGAAACACCGGAAACATCGGTTTTGGCAGTCTCGATGACAAGGACTGCTTTCGTCCTCATAATCCCTTGGTCGTGTGTTCGAATCACACCGGGCCTCGTTGTTTCGTGACCGCCACACAGGCCGTCGTTACCGATTGTGCTGGCTTGTGGCACCATGCTCGCCTCGCCGGCACCAGGGCCCCGGCGCGTTTCACGCCGGCCGCCGCCGGGCCGCCCGACGGACGAGTTCGTCGGCGATCACCCCGGCCAGGATCACGCCCCCGATGATTGCGAACTCCACGTTTTGATACTGCGGGTGGGCGAGGTTGATCATGTTGTTGAGCACGACCATCAGGGCTGAGCCGATCAAGAGCCCCAGAATCGAGCCCTCGCCGCCGCGGAGCGAGCAGCCGCCGAGCACGGCCGCGGCGATCGCGTAGAGTTCGTAGAAGTTGCCAAAGTCGCTCGGCTGGGCGGCGTTGATGTCGAGCACGAACAGCATCCCGCCGAGGGCCGCCAGCGTGCTCGAGATCACGTAGGCCAAGAGCTTCATCCGGCCGGTGTCGATGCCGGAGTAGCGGGCCGCCTGCTCGTTTCGGCCGAGCGCCAGGAGATGGCGGCCCCACACGGTGCGGTTCAAGAACACCGCCGCCAGCACCGCGATCACCAGGAAGACGAGCGTGGTGGCCGGCAGCTCGAAGCCCCCCTCCCCGAAGATCGGCAACCGCGCCGTAGCCAGCGACCGCAGCCCCTTGAAGCCGGTGCCGAAACCCTGCGACTGATCCTGCGTCAGCCCGCGGGCCACACCCCGGTAGATCAGCAAGCCGCAGAGCGTGACCACGAAGGGCTGCAGGCCGAGCCGCGTCACGAGCAGGCCGTGGATGAGCCCGATCGCCGCTCCCAGCCCGAGCACAAAGCCCACCCCGGCCGGCACGCTCCAGCCGTGTTGCACCAAGAGCCACGGCAAGAGCACGCCCACCAGGCAGACGACCGAGCCGATCGAGAGGTCGATGCCCCCGGTGATGATCACGAAGGCCACACCGATCGAAAGGATTCCAAACAGCGCGGTGCGATGGACGATGTTCTCGAGGTTGCCCACTTTCAGAAAGTTGTCGCTCGCCAGCGTTGTGTACAGGCAGACGACCGCCAGGAGGCCGATGATGCCCAGGATCTTCGGCGACACGACGCCCCACAGGGCCCGCCAAGCCGCCGGGGCTCGCTCGCTGGTCGTCGCCTGACTGCTCATGCGGTCATCCTCCCCGCCGTGCCCCCGGCCGCCAACCGCATCACGTTCTCCTCGGTGAGTTCGCCGCGTGCGAGCCCGCCGGCCAGCCGCCCCTCGTGCATCACCAGGGCCCGGTCGGCGAGCGACAGAATCTCTTCCATCTCGCTCGAGACGAAGAACACCGCCAGCCCCGCGCCGGCCAGCCGATGGACGAGGTCATAGATCTCCGCCTTGGCCCCCACGTCGATCCCGCGGGTCGGCTCATCGAGCAAGAGCACCTTCGGCTTCATGGCCAGCCACTTGGCGAGCACCACCTTCTGCTGGTTGCCACCGGAGAGAAACTGCACGGCCTGTCGGTCGCCAGGCGTCTTGATCGCGAGCGCCGGAATCATCTCGGCGGCAAGCCGCCGCTCGTGGGCGAAGTCGATGAAGCCTCCCCGGCTCTCGGGCCAGAGCGACGCGAGCGAGATGTTCTCCCGCACGGCCATCTCGAGCACGAGTCCCTGCTGTTTGCGATCTTCGGGCACGAGCGCAAGCCCGGCCGAGATCGCTTCGATCGGCGACCTGGGCGTCACAGCCCGCCCTGCCACGGCCATGCTCCCGCCCACCGCCGGCGTGATCCCGAAGAGTGTCGTCAAGAGCTCCGTGCGACCGGCCCCGACGAGCCCCGCGACGCCCACGATCTCACCGGCCCGCAGCTCGAATGAAACCGCGTGGGCCGGGTGGGCGGGTGTGCGGAGGTCGCGGACGGCGAGCACGACGTCGCCCGGCGGGTGGCTGGGCCGGCGGGCCAGCCGGTCGATGTCGCGGCCCACCATCATCCGGATCATCCGCTCGTGCTCGATCTCTGCCCGGGCGGCGATCTCGCCGGCATTCTTGCCGTCCCGCAGCACCACGACGCGATCGGCGAGTTCCTTGACCTCGCCGAGCCGGTGCGAGATCCAGATCACGCTCACCCCCCTGCTCCGCAGATCCTTGACGACCCGAAACAGCGTCTCCGTCTCGCGGGCGGAAAGGGAGCTCGTCGGCTCATCCATGATCAGGAGCCGGGCCCGCGTGGAGAGCGCCTTGGCGATCTCCACGAGTTGCTGCCGGCCGATCGGCAACTCGGCCAGGGGCGTCGCCGGATCGAGGTCGAGGCCCACCATTCCCAGCCATTCGGAGGCCTGGCCGCGCATCGCGGCGAGGTCGAGCAGCCCGAGCCGCCGCGGCTCGCGGCCGAGGAAGATGTTGCCGGCCAGGTCGAGGTTGTCGGCGAGGTTCAGCTCCTGGTGGATCAGCGCGATGCCGGCCGCGAGGGCGTCTTCCACGCCGCGGAACCGCACCGGCCGGCCCGCCACGATCATCTCGCCCTCGTCCGGCGGCTGGACCCCGGCCAGGATCTTGAGGAGCGTCGACTTCCCCGCCCCGTTCTCGCCGATGATCGCGAGCACCTCGCCAGAGCCAACCGCCAGCGAGACGTCGTCGAGGGCCCGCACCCCGGGAAACCGCTTCGAGATCCCCCGGGCCTCGACGAGCGAGGCCGCGGCGCTCACTGAACCGCCGGTCGAACGAGCCGGCCGGCCCGCTCGAGCGCCTCGAGGATCAGAGGCGGGTTGTATTCGAACAACCCGACCATCGCGGCCACGTCGGGGTGCCGCAGGAGCGCGTCTTCGGCGTTGGCCTTGGCCTTGGCCCGGTCGAACTGGTCGGTCATCGTGCCGAGGATTTCATACTTGCCATCGGCGCTCTTGATCACGCCGCCGGGGTCGTCGCGGCGAGACGCGTCGGGCTCGCGGCCCAGGATCCCGTCGATGCAGCCCTGCCGTCGCCGCTGGGCGTTGTCCTGATCGAGCCGGCCGATGAACAGCATCACCTTGCCGCCGTCGGGCAGGGCGTCGCGGACGAGCTTGCCGCAGATCAGCCCCGCCTCGTAGTTATCCATCCCGATGTAGACCTGGCGGGGCGAGTCGGGGGCGTCGCTGTCGTGGGTGATCAGGTTCGTGGCGGCGGCCGCCTTGGCGAGCACCTCCCCCTGATTGGCCGGATTGATCGGGCTGATGGCGATGCCGGCTGTGCCGCGGGTGAGCAGGTCCTCGATCTTGCGGGTCTGGTCGGTGATCGAGCTTGGCATGATCACGGCCGTCTTCACCCCCAGGTCGGCCGCCGCCTTCAGGGCTCCCGCCTTGCCGATCGTCCAAAAATCGGCCACGCCGTTGGTGATGAAGGCGTATTCGGGGCCGTCGCCGGCCGCCGCGGTGCCGCCGCCGGCCAGGAGCTTGGCGAGCGCCTCCCGAAACACGGCCACCGGCACGACCTCGGCCCCGGCGAACTCCCGGCGGGAGTCGTCGGCCAGCACGACCCGGGCCGGGATATTCATGAACTTGCTCTCCGGAATGGCGTCGGCCTTGCCCTCTTTGAGCGAGTGCAGCGTCTCGATGCTCTTGTATCCGTACTGGAACGGGTTCTGGACGATCGTGCCCACGACCGTGCCATCGGCGATCCCCTGGAGCACCGCGGCCGACTCGTCGAACGCGATCACCTTGACCGGCGGCAGCGACTTGGCCGACCCGGCCCCGGGGCCGCCGCCCGCACCGTCACGCGAGCCACACCCCAGGCCGGCGACGGCCAGCAGACAGGCAACTGCGAGCCCAAGCCGACGGATATTTTTAAACGACGCTGCCATAATGTCTGGCTGAGCCCTCGAGACGCATTTTCCCCGGGTCTGGTGAGTCTACTCCGCTTTCGAAGGCTCCTCAATCCGACCCTTGAGTAGCAGCGCGACCAGCCGGCGGAGGCGGCCGCCTGCCGCCGAGGCGCTGGGGTAGATTCAGCCATCTTCCCGCAACCGCCCTGGAGTTCGTTCCATGCGCCGCTCGGCTTCGTCCTCCCTCCCGTGGCTCGTGACGGCCGTCGCCGTCGCCCTGCCCTGCCGACCGCTCGCCCGGGCCGCCGAGCCGGGCCCCGACTTGCTCCCGACCGTGGGCTCGATCGAGCGGCTCGATCCCCGGTTCGACGCGCTCGTGCCGCCGGGGGCCGTGATCGAGGTGCTCGGCTCGGGCTTCGCCTGGAGCGAGGGACCGGTCTGGGTGGCGAG
>JBIIYH010000077.1:0-11289 GCA_044346905.1 Pirellulales bacterium
ACTCCGGCGGGATGGAGCCCGAGCGTAACGTGGGGCTGCCCGTTCTTCAAAAGTTCCTAGTCCCTGGCGGCGCAGGCTCGGAGTTGCCCGTGCCATCTCGCCGGACACTCGCTGCGGGCATCCTGCCCTCCGCTCGCTATCAAGGCCGGCTCGATTGGCACGGGCAACCCCTCGCCGTCCGTTGAGGCGCCGAATGGACCGTCGTTGGCGGTACACTCATTTCCCTGCTTCGCCTTTCGCTTCCGGCTTTTCTCCATGCTCACGCCCGATGAACTCCTGGGGCCACACGGCCGGTTGGCGGCGCGGCTGGCGGGCTGGGAGTCGCGGCCACAGCAGCTGGAGATGGCTCGGCTCGTGGCCGAGGCGATCCGCGCTCGCCGGCATGCGATCGTCGAGGCGGGCACCGGCACGGGCAAGAGCCTGGCCTACCTCGTGCCGGCGGTGCTCGCGGCCACGGCCGACCAGGCCGAGCCGGTGCGGGCTTCCCGGCCGGCCGGCGGCGATGCGGGCGATCCCGACGCCGACTGGGACGACGGTCCGGCGGCCAGTGGAACCGCGGAGCGGCCCCGCCGGGTGGTGATCTCGACCCACACGATCGCGCTCCAGGAGCAGCTGATCGACAAGGACATCCCGCTCGTGGCCGCCGTGATGCCGCGGGAGTTTTCGGCCGTGCTCGTGAAGGGCCGCGGCAACTACCTGAGCCTGCGGCGGCTGCGGCTGGCGCTCGAGCGATCCGGGAGCCTGTTCGCCGACGATGCCGAGCGGGCCGAGCTCGTGGAGATCGCTTCCTGGGCCAAGCACACCGCGGACGGCACGCTCTCCGACCTGCCCACGCTCCCGGCTGACGGTGTCTGGGACGAGGTGAAGAGCGACTCGGGCAACTGCATGGGCCGGGCCTGCCCCACCCACGGCCAGTGCTTCTATTACGCCGCCCGCCGCCGGATGCAGCACGCCCAGGTGCTGGTCGTCAACCATGCCCTCTATTTCGCCGACCTCGCCATGCGACGGGCCGGCGCGAGCCTGCTGCCGCCGCACGACATCGTGGTCTTCGACGAGGCCCACACGCTCGAGGCGGTGGCCGGCGACCACCTCGGCGTGGGCGTGTCGAGCGGTGGCGTCGAGCGGGTGCTCTCGCGGCTGGCCAGCGAGCGGACCGGCCGCGGCCTCCTCGCCCATTACAAGCTGGACGACCTCGAACCGCTCGTGCGGCACTGCCGCCGCGCGGCCGAGGCCTTCTTCGCCCAAGTCCGCGCCGCCTGCCGCAGCCGCACCGAGCCGCCCTGGCGGGTGGCCGCGCCGGGGCTCGTCGCCGACACGCTCGGCGAGCCGCTCGCCGACCTCGCCCGCCGGCTCCGTGCGGCCGCCGCCGACATCAAGAGCCCGGCCGAGCGGCACGACCTCGTCTCGCTCGCCGACCGGCTCGACGGCCACGCCGCCGCGATCGACACCTGGCTCGGCCAGAAGGCGGCCGGCTACGTGTGGTGGGTGGAGAGCCAGCGGGGGCGGCGGGGCCGCGAGCGGACGACCCTTTCGAGTGCGCCGGTGGACGTGGGGCGGGTCCTGCGGGAGGAACTCTTCGGCCGGATCGGCACGGTCGTGCTCGCAAGCGCCACCCTCGCGGTGCAGGCGGCGACGCGACCGGCCGACGACGATGACGAACCGGCCGGCGCGGCGAGTGGCAACGACGCAGGCGGCTTCGCCTTCGTCCGCGACCGGCTCGGCGTTCCTGACACGGCCCTCGCGGCCCGGCTCGGCAGCCCCTTCGACTACGCCCGCCAAGCCCGGCTCGTGCTCGTCGATCGGCTCCCCGACCCGACCGACCGCGCGGGCTTCGACGCGGCGGTGGTGGAGATGATCCGTCGGCATGTCGCCCGGAGCGAGGGCCGAGCGATGGTGCTCTTCACCAGCCACCAGGCGCTCAAGGCGGCCTCGGAGCAGTTGGCCGGCTGGTGCGTGCGGCGGAACTACCGGCTCGTGAGCCAGGCCGACGGCCTGCCGCGGTCGCGGATGCTGGAGGCCTTTCGGGAAGGGCCGAACAGCGTGCTCCTGGGCACCGACGGCTTCTGGCAGGGGATCGACCTGCCGGGCGACCAGCTCGTGACGGTGATCATCACCCGGCTGCCGTTCGCCGTGCCCGACCGGCCGCTCGTGGCCGCGCGGATCGAGGCCATCAACCAGGCCGGTGGTAACGCCTTCATGGAATACCAGCTGCCCGAGGCGGTGCTCAAGCTCAAGCAGGGCTTCGGCCGGCTGATCCGCACGGCCGAGGACCGCGGCACGGTCGTGATCCTCGACCCCCGGATGCTCACCAAGCCCTACGGCCGGGTGTTTCTCGAGAGTCTCCCGCCGGCGACCGTCGAGGTCGAGCCGCTCGAGGACGGATGAGCCGGGCGGGGCTCAGGTCACGAGCTCCAGCTCGGCCCAGGTGGTAGGGTCGCTCTCCCAGGGATACTCCGGCGGCGCGTAACAGGGCACGCTCCCGAGCCGGCGATCGACGAGCGCCGCGAAAAACCCGAGCCGGGGGATCTCCGCCGGCTCCCAGCCGGGCAGCGCCGCCGCCGAGAGAAATGCATCCACCTGCCAGCCGTCGGCCGTGAGCTTCGCCTCCACCTTGGTCGCGGCCTCGGGTAGTTCCGCCGGCAGCTCGCTCGTCCTCGGAATCACCGCCGGCATGACCACGGGCTTGTCGGCCCGCAGGCCACCGCCGGTGGGCAAGACCGCCAGCCGCCGGCAGAACCGCCCGGCCCGATGGCTCTCGCCCGTCGGCCGCGTCGCGATCCAGAGATGCAGGCCGTCGCTGTCCTCCGGTTTCGTGGGGTGGCACCACCGGTCCTTCCCCACCCCGCGGGCGATGCCGCGGAAGGCGATCCCGCCGTCATTCCAGGCCGCAAACAGTTCGAGCACGTCGGGCACGCCGGCCACGCTCGCCAGCGACGGCAGTCGGCAGGCCTCGTCGATGCCCCAGGCTGCCGGCGGCCAGAGCTTGTCGCGCCGACGACAGGGCAGCCGGAGCTTGAACACCGCGGCGGGGTTCACGAGTGGGCTCATCGTCGGGTCTCCTGTGGAGCCGCCACGGCCTGGGCCGCGACCCCTTTCCGCAGCGTCACGAGTGTCGTGCGGACCTGCTCCCTGGTGCCCGCGGCCGTATAGACGAGGTAGGGATGCGCTCCGGCGGCCAGCCCGGCCTTGTCCTGCTCGCGAACCACGCAGTTCCACTTCACCACCTTCTGTGCGGGGAAGGCGAACCGGCCGTACGTGGGCGGCCGTCCGGTCGTGCGCGACCTGGCCGGGCTCCAGCAGCCCATGGCATGCCGGCCGTCGGCGGTGGCGAGGATCACCGGATGCGGCTGCTCGCCCGGCCCCGGCCCGATCTCCTCCAGCGAGCCGTCGGGCAGCAGCCTGAGAAAGGTGTCGAACTCGGGGGGCATGTAGCCGGTCAGGATCTCGAACGTCGCCCGCTCGTGCCGCTCGTCGGCCGGCAGGGTGAAGGTGATCGCATGGCGAATCGCATGGTCGAGCCCCTCGGCACCGATCCGCACGTGCTTCTCGAGCAAATGATTCGAGACCGCCGTGGTGTTCAGGGCCGTGTGGCCGCCGCTGGTCTGGCCCGGCCGGAGCCAGAAGGCCATCTGCGTGACCGTGACGAGCTCGCGGTCGCCGGCGGAAAAATACAGCAGCCGGCTGGTGCTCGTCGGCCCGGCCATGTCCCGCTCGCAGCCGGCCTCGGTCGGGTTGAAGCACTCGTTGAAGAGCTGGCCTCCCACGTCGAGGTTCGAGGCGCTCTGCAGTTGCCGGCCGTGATCGAGCGAGTCGATGAACTCCCGGCCGCCCCAGGTGAGCGAATGGATCGCACCGGCCAGCCGCGACGTGGTGGTGATCACGATCTCGGAGCCGCCGGCCGCCCGCCGGATGACGGCGTCGCCGGAGATGCCCGGTGCCGAGGGCGGGGCCGCAGCCGCTGAAGCCACGGCCACGAAGCTCGCCGCCACGATCCAGATCAGCCGCATCCCGCTCACTCCTGCCGCGCAAAGGCTCTCGGCCCGAACCGCACATGATATCGCCGGGCCATGGCAGCGGTGCCGACGAGCCCCTACAACGTACGGGACGGCGCCGCCCTCGCGGCCCCGCCCCGCGGAGCGCACCGGTGCCACGCACGAAACCCATCCCGGCCGCCTGCCTCGCGCTGGTCGCTGCCCTTGCCTGCCCCGCGCCCGCGGTCAGGGCAGGGGAGCGGCCCAACGTGGTCGTGATCTATGCCGACGACCTCGGCTACGGCGACGTGCAGTGCTACAACCCCGACCGCGGCAAGATCCCCACGCCCCACATCGACCGGCTCGCGGCCGAGGGCATGCGGTTCAGCGACGGCCACTCGTCCTCCGGCGTCTGCTCGCCGTCGCGGTACACGCTGCTCACCGGCCGCTACCACTGGCGGACGCGGCTCGAGGCGGGCATCGTCGGCGTCTGGGAGCGGCCGCTGATCGACCCTGACCGGCTCACGATCGCGGGCCTCGCCAAGCAGCATGGCTACCGCACCGCGGCGATCGGCAAGTGGCACCTCGGTTGGGACTGGCCGCTCGAGCCGGGCGACCGGCCGCTGCTGGGCCAGGGCGAGAAGGGCAAACCTCGCCCGGGCCCGGAGGACGTCACCGACCGCCACCGCGCCGCCTGGCAGCGGATCTTCTCGCAGCCGATCCCCGGCGGCCCGACGGCCCGCGGCTTCGACAGCTACTTCGGCACGGACGTGCCCAACTGGCCTCCCTACTGCTTCATCGAGAACGATCGCACCGTCGGCATCCCGACCACGCTCCTGCCGCCGACCGACTTCCAGCACCACCGTGCGAGCCAGCAAGGGCCGGCCCTCGCGGGCTGGCGGCTGGAGGCCGTGCTGCCGGCGCTGCGGGATCGGGCGGTGGCGTTCATCGAGCATGCGGCCAAGGAGCCGGCGCCCTTTCTTCTGTATCTGCCGCTCACCTCGCCCCACACCCCGCTGGCGGTCAACGAGCCCTGGCGGGGGAAGAGCGGCCTCGACAACGCCTGCGCCGATCTCGTGATGGAGACCGACGCGGTCGTCGGTGACGTGCTCGCCGCGCTCGAGCGGGCAGGCTCGGCGGGGAAGACACTCGTCGTGTTCACGAGCGACAACGGATTCGCCTCCTATGTCGGCGCCGCCGACCTGCAACGCCGCGGGCACTTTCCGAGCGGGCCGCTGCGGGGCTACAAGGGTGACGCCTGGGAGGGAGGCCACCGGGTGCCCTTCATCGTCAGATATCCGGGCGTGGTCCAGCCCGGCAGCGTCTGCGATGCGCTCGTGCACCAGGCCGACCTGATGGCCACGCTGGCCGACGTGCTCGGCGCCGAACTGCCTGTCGACGCCGGTGAAGACAGCGTGAGCCTCGTGCCGCTGTTGCGGGGAGGCAGGGAGCCAGTGCGACGGCAGGCAGTGAGCTGCTCGATGCAGGGGGTGCCCGCCATCCGCGACGGTTCCTGGAAGCTGATTCTCGGCAAGGGTTCGGGCGCTTGGTCGAGCGGGGGTGAGGACGGGCCTGGCCCGAAGCTCTTCGACCTCGCGGTCGACCTCGGCGAGCTGCGGAATCTCGCCGCCGCGGAGCCCGCCCGCGTCGCGGCGCTGAAGGCCGCCTACGAGACGGTCGTCACGGCCGGCCGGAGCCGGCCCAAAGCCCCCCCGGCCGAGTGACGGCGGCGGCCTGCGCCCAAAACGCGTCGTATAGTTGGTAGCGATGGCGGAAGCCTTGCGGGCTCGGTGGCCGGCCGACCCCCCGCGACGGCCGGCATTCCGCCGGAAGGATTGCCAGCCCCATGCGCGTGCTCGAGGTGGCCAGCGAGGCCGTCCCTTTCGCCAAGACCGGCGGCCTGGCCGACGTGGTCGGCGCGTTGCCCGAAGCGCTCGCCCGGCTCGGCTGCGAGGTCACGCTCGTCCTGCCCGCCTACCGGGAGGCCCTCGCCAAGGGCCTGCCGATCGAGCCGACCGGACTCGAGTTCGAGGTGCCGCTGGGCACGCGGCGACCGTTGGCCAGGATCCTCCGCTGTCGGCTGCCCGGCTCGGCGGTGACCACGCTGCTCGTGGCCAACGACGAGTTCTTCGATCGCCAGGCGCTCTACGGCGGCGCCGAGGACTACCCCGACAACGCCCAGCGGTTCATCTTCTTCTCACGGGCCGCGATCGAGCTGGCCTGCCGTCAGGCCGCCCCCTTCGACATCATTCACTGCCACGACTGGCAGACGGGCCTGGTGCCGGCCTACCGGAAGATCCTCTACCACGCTGCGCCGGCCGTCGCCCAGGCCCGCACGGTGATGACGATCCACAACATGGCCTACCAGGGGCTGTTCTGGCACTGGGACATGCTGCTGACTGGCATCGACTGGCGCTACTTCAACTGGCAGCAGATGGAGTTCCACCAGCAGCTGAACCTGCTCAAGACGGGGCTCGTGTTCGCCGACGCGCTGACGACGGTGAGCCCCACCTACGCCCGCGAGATCCAGCAGGCACCGGGCGGCCGCGGGCTCGAGGGGCTGCTGGCGTCGCGATCGACGGTGCTCTCAGGGATCGTCAACGGCATCGACACCGCCGCCTGGAACCCGGCCACCGACCCGCACATCCCCCGGCCCTACGGCGAGCGGGACGTCGCCGAGGGGAAGTACGCCGCACGGGTGGCGCTGGCCGCCCGCCTGGGCCATGCCGCCCCCGACGCCCGGCCACTGGTGGCGTTCGTGGGCCGGCTCGCCGAGCAGAAGGGGGTGGATCTCGTCGTCGAACTGATCGGCCGGATGGCAGGCACCGGCCGGGCCCACTTCGTCGTGCTCGGCACCGGCGACCCCGCCGCGGAGGAGTCGCTCCGCCGGGTGGCCGCCGCGTTCCCCGGCACGGTGGACGTCGTGATCGGCTTCGACGAGGGGCTCGCGCATCTCGTGCAGGCCGCCGCCGACATCGTGCTCGTGCCCAGCCGGTTCGAGCCCTGCGGCCTGACGCAGCTCTACGCCCAGCGGTACGGCGGGATTCCCGTGGTGCGGGCCACGGGCGGCCTGGTGGACACCGTCGTCGATGCCACGCCCGAGGCGATCCGCGAGGGCCGGGCCACCGGCTTCGCCTTCGGCCCCTGCGAGGCCGGCGCGCTCGTGCACGCCGTGGAACGGGCCCTCGACGCCCACGCCGACCGCGGGCTGTGGCTGAGTCTCATCGCCACGGCGATGCGGCAGGACTGGTCGTGGGACACCAGTGCGCGGGAATACCTCCGGGTGTTCGAGCGGTCGCTCGCCGCACCACCGGCGGCCTGACCCGCCGACTTGGCAAACGGGGCAAACCTCGCGGGCCGGCCGGGCTACGGTGGAGCAGGTCCTGCCCCTGCGACCGATACAGGTGGCATGCAAAACCGCACCCTCACAAGCCGGATCATCGTTCTGGGCACGAGCCTGGTGGCGGGCATCGTCGTGGCAGCGATGGCCTCCGCCGCCGGCCCGCACTGCGGCCGCTGCGGCGGCACCGCCGCGGGCACGACCTATCCCTGCCGCGACGCCGGCTGCGGACCGCGCTACTGTGGCCCCGAACACTGGCAGGATCCCTGCGACGGCTGCGGTCGCTGGATCGGCTGCGACGGCTCACGGCAGGGCCCCGAGATGCTGGCCCCGTGGCAGCTGCCGCCGGGCCGCGGCTTCACGAAGCCGTCCGACCTCGGCTACGAGCGGCCGATCGGCGTCTGCGGCGAGGGGGGCCCCTGCTCGGAGTGCGAGGCCTGCGAGCCGCCGCATCATGCCTGGGGCTGGCGGCGGCCCTGGGGCTCGTTCTGAGCGGCTGCCCTGGCGGCGAGCGCCGCGGCGAAGCTGATCTCGTCGCCATGTCTACGGCAGGCCTCGAGCAGCACCTCCCACTGGCCTGACGACGCGGCCAGCTCGACGAGCGACGGGAGCATTCCCGCCGCCTGCATCCCGCTCGGCTGGCCGCCCTCACGAGGACGGTTCACCGCCGCCTCGAGCGCCTCGGCGTCGCGGCCGACGCGATGGAGCAGGAGCACGAGCGTGTCGGCGGGAAGCGTGCCCGAGTCGAGCGGATCGGCCGTGAGGGCGGCTCGGCTGAAGAACGCGACCGCCTCGGCCACGTCGCGGCCGAGCTGCGCGGCATAGAAGAGCCGCGACGCCTCGCCGACCTCTTCGAAGGGGGGCTCGCCGGGGTAGGTCACGTCGTCCGGCAGCCGGCAGGCGTAGCGGGAAAGTTCCCAGGCGCGACCGAGCGTGGGCTCGTCACTGCAGACCCGCGCGATCCGCAGCACGCTCTGCAGATGCGAGACATCGACGTGCACGCTCGGGTCATCGACGAGCCCGCCGGCCGCGTCGAGCAGCGCCACCAGCGGCGCTTTGGCGGCCAGCGCGGCCGCCGTGTCGATGCCCCGCTGCGCGAGGTCGGCGACGAGGTTCCGCACGACCTCGGCATGGAGATGCTCGACGAGCACCCGCGCGGCCGGTGCCTGCCGCGTGGCCGGCAGCCGCGAGACGGCCTGCTCGTAGGCGGTTACGGCGTTGCAGGTGCCCTGGGTGCGGAGCACGAGCGCGATCCCGAGGGCGGGGTCGGCCGACTCCCACAAGCTCACGCCGACAAGCTCCTGTACGAGCCGTTGGGTTTCGTCGTCGTCGGCGCCAGGGTCGGCCTCGGTGCAGGCCGGGCCACCGTCGGTGACGGTCGATGCGATCCGCTCGGCGAGCGGAGCCAGCCGCGCGGCCAGTTCGTCGGGCGTGGCGGTCGCCCGGAGATACATCCAGGCCGCGGCCACCTGCCCCTCCTCCAGCAGCGGCCAGCCCACCTCGCGGCAGGCGGCGAGCGACAGCTCGTCGAATCGCTCCCGCGTGGCCTCGTCGAGCGGGCCGACGTCTCCGGTCACGGGCAGGCCGAGCCGCTGCCGCGCCTGCACCATCCGCAGGTCGAAGAGCGCGTGCCACCGGCGGCGGACGGCGAGCGACGCGGCGAGCGCCTCGAGCATCGCCTCCGGCCCACGGGCGCCGCAGGTCTCCCTGAGCGCGGCGAAGTCGGGGCTGGCGGCGGCGGAATTCGGGGGACGGACGGGATTCATGGACGCCTGCTCGGTCACCGGGAGAGCTCCTGTCGCACGGCCTCGTAGGCGAGCACCGCCACGGTTGCCGAGACATTGAGGCTGTCGGCGATGCCTCGCATCGGCAGGCGAATGGTCTGGAGTGCGATCGTGCCCGAGTCGGCCGCTCGCTGCCAGGTGGCTGACAGCCCTTCCGCCTCGCTGCCGACCAGGATCGCGGTGTCGCCGGCAAGCCGCGCCTCATGCCAGGCGGCATGGCCCTCGAGTGTGGCCGCGACGACACGCCGCTTGTGACCGCCGCACCAGGCGATGGCCTCGGCCGCGGTGGCCGCCGCGAGCGGTACGCCGAACACCGTGCCCAGGCTGGCTCGAATCACGGCCGGGTTCGCCGCGTCGGTGCCGCCATCGCAGACGATCACACCGCCGAGCCCGGCCGCATCAACGGTCCGCAGAATGGCCCCGAGATTGCCAGGCTTCTCGACCCCCTCCGCCACGAGCACGGGCCGGCCGGCGGGAAACGACACGTCGCCGAGCGACCGGGGCGCGAAGCGGACCACCGCCAACACGCCTTCGTCGCGATCGCCGAAGGCCAGCTTCTCGAAGGCCCGGGGACCCAGCCGCACGACCTCGGCGCCGCGGGCCGCGCAGGCATCGAGGCACGCGGCCCGCTCGGCGGCCCGAGCGTCATCCGCGCGGGCCTCGGCCGCCACGAAGAGTTCTACGATCTCCACGCCCGCCGCCACGGCCCGCGTGATCTCCCGCAGGCCGTCCACAAGCGTGAGGCCCGTCCGCCGCCGTTCACCCGCAGCCCGCAACGCCGCCGCCTGCTTCACGCGGGGATTCGCCGGGCTCGTGATCGTCTCAGATGGGTCCACAGAGCCTCTTGGGCCGCCCGGCAACCGGAATCGAACAGGATCCCCGCATGATAGACCACGTTCCGCCTGCGGCGCTCTGGAAAACACGGGGCCGCTGCCCGGTGGGCCCCTGGGGAATAGCGTGGGGAATAGCGGGTGGGCGAAACCCGCCCGAGTCCCGGCCGTTGAAGGAGGTGAACGGCCGCCGATGTGCCGGCCTCCCGAGATTCCGGGCGTTCTTTCGTCCTTCGTTTGACCAGTCGTTCGAGGAGTCATCCCATGTTCGCCATGCCCCGCCTGCCGGCTTCCGTCGGCTGTGTCGCCGCCCTGATCGCCGCTGCCGTCGCCCCAAGCCCGGTGGTCGCCGCCGAGTGGCAACGAAACTATCTCGAACCAGCCATCCAGGCATGGATGGGCGTGGTGACGATGCTCGCCGAGGACGGCGAGCGGGAGGAGAACGCCCCCGACCGTGGCGATCGCCGCCGCGGTCGGGCGATGCCAGGCGACCGTCACGGCCAGGGCGGTCAGGGCCATCATCGTCCCCATCACGGCCGGATGCATCCGCACGGCCATCAGCACCACGCCCACATGGGGCCGCCGCGGCCGGAGGGCCCGCGGGCCGACGCGATCTCGATGCTTCACGACATCTCCGGCCGGCTCGCCCGGATCGAGCGGATGCTCACCGGTCGTGGCCCGGGCGGCCCCCCGGTCGGTGGGCCGGGCCGCGGCGAGTGGCGGGGGGCGGGACGGCCCGAGATGTCGTCCGAAGCCCGGGAGATGATGGAAGCCCGGATGAAGGAAGGCCGTGAGAAGATGAAGGCCGCCCGCGACAAGTGGGAGCAGGCTTCGCCCGAAGAGCGGGAGCAGATGAAGCAGCAGTGGCAAGCCCGCATGCAGGAGGGCCGCGAGAAGATGCAGGGGGCCCGCCAGCGGTTTCAAGACATGGAAGCCCGCATCAAGCAGCTCGAGGCCGAGGTCGCCCGCCTGAAGCAGGCCGCCGAGAAGGACGACTGATCCGCGCCGAGCGGCCGCCGGCGGTGCGGGCTGATGGCCCGTTTGAACCGCGGCCACTCCAGCCGACGCACCGACGCGACCGCCGCTTTCCTAAGGACCGCGCCGCCGCCCCTTCGTGGCTTTGCCGCCGGCTCGACGCGGCTTCGCCGGCTCGGCTGGCTCGCTCGCCTCCTCCGCCACCGACTCCTGCGAGACGATGATGCAGTTGTCGCCCAGGTCGAGGTCGTCCTCCTCCTGAATCGGCCGGCCGCGGTCGTCGAGCTTCACGTCGGCCTCGGCCGTCTTCCGCTTGGCCACGGCCAAGAGCTGCTCGTAGAGCTTGGCGCGGTCGCTGCCGTTGATCTGCGAGACGGCCCCGGCCACCT
>JBIIYH010000325.1:0-3244 GCA_044346905.1 Pirellulales bacterium
TCGGTGCCCAGGAGTTTGCAGACGGTCGGGTGCACGCAGGAGAGCCGGCGGCACTTGGCCTCCACCTCTGGCCGCGTGCACTTCATCTGATACATGTTGGCCGTCGGGCCGCCGATGTCGGAGACGGTGCCCTTGAAGCCGGGCTGGGCGGCCAGGAGCTTGATCTCGCTGACGATCGATTCCTTCGAGCGGCTCTGGATGATCCGCCCCTCGTGGGCCGTGATCGAGCAAAAGGTGCAGCCGCCGAAGCAGCCCCGCATGATCTGCACGCTCGTCTCCACGACCTCGAAGGCGGGGATCCGGGCGTTGCCGTAGGACGGATGCGGCCGCCGCGTGAAGGGCAGGCCGTAGACCTCGTCCATCTCGTGCTCTTCCAGCGGCAGGGCCGGCGGGTTCACCACTACCGCCTCCCGGCCGTGCCGCTGCACGAGCCGGCGGGCGTTGTGGGGATTCGTTTCGAGATGCGAGATCCGGGTCAGCTCGCAGAAGGCGAGTTTGTCGGCCACGACGGCCTCGTAGGCCGGCAGCTCGATCGTGTCTGGGCAGCAGGGACCGGGGCCCGTCGGGGGCGGCTCGCTGGCGCCCAAGCGGTAGGCCACGCCGCGGAGGTCGCGGAGCTCCTTCACGCTCTTCCCGGCGGCGAGCCCGCGGGCGATCTCGAGGATCGTCCGCTCGCCCATTCCGAAGGCCACGAGATCGGCCTTGGCGTCGAGCAGGATCGAGCGGCGGACGGTGTCGCTCCAGTAGTCGTAGTGGGCGATGCGGCGGAGCGAGGCCTCGACGCCGCCGGCCACCACGGGCACGCCGGGGTAGGCCTGCCGCGACCGCTGGCAGTAGGCGAGCGTGGCCCGGTCGGGCCGCCGGCCGATCCGGCCGTCGGGCGAGTAGGCGTCGTCGTTCCGCACCTTCCGGTTGGCGGTGTAGTGGTTGATCATCGAGTCCATGTTGCCGGCCGAGACGGCGAAGCAGAGCCGCGGCCGGCCGAACTCCCGCCACGGCTCACAGCTCCGCCAATCGGGCTGGGCCAGCACGGCCACACGGAATCCGGCCGCCTCCAGGAGCCGGGCCAGGAGGCCGTTGGCAAAGCTCGGGTGGTCCACGTAGGCATCGCCGCTGACGAACACCACGTCGACCTCGTCCCAGCCCCGGGCCTGCATCTCGGCACGGGTGGCGGGAAGCGGGGGTGTGCCGCGGGGCGGGGTGGTGAGGCGGAGTGACATGGCGGGGCGAGTGGAAAGCCGACCAGGCGACCGCCCCGGGGGCGATTGCCTCAAGTGTATCCCCCGTCTGGCACCCGGGCCGGCGGCCGGCCCGCAGCGACCAGAGGGCGATATATTCGGCACATCCCGCGGAGGTGAGCGTGCTTAGGCGTTGGCGTGCGGTGGCAGCGGTGGTCGGCCTGACGGTCTCGGGCTGGGTGACGGCCCAGGGCGACGAGCCTGCGGCCGCACCCACCGCCGAACAGATTGTCGGCTGGATCGAGCAGCTCGGCGCGCCAGAGTTCGCCCGCCGTGAGGCCGCGACCAAGAGCCTGCTAGCCGCCGGCCGGCCGGCCGTGGAGCCGCTGGCCACGGCCGTCCAGGCGGGCGACCTGGAGGTGGCCAGCCGCGGCATCGAGATCCTGCGGGACATGCTCGCCGCCGATCCGCCGCTCGCCGAGGCCGCCTCGGCGGCGCTCGAGGCCTGCGCCGAGAGTTCCCGGCCGGCGGCGGCCAGGCTGGCCGAGGCCGCCCTCGATTTTCACCACCTCGGCCAGGCTGCGGCGGCCCGGGAGCGGCTCGAGTCGCTCGGAGCCGTGTTCATCGATCCGCCGTTCACCGCCGAAGCCGGCGCCAGGATCGAGCTTGGCCGGGGCTGGAAGGGGGGCGGTGGCGACTTCAAGGAGCTCGCCCGGCTGCCGCGGCTGAAGTCGGTCGCGGTCCATGGGGTGCCGGTGGATGAGCGGGGGCTGGCGGTGCTGGGGCGGCTCGAGGGCGTCTCCCGGATCGAGCTCTTCGGGACGGGTCTGGCGGACGATGCGATCGCCGCCCTGGCGGCCAGACTGCCTGACACCGACATCGACGTGCGTCGCGGCGGCAAGCTCGGCGTGGGCGCGCCCGCCTTCGGGGGGCCCTGCGAGATTCAGTCGGTCGAACCCGGGTCGGCGGCGGATCAGGCCGGCGTGCGGCCGGGCGACGTGGTGGTGGCGGTCGATGGCGCGGCCGTGGCCGACTTCGACGGCCTCACCGCCCGGGTGGCAGGACGGATTCCGGGCGATACGATCCGGCTGGCGGTCGACCGCCTTGGCGGCGATGCTGGTGGCGACGCCGAGCGACTCGAGTTCGAGATCAGGCTCGACGCCTGGTGAGCGGCGGCAAGCCGCGGAGGAGCGACGATGGCAGACGAGCGATCGACTGGCGAAGTGGTGGATGTCCGCTGGCACGACCACGCTGTCAGCCGGGCCGACCGGGAGCGGGCCGCGGGGCACCGGGGCTGCGTGCTCTGGTTCACGGGGCTTTCCGGCTGCGGCAAGAGCACGCTGGCCAACGCGGTCGACCGGCTGCTGCATGCCCGCGGCTGTCGCACCTTCGTGCTCGACGGCGACAACGTCAGGCTGGGGCTGAACGCCGCGCCGGCCCTGTTGCGCGACCGCTATGGCGACGAGGCCGCCGCCCGGTTCGGACTCGGCTTCGGGGCCGCCGACCGGGCCGAGAACATCCGTCGGATCGGGGCCGTGGCCGATCTGTTCGCCCAGGCCGGGATCATCACCCTGACGGCCTTCGTCAGCCCCTACCGCCGCGATCGCGACGCCGTCCGGGCGGCCCTGACATCGGGCGACTTCGTCGAGATCTACGTGAAGGCGCCGCTCGCGGTCTGCGAGGGCCGCGATCCCAAGGGGCTCTACAAGAAAGCCCGGGCCGGCGAGATCAAGAACTTCACCGGCATCGACGACCCCTACGAGGAGCCGCTCGCCCCGGAGCTCGTGGTGGACTCCGCCACTCGCCCGCCCGACGTGCTCGCGGCCGAGGTGGTCGCGTGGCTGGAGCGGGCGGGCAAGATCGCCCGAGCCTGACGCCTCGCTCGCGTCAGCCCTTCTTGATCCAGAAGTGGCCCTGCTTCATGTCCTTGGCCGGGCACTTGGCGAACCGCAGCGCCGCGGGCAGCGAATCGCCCTGATACTGCTGGTGGCAGAAGTTGCACTCCCAGAGCGACGGGGCGGCCAGGGCGAGCCCGGCGTAGCCGGCTACGCCGGCTGCCGTGAGGG
>JBIIYH010000326.1:0-3216 GCA_044346905.1 Pirellulales bacterium
GACGCCTGAACGATGTCGCGGTCATGTGGCCTTGCACGAGCTCGGGACAGTCGGTGGGCGGGCCGCGAGCGGGAGAGATCGGCGGCGGTTCGAGTGGTTCGCCCAAGTGCGCGGGAATCTTGCGGATGGGCCCCGGCTCGCGGACAGGAAGTCCGCAGCAACCGGAGGTTGCCAAGAGTGCGAAGGCCAGGGATGGTTTCGCACTCGGAAAGCAGTCTGAAGGCGATCAGCCGGATGTCGCCGTGTGGGCGGCAGCGGATTCGCGCGGGGAACCCCGTGGCCGCTAGCGGTCGCGGTGCTCTCGGCGAAACTGTTCGAGCTCACGCCGCAGCGGTTCCCAGTAGTCGCGGTCGCGGGCCTGTTCCGCCCGCACTTCAGCGTCGAGCGCCGTGCGAAGGTCGTCCAGCGATCGGTCTCGCGCGAGTCGAATCAGCGGGCGGCTTGCCGTCGCCTCGGCTGCCTGCGGCGGAAACCGCCGGCAAAGTTCGACGAGCAGTTCGGGCGTTCGGGCCTCATGCAGCCAGAAATCGACCTGCTCATCCATGGCCTCGCCCGCATGCTGCCGATAATGAATCGTGACGAGCAGTTCGATCACCGGCCAGTCTTTGCTCCGCTGCGTCTTCTTGGCTTGCACGAGATCCGGGATGCAGAGCAGGTGATATTCGACGCCCTCGTCATCCGCCAGCGTCGTCCGTCGGTCCCACAGGGACGTGAACTCCGGCATCGCCCGCAGGCGGGTCATGACGTCCACCCGCAGGCCTTCCGCGCCCGGCGCGCGGCAGCGAAAGTGAACCGCGTGCCCGCGGGCCAGGGCTGCCGGGTCGAACGGCGGCACGGCGATCCGGTCTGCCTGCAACGTCTCCAGGGCCGCCCGGAGCCGGGCGAAGTTTTCCGGTTCGGCCAGCACCAGGACATCGATGTCCTTGCTAACCTGCGCCGCGCCGTAGAAGACGCAGGCCTGCCCGCCCATGAGCAACGTCCGGACGCCACTCTTCTGGAATGTCGAAAGGACTTGTCGGATCGGGGTCGGGGTCAAGGCTGCCTCCCATGGCGATGTACTCGACCAACATCTGCTCACCGCGGGCGAACCGCTCCAATGGAGAGAGGCTCAGCCATTCCTTCCACTCGTCGGGCAGTTGTTCGTACGTCATCTCGTGGATCCTTGCATCGGCGGAGCGAGTCTGTCACGCCATCAGTCGAAGGATAGCCCGGCTCATGGACCTTCCGCCAGCCTCTGCCACGTGACGGGCGACTCCTCGGGAAGCCGAAGTACGGCACGGCTCCTCACCGGACCGGCACGAGCGCCTCGGCCGAGAGCGGGCCGGCGGCCGAAGGTGATTCCACCGTCACGCGGACGTGGCCGGCCGCGGGAAGCGGGCCCTGCCAGGGGAGGTCGATGACCAGGCCGCGGCGGCGGCCCGTGGGCCGGAACCGGGCCGCGGCCTCGGCGGCCGCGATCGTCCAGCGGGCCAGAGGCGGCGCGGCCGAGCCCGCCGCCGCGTCGTAGGCCGTGATCGTCAGGTCGCCCGCAAGGCCGACGAGCTTCTCCCCCCGGTTCCGCGGCTCGATCGCCAGCGACAGCCCCTCGCTCCGGCCGTCGCCGTCGGCATCCACGCCGCTCGAGGCCGAGGGATTGATCGCCAGCCGGATCGCCTCGCCGCCGTCGGCCGGCTCGTCATAAGAAAGCCGGACGAGCGCGGGCGCCGGCGAGTCGGCCGTGGCCGCCCGCACCGGCGACTCGGCCTCCGCCGACTCGATCGGCCGGGCGGCCGGATCGATGATGGCGGCGGCCGGGGGCAGCGACAGGCCGCCGCCGGCATCGGTCGAAGGGGTCACCCGGCCTGGCTCTGCCGGCAGCGGCGGCACGCCTTCGAGCGTCGGGGGGGCGAGATCGACGGGCGGGCCGCTCCGCGGCGGGCCGCCACCGCCCCGCGGCAGCCGGGGCAGGTCGGGAATCTCGATCGCCGGCGGCACGTCGGTGGCGGGGGGCACGCCGGGCGGTCGGGGCCGCCGGCCGCGGGACGGCGCGGCGGAGTCGGCCTCGGAGACGCCCAGCTGGTTGCGGAGGCTCGTGTTCTCGCCGGCCACGTGCTCGAGCCGGGCGCACCGCTCGGCCAGCTCGTCCTGGAGCTGGTAGATCTGGTCCTCCTGATACCGCAGCTCGCGTTCGAGGAGCTGCTGGTTCAGGTCGCTCTTGCAGCCGGCAGCGACCAGGGCGGCGGCCGCCAGCCAGCAACGACAGGCAGCGGTCCAACGTGACTGGGAAACTCGTTGCGGATTCATGACGCGCCTCCTTGCGCCTCACCGGCCCCGCGGGGCCACCTGGTTGCCTATCGTGCGCGGCCGCTCGCGGGCCCAACAACAGCTCCTAGCCGGCCCCCTTGCCCGTCGGCATGTGCTCGATCACCTCGTCGATCAGCTTGTAGTCGAGCGCCTCCTGCGCCGACATGAACCGGTCGCGGTCGGTGTCCTCCTCGATCTTGGCGAGCGGATGCCCGGTGTGCTTGAGGAGGATGTTGTTGAGCTTGTGCTTGACGTTCTTGAACTCCTTGGCGTGGATCATGATCTCCTCCGCCGTCCCTTCCATGCCGGCGAGCGGCTGGTGGATCATGATCCGGGCGTTGTGCAGGGCCCGCCGCTTGCCCTTCGTGCCGGCCGTCAGGAGCACCGCGCCCATGCTGGCCGCCTGGCCGATGCAGTAGGTGGCCACGTCGCAGGTCACGAACTGCATCGTGTCGTAGATCGCGAGGCCCGCGGTGACGCTGCCGCCGGGAGAGTTGATGTAGAGGTGGATGTCGGACTTGGGGTCGTCGGACTGGAGAAACAGCATCTGCGCCACGATCGCGTTGGCCATCTCGTCGTTGACCTGGGTGCCGAGGAAGATGATCCGATCCTTGAGCAGGCGGGAGTAGATGTCCATCGCCCGCTCTTCGCGGCCGCTCTTCTCGATCACGTAGGGGATCAGTGGCATGGGCAGTGTCTCGGGCGGGCCGGGGGCCTGCGGGTCAGTCGGACTCTTCGACCGCCTCGACCGGCGGCTTGGCGAGCACCTCGTCCACGAGGCCGTAGTCCTTGGCCTCCGAGGCGGAGAAGATCCTCGCACATTTGGGCGAACCGCTCGAACCGCCGCCAATCGCAGCCGCGCGGGGCCCTCCGACCGACTGGGACGAACTCGTGCAGGCCCACGACGACCGCGACGTCTTTCAAGCCTCGCCC
>JBIIYH010000327.1:0-3215 GCA_044346905.1 Pirellulales bacterium
CGGTCCAAGAACTCAAACGGCGAGAGTTCGACCAAGCCGTTCGCGCCGGGCCGCGTGGACTTACGCCCGCGGCCGGGCCCGACCCAGTTGGCGGCTTTGTGCCGCGGCAGCATGTAGCGGACGCGGGAAACTGGGCCGCCGCGTGAGCGTGAAACCCCTGGCACGTGAGGAGTATGAACGGGGTGACAGCCCGCTCCTTCGCGAGGTGCGTCGTTCGGGCGTTGCGGCATGAAGGAGTTCATCCGCAGTCAGTAGACGAAGTCGATGCGGTCCATTGCGGCGGCGGAGGCGATCCTCGAGACTGATCCGGACTCGGCCGCATCGAGGGCGTACGATGCGGCATTTCATGGTGTGACCGCGGTCCTCGCGGGACGCGGCATGGAATTCACGAAGCGCACGGCGGTGCGGGCGGCCCTGCATCGGGATCTCATTCAGTCCGGTGCGATCTCCGCAGGCCTTGGTCGTCAGTACGACTTCTTGTTGGATCTTCGCGAGACAGCCGACTATGGCGGCGTAGCCGAGGCTTCACTGGCGAGTGCGAAGAAGGCGATCGAAAAGGCCAGGACGATCTTGGCCGCGCTCGAACCACTTTTGCCGAACGACGCAGCCTGAGAGACGCCACGCATCGGGCTCCATGCGAACCGGTGCGGCACCCTGCGAAGAAAGCTCCCCGAGTAGGACTCGTAACAACCGCTGTTTTCTCCGGGAATTCCGCGGGTTCTGCGGGAGGGCGACGCAGAATCCGACGCAGCGTGACCTTCGCACGGAGCCGCAGGAGGTCGCACCGGCCCGAGGCCTGCACGCACAAAGGCACCCGGGCAGCAGGCGAACCGAGCATCCGGACCGAATTCCCGCGCTCAGAATAATGTCCCTACTGGGGATTCCCGCCAGGGAACGCGGAGGATGAGGGCCGGATTGCAGACAAGGCTCGCCGATGCTGCGGTTGTACAAGCCCGTATAATCAAGGTCTGCGGTCCCAGACCACAAGGAGACCATGACATGAGCGAACCGAAAAATCACATCCATGTGCAGGCGACGGTGGGCGACCACGGCTCTGTCACCCTCGACCGGTTGCCGTACCAGCCTGGCCAGCAGGTGGATGTCACGATCAGTCCGGTTGACGTCTCGCCGGCAGCCAGGACCCGCTATCCGCTGGCCGGAGTGAAAGTCGAATACCACGATCCCTATGGCAGCGTCGCTGAAGGCGACTGGGAAGCCGCCCGGTGATCGTTGTTGATACCCACGTCTGGATCTGGTGGGTTCACCAGGACGATCGCCTGATTCCGCAGGCCAAAGACTTCATTGTCCAGCACGAAACCCGACGCATCGGGGTCAGTGCGATCTCCTGCTGGGAGGTCGCCAAGTTGGTGGAGCGAGGTCGTCTGCGTCTGCCCATGGCGGTTGACGAATGGCTTCATGCTGCACTCGCGTATCCCGGAATGACGCTCCTGCCACTGACGCCCGAAATCGCCGCCGATGCCTGTTGCCTGCCGGGCTCATTTCACAACGATCCGGCGGATCAGATCATCGTCGCCACGGCCAGGGCGCATGGGAGTCAACTGGTGACTATGGATCGGCGAATCCTGGCCTACCCTCACGTCAATGTGGCACGCTTCGCCTGACCCCGGCACCCCACCAGCGATCAGGCAACCGCGTAGAGCGGCTCCGAGACCGGCGTCAGGGCATTCACCGAGACCGCGAGGTCGCTGACATCGGTCCGGCCGGCCCGTCTCATCTTCGGCAGCTCGCCGAGCAGGTCCCGCTTCACGGCCGCCACTGCCTCGGCTCCATCGTCCATCTTGCTCTTGATGCCCGGCGACTCGTCGGTCTTCGCCCGCATCGCCTTGGTTTTGGACCGGCGGCGCCGCCGGCGGGGCCATCCTCGGAGGAAGCTTTGCCCCCCGAGGCCGCCGCGCTCGCCATTCCTAGTGGGACACCACCGGAATGCGAGCCGCTCTCTTGGTCACGTTGTGCACGCCGTCACGAGCCACCAGACCTGTCGCCGGGCGATCCGGCGGCACCCCGTGGGCTCGCCGTCCCGCACGCCGTTACGAGCGGCGTCGGCCCGAGAAGACGCCGCTCCACAGGATCGTGTCGGAGAACCTCGAGAGCTGGCTCGAGTGGCGCGAAGCCGCCGAGCGGCCCGTGCCGGGATACGTCGAGGAGGAGCTTCGCGGCTATCTCGAGTGCGGGCTCCTCTGCTTCGGCTTCGCCCGCGCGGTCTGCATGACGTGCCGCACGGGGTTGGTCGTGGCCTTCTCCTGCAAGGGCCGCGGCGTCTGCCCGTCGTGCAACGGCCGCCACATGGCCCAGACGGCCGCGCATCTTGTCGATCACGTCATCCCGCCGGTGCCCGTGCGGCAGTGGGTGATCTCCGTGCCCAAGCGATTGCGGGGCATGCTTGCCGACCGACCCCGAGCCGTCGCCGCACTCACGAAGATTTTTCTTGCTGAGATCGAACGGCTCCTGCTCGCGGCCTCCGGTGTCACCGCTGCTGCCGACACGCCGAGTGCGTCCCGCTCACGGCTCGGCGGCATCTCCTTCCTGCACCGCTTCGGCTCGGCGCTCGACCACCACGTGCATCTCCACGCATGCGTGACCGACGGTGTCTTCGTGCCTGCTGCCGCCGAAGCAGGCAGTGACACCCCGCCGGCGTTCCTACCGGCGCGGCCAATCACTCACGTCCATCTGGCCGCCCTCACCGAGCGGGTGCGTTGCCGCGTGATCCGCTGGTTCAGGCGCTCTCGCCTCCTCGACGCCGCGGCCGCCGCCGACATGCTCGCCTGGGAGAACAGCGGGTTTTCAGTGGACGCCAGTGTCCGGATCACACTCTTACCGCCCCAAGTGCGTGTCTAGTGTCAGCCTCTTGAGCATCTTCTCCGATACTGCGCCCGCCCCCCATTCGCACTCGAGCGACTCTCCGTGATCCGCGACGCCGACGGCCGCATCATCCGCGTCCGCTACGTGCTGCCGCGGCACAAAGCCGCCACCTGGGTCGGCCCCGGTCGCGGCCGAAAGTCCACGCGGCCAGGAGCCAGCGGCGTCGTCGAACTCACGCCGTTTGAGTTCTTGGACCGGCTCGCCGATCTCGTCCCGCCGCCGCGGAAGCACCGGCATCGCTACCACGGGGTGTTTGCGCCCAATCACAAGCTGAGGCGGGCCGTCACGGCACTCGCGATCGGGAACATCGGCAAGCGGGGCGACGCCACGACCGG
>JBIIYH010000108.1:0-8740 GCA_044346905.1 Pirellulales bacterium
CTTGTCGCAATTCGGCATTGACCGCCTCGACGCGCAGCAGAGAGTGGAGTTGATCGGTCTGATTTGGGACAGCCTTCCCGACGATGCCCCCTACGCGCCCCCCGACTGGCATATCCAAGAATTGGAGCGGCGAATCGCGGCCGCCGACGCCAACCCAGGTGCTGCTGAACCTTGGGAGACAGTGCTAGCGCGATTGTCGAAGAGTTCATGAGTGTGCCCGTCGTCCTGCGCCCGGAAGCCACAAAGGACACTGCAGAGGCTATAGGCTATTTCGACACCCCGAGATTCATGGCATCGTCTGGCGGAATGTACGTGCTGCGCGGCTGCGGCGGTTTACCTATGTTGTTTATTACCGTGTCCACAAGGATCGTGTGGAGGTGCTGGCCGTGGTCCAGGGCAACCGTGACGCTGCGGTCTGGCAGAGTCGTGACTGAAAGCCCAAGCAGGCCGAACTTCTCTATGGCCTCCGAAGGCAAGTATGCGCACCAGTACCGTTGACCTCGAAACGTTTTCATTTTCCCAGCCGATCTTCGGCTTTTTGTGTTTCGGGTTCGAGCGGGGTTGGCAGCGGGCACTGACCGGTCGGCGACGCGGAATCCTTCTTCTTGGGGAGTCGGCGTGCCGGGCATCGCCTGACACGACCGCGCCAAACATCTCTCTGAGGCTCGGCCGCAGACCTGGGTGCCCGTGAGGTGTCACCCTGGGTGCGGTGCATGATCGGGCCTGTATTCAGGCCCGGTCGCACGCAGGCGAGCCGCCGCCAGGCGGCGAGTCCTGCGTGAAGACCATGCGTCCTCGAAGTTCATCCGTTCGTTCCCAGCGGCTATTCAAAGCGTCGAGTGCGTGCTCAAGGCACGCCTCCGTTCAGGTCGGCTCGCGGGACCGGCAGAGAGCGTGTGTATTGGGTCAGTTCGTCGTGCTCATCTCCCTCTGTGTGCTCGTGAATGGTGGCGGGCGCTGGCCGGTGGCTCTTCAAAGCAGGTGAGTCGGCGGTCTTCGGCACGGCACTGGGGCGGAAGGAGGTGGAGCCGCAGGCTCCGCCTCCTTCGGGCGGTCAGGGTGTTGCCCTGCCGCAAGTGTCATCGCCTCGTGCGTGATGCTCGACCGGCGCTGCTGTCAGTCGCAAGCGCATCGCTCAGTTAGACTGTCGGCTCACCGACCAGCCCCGCGTGTGCGGTCAGCCTGTCATGGCGGCTTCCTCCAGGGTGCGGACGCCCTTGGGCAGGCTGCTCTTCCAGAGCTTCCGGGCGTCGAAGGGTTGCTTGCGCTTCATCATCCAATAGACGGCCCGGCCGATCTTGGCCGCGACGAGGGCCACGGCCCGGGCCTTGCCCCGTTGTCTCGTCATCTTCTCCATGAATGCCTTCGCCTCGGGGCTGCTGCGGATCATCAAAGCCGCCGCCTCGCTGAAGGCCCACTTGAGGTGGGCGTTGCCGATCTTCCGCCCGCCGCTGCCCTGCTTCTTGCCCGCCGATTCCTTGGCACAGGCGACGAGCCGGGCGTAGGACGCGAACTGCCCGACGTTCGCGAAGCGGTTCACGTCCTGGATCTCGTAGAGCATCACCAGCGACAGCACCTTCCCGAAGCCGTTGATCGTCTGCAGCAGGTGCAGCCGCGCCGGGTCGTGCACCTTGGCGTGCTTCAAGACGTGCGTCTCGAGCGTGGCGATCGTTTCGTCGAGTTGCTCGACGACCTCGATGTCGGCGTCGAGCATCATCTGCACGCTCGGGTCCTCGAAGGCGGTTGCGGCGATCCCCTCCCGCAGCCTGTCCCGCCCCTTGCCGCTGGCCGTCGGCACGTTGTACTGGGTGTGGGTGTTCTGCACGTGGGCGAGCAGTTCGGCTCGCCTGCGGACGAGCAGGGTCCGCCGTCGCAGCAGGTCGCGGGTGCCCCGCATCTCCTTGGGGTACACGTGGGCCAGTGGAAACGTGCCACCGCGCAGGAGCCGGGCGATCTTCTCGGAGTCGATCCGGTCGTTCTTGGCTTTCCCGCCGTGGATCGCCTTCATGTACAGGGCGTGGCCGAGGACGAACTCGATCCCCTCCGTCCGGCACCAGTCGGCGACCCAGTACCAGGAAAACATGCACTCCGCCCCGACCACGAGGCTCGCCCGGTAGGGTGCCAGGGCCCGCTTCAGGGGTTCGGGCTCGGCCCGCAGGTTGCGGTGCAGGACGACGTTGCCCAGGTCGTCGAGCACGCAGACGTACATCTTGCTCGCGTGCAGATCGATGCCCGCTGGAGAATTGCCGCTGTTCACGATAAAACCTCATCATGGCCCTCCTGCTGGTGCGTGACGGATGAGCCTCGTTGCCGACAACGCTTCGGCACAAATGACTCCGAGCCTCGAGCTCGTCACGGGTTTATAGGACTCCGTCGCCCCCATGCAGGAGGCCATGATGAGCATCCAAGCGTTGGAGCAGACTCGCGATAGCGTCCTGCGGTATGGATAATCGTTGGTCCGCGAGCTGCTCAACGCGGATGTTCGGAGAATGAGTACGCGCGGCCAAGAAGCCTTCCAAGGTCGTGCTGCTGTCGGGCGGCAACCCCCAAATCGCCAAGGGAGAGGGCGCGGCGCCGGTGCGGGCCTCCATCGCCGCGATGCCAGGCTGGAAGCGCGACGTGGGGCGTCGTCTCGACCGCCTCGTCGGCAAGGCCGTTCCCGGCGTCTGCAGGGCGGTGAAGTGGAACTCGCCCTTCTATGGCGTCGAAGGGCGGGGTTATTTTCTCGGCTACCACTGCCTCACTCGCTACGTCAAAATCGCTCTCTTCCGTGGTGCTGACTTGAAGCCCATGCCCCCGGGCATCTCCAAGCAAAAGCACGTGCGATACTTCGACATCTACGAGACCACCGAACTCGACGAGGACCTTCTGGCCGACTGGATTCGGCAGGCGTCGGAGTTGCCCGGGTGGGTGCCGTGACGCTACCCTCCGCGCGGGATCAATCCTGCATCCGTGTCGGTGGTATCGATAGCCCTCTGGCAAGCCACCAGGACAACGCCTGATGAGAGATCGACGATTCGTTGCCGTTCACCGAGGCGGCCCGTTGAAACCCGCCGACCACGCCGCGCTGGCTCGCTGGGCGGCAGACTGCGCGGAGCGCGTGCTGCCGCTTTTCGGCCGGCACTCCAGCGACGCCCGACCACGGCAGGCGATTGCGATAGCCCGGGCCTGGGCCGACGGAGAACTCAAGACGGGGGTTGCGATGAAGGCAGCCGTGGCCGCTCACGCGGCGGCGAGGGAGGCCGAAGACCCGGCTGCGGTCGCCGCTGCCCGAGCTGCCGGGCACGCGGTTGCGACGGCACACGCCGCCGACCACAGCATGGGATCCCTGCTGTACGCCTTGAAGGCTCTGGAGGCGTCCGGCGTTCCCGGTGAGCCGGAGCTGGAATCTCGACTGGTGAAACTTCCGGCTCACCTCCGCCCGCAGGTCTCAGCCGGTGTCGCAGCCCGCTGGAAGCGACCGGACGACAGGTTCCGCGACCTTGACTCCGACGCCTGGACGGTTCGCGAACGAGCTGTCCGGCGGCTGTTCAACCAAGGCGTTGGAGCGGTCACGACGCTCGTCACCGGCGCGGGCCACCGCAGCCCGCGGGTGCGGGCAGCCTGTGTGGAGCTCATGGATCATCTCGGCGATGAGCGTTGCTGTGAGCCTCTGCGCGCGGCCCTGCGCGACGCGTCTCCGCTCGTCCGCCGGCATGCCGTCCACGCCGTCGGCTGCCAGCGGTGCAAGGTCCGGCCGCTCCCCTTCGATGTCGTGGAACTGCTGATCGAGCGCGTCGAGAGCGACTCGAGCCCTCGCGTCCGCCGCGTGGCCGTTCACCAACTCGGCCTGCAGGCCTGGGATCCCCGGGTGGCCTCGGTTCTCACCCGAGTGATTGCCGAAAGCGACGATCCGGGCCTGGTTTCTCGCGCCGAGCATGCACTCGAGGAGCAACGACGAAGGCGGCCGACTCGCCCCGGAGACGACAACGTCAGCGGCGCATCAGACGCCAGGCACGGTGCGGCCGGGCATCGCGGAAATCCTCCGGCAGCGTCCGGGCGGTGATCTCGCGGATCGTGTACCGGGCGGCGAGCGGCTCCGTCGCCAGGTGGAAGCGCCGAAAGTTGGTCGAGAAGTAGACCACGCCGGCCGGAGCCAGGTTGTCGGCCACCAGCCCGAGCAGTTCGGCGTGGTCCCGCTCGACGTCCCACGGGGTCTCGCTCTTGGCCGACCGGGAGAACGTCGGCGGATCCACCACGACCAGGTCGAAGGGAGGCTCGCCCCGCCGGGCCCGATGGAGCAGGAAGGCCCGGGCCTCGTCCCGCACGGTTCGGTGCCGGCCGGCATCGGTGAACCGATTACGGGCGAGGTTCGTCCGCGTCCACTCGAGGTAGGTGTTGGAGAGATCCAGGCTCGTGGTCTCCCGCGCCCCGCCCGCCGCGGCGGCGACGGAGAAGCTGCCGGTGTACGCAAACAGGTTGAGCATTCGCTTGCCTTCCGCCTCGGCCCGAACGAGCGACCGCGTGACGCGGTGATCCAGAAACAGCCCCGTGTCGAGATAGTCGGAGAGGTTCACCTCGAAGGTCAGATCCCCCTCGCGGACGTCGAGCACCGCCCGCTGCTCCCCAACCTTCTCGTATTGCGCCTGCCCTCGCTGCCGCCGTCGGGCCTTGAGAAACGTCCGCCCGGGCGGCACGCCCAACTCCGCCGCCGCGGCCTCGAGCATTCGGTCGAGCCAGACCTCGTGCTCGATCTCGGTTCGCTCGTGGGGCCGGTCATACTCGGCGGCGTGCAACCAGCCGGCATACCAGTCGATGGCCAGCGGAATCTCGGGGATGTCGCGGTCGTAGACCCGGAAGGCCTCGATCCCCTGCCGCCGGGCCCACTTGGAGAGGTGCTTGAACCGCTTGGCCAGCCGGCGACGGAAGTCGCCGATCTGGTCGGCGGTCGTACGGCCGGGTTTGCCGGGCCGGGCCGCCGGTTGCTGGATGGCTTGGGATGCATCGCCGGTCTGGTCCGAGGGCGGAGCGGCGGCGCTGTCGAAGCTGATCGGCTCGTCACCACGCTGGTCCCGGCGCCGGATCTCGAGCTCGACGAGGCGGCAGGGAATCGGGCCATTCATCAGCGGCACCCGGCCGGCGGGGCGGAGGCCGAGCTGCTTGAGCGCGGGCGTGTCGGCCGCGAGGATCGCCGCCCGCCAGCCGCCACACCGGGCCACGAGCCAGTCGCCGAGCCGCCGATACAGCGCCGCTGCCCGGGGCAGCGGCAGCCGCTCTCCGTAGGGCGGATTCGTGACGACGAGGCCCGGGCCAGCCGGCGGCGTGAGATCCTCGAAGTGCTTCTGTTCGATCGCGATTGCCCCGGCCACCCCCGCCGCCTCGGCACAGGCTCGCGCCGCCACCACCGCCGACGGATCGAGATCGCCGGCAAAGAAGCCACCGGCCACGGGGCGAACGCGGCCTTCGAGCTCGGCTACGAGCCGCTCGGCGAGCGGTCGGTCGCAGTCGCGAAACCGGAAGAATCCGTGCCCCCGCCGCCGAGCCCGCCACAGCCCCGGCGCCATCCCGGCGGCGATCGTGGCCGCCTCCACGACGAACGTGCCCGAGCCGCACATCGGGTCGAGCACCAGCTCACCGCTGCTCTCGCTACCGCCAGGCGCACCCGGCCGCCACCAGCCGGCCAGCGCAAGGATCCCGGCCGCGAGCACCTCCGACAGCGGCGCTTCCACCTCCCCCATCCGCCAGCCCCGCTGGTGGAGCGACCGGCCGGCCGCGTCGCGGTAGATCGTGGCCACGTCGCCCACCAGGTGCAACGCCAGGCGCAGCGTGGCCCCACGAAGACTCACCCCCGGCCGTTTGCCGCTGGGTGTCCGCAACTGGTCCACGACGGCGTCTTTGACGACCTGCGAGGCGTAGAGCGAGTGCGTGAGAAACGTGTCGTGGATCGCCGCATCGACCCGCAGCGTGTCGGAGACCTTCAGCTGCTCGGTCCAGTCGAGCGTCTGGAGGGCCGCATGGAGCGCCGCCGGCGAGTCCACCCGAAACCGCCCCAGCGGCTCCAGCACGCGAATGGCCGTGCGGCTCTCGAGTACCGCCCGATACAGGGTCTCCCGCTCGCGGCCCGCCGGGGCTGAAAACTCGACTGTTCTCCGGCCCACCCGCAGATCGGCGGCTCCGATCGCCTCCAGTTCCTGCGCCAATACCCACTCCAAGCCTCCGAGCGTGCGAGCGGTGAGGCGGGGCGGCTCGTCGGCCACGGGGGCCGAAAGCGGCCGCGGCTCGGGTTGCACCGGTGGAAAGGCGAGAAACTCCATTCCATCCGACTCTACCCGTCGGCTCCCCTCCAAACCATGAGGCCCACCGTGGCCCCGAGAAACCTTGCCGCGAAACCACTCGAGGGGGTATCAACCATCGTCGGCGGCCGCCGCACCTGAGGCCCCGTCAATCGCCGCCGTGAGCCGCATGTTTCCCTTCCGCCGCCGCGCCGCCCCCGGCCTCGTGCCCCGGCAGTTTCGCCGTGACGCCGCGATCTTCATCCACGTGCCGAAGTGCGCCGGCTCCGCCCTGCTCGACGCCTGGCTCGGCTTCCAGACGGGCCACGTGACCGCGGAGGCCTATCACGCCGCCGACCCGGCCTTCTTCGACTCGGCCTACGTGTTCACGTTCGTGCGCGACCCACTGGCCAGGTTCGTCTCGGCCTACGACCACATCCAGACCGGGGACCTCTGGGACTATCTGCCCGAGATGAAGCGGCGGCTCGACCGGCAGGGCGGCACCGTGGCTGAGGTGGCGGAGCGGCTCGCCTCGGATTCCGAGATCCTCGCCCTGCCCTGGTTCGCCCCGCAGCACCGCTTCCTGGAGATCCGCGGCCGGCTGGCGGTCAACCGCGTCTTCAAGACGGAGTCGCTCGCGAGCGACCTCGACGTGATCCGGGCGGAGACCTCGATTCGTTTTCGCGCCCCGGCCTCGGTCAACCGCCGCGGCGACCAGACCGCCACGCCCGCCGACCGGCTCGGCGCCGTCGGGGTCGCCAACCTCCGCCGCGTCTACGCCCGCGACTTCACGCTGTTCGGCTACTACTGACCTGCACACGCCGCAGGCTCCTGCCGACACGATCACTACGATCGCCACGACCCGGCCCCGGCCGACACAGGCCAGGAATTTTTTCCGCCACCCGTGACGCGGCGGGCCGGTGCGGCAACTCACTCTCCGAAGACCGGGTCCGGCGGAGGGCCACGGCAGTCGAGCGAGTGACCACACCAACAAGAAAGTCGAAACACCATGGATCCCCAGATCATCAGCTGGATCGTGAGCCTGATCGCCGGCAGCGCCGGTGGCAACATCGTCGGCGCCCTGCTCAAGAACCGGAGCCTCGGCCCGGTTATGAACAGCGTCCTCGGCCTCGTGGGCGGCGGGCTCGGCGGCAAGGTGCTGCCGATGCTGATCCCAGCCCTCGGCGGGCTCGTCGGCGGCGGCGACAACCTCGTCGGCACGGGCGGCCTGTCCGCGATCGTGGGCGCCCTGCTGCCCCTGATCGTCAGCTTCTTGAAGAAGCCGGCGGTCGCGGCCTGAAGCCCGCTCTCCAGCACGCGACGCCGGGGCCCTCGCAGCCCTTGAACACACCGGCCGAGGGGATCCCGCCCCCTCGGCCGGCTCGCGTTTGAGCCGCCGGAGGGCCAGGCCCTGAATCGCCGCACATCTGGACTTCGCCACGACTTCTGCGACTGAGGGGACACGCCCGGGGCCTTCCGAGATCGCTTTTGGCACGCTCAGCACAGGCCTGCTGTGGCAATGAACCCGAAGGGGATCACCGCCTGATCCACGCCCCCTTGTTCACCGGTATCGCTTCAGCCCTCGCGATCGTCTCCACGGGGGCAGGCGCCTGGGCCACCGCGCGGGCCAATGCCGTCACGTTGGCTGCTCGGTCGGCCGCAGCAGAATGTCGTGAACCTGCACGTGCGGGGGGCAGGCCAGCATGTAGCTGACCGCCTCGGCGACATCCTCGGCCTCGAGCACCTTGAATCGGGAATAGGTCTCGCGGGCCTTCTCCTCCGACTTCAGGTAGCGGCTCGCGAAGCCGGTCTCGACATAGCCGGGGCAGATCTCGCCGACGCGAATCGGGTCGCCCGCCTCGCGGAGTTCCAGCCGCAGACTCTCGGTCAGAGCCCGCACGGCATGCTTGGTGGCCCCGTACAGACCCGCCCCGGCCGGCACCCGCTGCCCCGCCATCGACCCAATATGAATAATCTGTCCCGAGACACCACGGGCCCGCATGTCGGCCAGGGCCTCGCGGGTGCAGATGCAGAGGCCGAGGATGTTCACCTCGAGCATCTCCTGCCACTCATCCACCCGGCCCTCGGCCAGCGGGGCGGCATGGCCGAGGCCGGCGTTGTTGATCAACACATCGACACCACCAAATCGGTCGCGGGCCGCCGCAAAGGCAGCCTTCACCGAGGCCTCGTCGCGGACATCGCAGCCCACCGCCAGCGTCCGCTCGGCACTCGAGTCAGCCGCGGCAAGGATTTCAGCCATCCGGCTCTGACGGCGGGCGCAGCCGACCACCCGCATCCCGTCAGCCAGCAGCCGCCCGGCTATTGCCGCCCCGATGCCGCTGCTCGCCCCGGTGACGAAAGCCGTTCGTCCCACCCACTGCCGCATTCCGTGTTGTTTTGCCAGGTCTGTCATGGTGTCCTCGGTAAAGGGAAGCCGCCAGCTTGTTGACTACTACACTGAGACGAGTCGTAACGACGCTGCAACCCGC
>JBIIYH010000078.1:0-11160 GCA_044346905.1 Pirellulales bacterium
CCTGCGGCGCCTGCCTACGCTCGACGCCGAGACGGCCCGGGCGCTCGCGAGCCACGCGGGGTCGTGGCTCCACCTGGACGGCCTCGAGACGCTCGACCCCGAGACAGCCCGGGCTTTGGCGGCGTTCAAGGGATCGCTGCACCTGGACGGCCTCGAGACGCTCTCGGTCGACGTGGCCCGGGAACTCGCCGCACGCAAACACGGAACTCTTTCCATCGACGGTCTCAAGAAACTCGACGTCGCCACGGCGCAGGCCCTCGCCCCCTTTCGGGGCCAATACCTCTGGATGCGCGGCGTGACCACGCTCGATGCCGAGACGGCCAAGGCCTTGGCCGCGTTTCAGGGCCATGAACTGCACGTCGGGCGGCCTCCGGAGCCGCGCGTCAGGCGACTCGGCCGTCGCGGCGGCGTGCTGCGGGTCGTCGCCTGCGGGGCCCGCTGTGGGGGTGGTTCCGACGTTCGCGAACTGCACCTCGACGCCCTGGCCGCGCTCGACGGTGACACGGCCCGGGTACTCGTCGGGTTCGACGGCACACTCCACCTCGCCGGGCTGGCCGCCCTCGACGCCGACGCCGCCCGGACGCTCGCCGCGAGCACGCACTGGACCGGCTCGCTGCCCGGCCTCACGGCCTTCGAGTCGCCCGACTCCGTCGCCGTCGCCGCGGCACTCGCCGCCCGCGCGGGCCGCCTCGCCCTTCCCAACCTCGAGAAGATTTCCCCCAAGACCCTCACGGCCCTGATTGGCAAGGAGGACATCGAGATCCCGCTCATCGAGACGCTGGAGTTGATCCCGGAGCCGGATGGCAGCCCTGCCGATGACTTCGTCATTCCGGAGTGGCTGGACGAGAGGCAGGAGCGGCAACGGGCGGCCCAAGCGGCCGAGTGACGGCGACTTAAAAAAGGTTCCCGACACCTTTTTCGCCCAGTCCCCGCTCTGGGGACTGTCCCCTTTCGGCGGCCGGTCTTTTGGTCGGCCCGGACGGTTTGACTATCCTGAGAGAAGCGGATCGACGCAGTCCGGGAGTCACGATGAGCAGCAGAACCGCACGGCGATGGGCCGCGGTGGCCGGCGGATGCTCCGCTGTCCTCTGGGCCGGAGCGTGCGCGGCCGCGGCCGACCCGGCCGCCTATGACTGCCGCTTCACCGAGGAGCCCATCGCCGTGGACGGCCGGCTCGACGAGCCGGCCTGGGCGGCCGCGGCCGTCATCGAGGGCTTCTCGATGCCGTGGCTCGAGGAAGGTCGGCGGACACCCGCCCGCGCGACCCGGGCCCGGCTCCTCTGGGACCGCGGCAACCTGTATCTGGCCGCCGAGATGGAGGACGGCGATCTGTATGCCGATGTGACCGAACACGACGGCGAGACGACGCGAGACGACGTCCTCGAACTCCACCTGCTGCCCGACGCCGCCAAGCCGGCGCGGTACGAGTTTCACGTCACGCCGGCCAACACGCTCCTCGACCTGTTCGTGCCACGCCGCGGCCACGAGTCCCGGTTTCTCCGAGCCCGCGAGTTTCACCTGAAGTCGGCGGTCGCCCTGCGGGGCACGCTCAACCGGGCCGACGACGCCGACGAGGGCTGGACCTGCGAAATCTCGATCCCCTGGGCCGACCTCATGGCCACCGGCGGCCGGCCGGAGCCGGGGGCCGAATGGCGGTTCCTGCTCGCCCGCCGCGACGTGGACGTCGCCCGCGAGGCGGCCGAACTTTCGACTTCGGCACCGCGGGCGGCCGGCCCGAACCCTGACCTGCGCCGGCACGAGGATTACGGGACCATCCGGTTCGGCCCGCCAGGCGAACATGCCTCCGTCCGCCCCTTCGGAATGCCCGCCGCGATTCCCGTGACGACCAACAAGGTCGTCGGCGGCCCCGATCCGCCCCCGCCCTACACGGTCGAACGAATCCTGCCCAAGGCGCCGCTCCCGTGCCCGGTCGCCGTCGCCCAGCAGCCCGGCACCGACCTCCTGTTGGTGATCACGGAGCCGGGGAGCTACCAGCCGACCCGGCTCGTGCGGCTGCGCAACGATCCCGCGGTGACGAAGACCGAGACGCTGCTCGATGTGGACGACCCGGACCCCGCCCGGGGCACCGTCCATTACTCGATCACCTTCCACCCGCAGTTTGCCGCCAACGGCTACGTCTACATCGGCAGCTGCGGCCCGTATCGAGAAGGCGTGCCGCTGCCCGGGCCCGACGTGAAGGGTGTGGCGAAAAAGATGACCCGCGTTACGCGCTACGTCATCGACCGTGAGCCGCCCTACGCGTTCCATCCGGAGTCGGCCGAGGTGATCATCGAGTGGGACTCCGACGGCCACAACGGCGGCGACATGGCCTTCGGGCCCGACGGCATGCTGTACGTGACGTCGGGCGACGGGTCGAGTGACTCCGACGTCGATTTTGCCGGACAGGATCTCTCGCGGCTGCGGGCCAAGATCCTGCGGATCGACGTCGAGCGTCCCGACGAGGCGGTGCCGGGCGACGGCCGGGCCTATTCCGTGCCGGCCGACAACCCCTTCGTCGGCCGCCCGGACGTGCGGCCGGAGACCTGGGCCTACGGCATGCGGAATCCCTGGCGGATCGCCATCGACCAGACCACCGGCCAGGTCTGGGTCGGCAACAACGGCCAGGACCTCTGGGAACAGGTCTATTTGGTCGAGCGGGCCGCGAACTACGGCTGGAGCATCGTCGAGGGCTCGCATCCCTTCGCCCCCGAGCGGCCGCGCGGGCCCGATCCGATCGCCAAGCCGGTGGCCGAGCATTCGCATGCCGAGGCCCGGTCGCTCACCGGCGGCGTCGTCTACCACGGCAGCCTGCACCCGGAACTCGCGGGCTGCTACCTCTACGGCGACTATTCGACGGGCCGCATCTGGTGCCTGCGGCACGACGGCACGAAGCTCACGCGGCACGACCTGCTGGCCGACACCACGCTGCAGATCACGAGCTTCCACGTCGATGCCGCCGGCGAGATCCTGATCACCGACCACCAGCCGGGGGAGCAGGGCGGGCTCTACCGACTCGTCCGCCGGCCGCCCCAGGAATCCCGGCCCCCGTTCCCGCGCCGGCTCTCGGAGACGGGCCTGTTCGCCTCGATCCCCGACCACGCGATGGCCCCCGGCGTCATTCCCTACGCGGTCAACTCGCCGCAGTGGAGCGACGGGGCCCAGGCGGTGCGGTTTCTCGCGCTGCCGTCGCGGCCCGGCCCGGCCGGCGGGCCGGAGCCCGTGCCGATCGAGGTGGTCGATGCCAACGGCTGGAACTTTCCCGACGGCACGGTCGTGGTGAACTCGTTCGCCCTCGAGGAGGAGGAGGGCAACCCGGCGACGCGGCGCTGGATCGAGACGCGGCTGTTGCTCAAGGAGGCGGGAGAGTGGGCCGGCTACAGCTACCGCTGGCAGGAGGACCAGCGGGATGCGGTGCTGGTCGAGGCCGGCGGGGCGGACCGCACGTTCACCGTCCGCACGGCCGACCTCGCGACCCACCCCGAGGGCGTGCGGACGCGGTCGTGGCGGTATCCGTCGCGGGCCGAATGCATGGTCTGCCACAGCCGGGCCGCCAACTTCGTGCTCGGCCTGTCCACGGTGCAGCTCAACCGCGACTTCGACTACCGCGCGGCGCTCGGGCCGGGCCACGCCCCCGACAACCAGCTGCGGGCTCTCGAGCATGCCGGCCTGCTGCGGTCGAACTGGTGGGGCGACGCCTGGTGGCAGTTGTTCGCACATACGGCCCGGAAAGACTTCAAGCCCGACGAGAGCGATCCGGTGCGGGCCGCCGCCGAGAAGGCCGCTGAGGAGAAGCGGCGCCGGGAGCTCGTGACGCGGTGGATCGCCTCGAACGATCCCGAAGCCAAGGGCTTTCCGGGCCGCAGGTCCCGGCTGCTGGTGAAGCCGCCCGCCGCCATGCTCCGGCTGGCCGACCCCCAGGACGTGGCCGAGAGCCTCACCGCCCGGGCCCGCTCCTACCTGCATGCCAACTGCTCGGTCTGCCATGTGCCTGCCGGCGGTGGCAATGCCCAGATCAACCTGGCCTTTCGCACCGGCCTCTGGGAGATCAAGCTCGCCGACATGAAGGCGGTCGGAGAGCCGCCGCTGCACGCCACCTTCGGGCTGCCCGACCCGCGGATCCTGGCCCCCGGCGCTCCGGACCGTTCCGTGCTGCTCGCGCGGGTGGCGCGGCGCGGGCCGGGGCAGATGCCGCAGCTCGGCAGCGATGTGGTGGACGAGGCCGCCGTGCGGCTGCTCCGCGAATGGATCGCGACGCTGCCCGAGCCGCCGCCGGACGCGAAGCAGTGAGGTCGTGATGATGCGTGGCAATTCCCTGGCCGGCCGAGCCGTCGGTCTTCTCGTCCTGCTGCCTGTCGGCCTGGCGGCCACTCCCGCGGGTGCCGTGCCGCCGCCGCGGGCGCCGCAGGTCGCAGACGCCTCGGCCGAGCCGCAGCAGGCGGCCGCCGCCTTCGCCCTGCCTGCCGGCCTGGCCGCCGAGCTGTTCGCCGCGGAGCCGCAGGTCGCCAATCCGGCGGCGTTGTCCGTCGAGAACGCGGGGCGGGTGTTCGTGGCCGAAGTCTTTCGCGCGCGGAACGGGGTCACCGACAACCGCCAGCACGACGACGCCTGGCTCGACGCCGACCTGGCGTCCCGAACCGTCGCCGACCGGATCGCCTACCACCGGCGGCTGCTGGGGTCGGTGGCGGACGAATGGTGCGAAGCGAGCGACCGGGTCAGAGAACTGGTCGATACCGACGGCGACGGCCGGGCCGACGAATCGACCGTATTCGCCACCGGCTTCAACGGGCTCGAGCAGGGGCTCGGCGCTGGGGTGCTCGCCCGCCGGGGCGACGTGTTCTACGCCTGCATCCCCGACCTCTGGCGGCTCCGCGACACCGACGCCGACGGTGTCGCCGACGAGCGGACGCCGCTCGTCCACGGCTTTGGCGTGCGGACGGCCTTCTTCGGCCACGATCTCCACGGGCTCGTCCTCGGGCCCGATGGTCGGCTGTATTTCACGGTGGGTGACCGCGGCTACCACGTCGAGCATGAAGGTCGGACCCACGCCGACGCGGAGAGCGGCGCGGTGTTTCGCTGCGAGACCGACGGCTCCGGCTTCGAGGTGGTGGCCACCGGCCTGCGAAACCCGCAGGAGCTGGCGTTCGACGACCTCGGCAACCTGTTCACGGTGGACAACAACTCCGATTCCGGTGACCGGGCCCGGCTGGTGCAGATCGTCGCGGGGGGCGACTCCGGCTGGCGGATGAGCGGGCAGCATCGCGGCGACCGCGGCCCCTTTGGCCGGGAGCGGCACTGGGAACTGCCCCACGACGGACAGCCGGCCTGGATCGTGCCGCCGCTGGCGCATCTTGGCGCCGGCCCGGCGGGCCTCACCTTCGACCCGGGCACCGGCCTGACGCCGCATTTTCGCGGCCGGTTCCTGCTCGCTGATTTTCGCGGGGCCGCGGCCGGCAGCGGGGTGCGGACCTTTCGCGTCCGCCCCGTCGGCGCCAGCTTTGAACTGGTGGACGAGGAGCTCTCGATCGGCAACCTGCTGGCGACCGACCTGGAGGTCGGCCCCGACGGTGCCCTGTGGGTGAGCGACTGGGTGGAAGGCTGGGTGGGATCCGGCAAGGGGCGGCTGTGGCGGTTCGTGCCGCGGGGGGATGCGGCCGCCGATCCGCTCATCGGCGAGGTGCGGCAGCTGCTCGCCGGCGACTGGGCCGCGGTGCCGGGCGAACGGCTCGTCGCCCTGCTCGGCCACGCCGATCGCCGGATCCGCCTGGAGGCCCAGTGGGAACTGGCCCGCCGCGGCGACGCGGCCCTCCTCCGCGCCGCGGCTGCCGACCCGGCCGCACCGCTGCTCGCACGGGTGCATGCCATCCAGGGCCTGGGACAGATCCCGCGGCGGACCCCCGACGCCGCGATCATCGCCGCGGTCGCCGAATCGCTGGCCGACCCGGCCTGGGAGCTCCGGCTGGTCGCGGCCCGCACGCTGGGCGACCTCCGGGCGGCTGCTGCGGCTCCGGCGCTGGCCGAGCGGCTGGCCGACGACCACGCCCACGTGCGGGCGGCCGCGGCGATCGCGTTGGGGCGGATCGGGCCAGCCGCTGACGTGACGGCCGCGCTGGTCGCGGCGGTGAGTCGCGAGGCGGCTCGCGAGGAGGGCTTCGATCCGCATGCCCGCCACGCACTGGTGATGGGGCTCGCGGGCACCGACGCCGCGGATCGCGCGGACCTCGTGGACCACGCCGACGCGGCGGTGCGGCTGGTGGCCTGCCTGGTGCTGCGTCGGCAGGCCGACCCAGCGATCGCCCGGTTCCTCGCCGATCCCGATCCACGGATCGCGGTCGAGGCCGCGCGGGCGATCCACGACGTGCCGATCCCTGCCGCCACCGCGGCCCTGGCGGACCGGCTCCGCGACGGCCCGGCGGCGGGCGCCGACGGCGACGCGTTCCTGCGGCGGTCACTCTCCGCCTGCGAGCGGGAGGGTTCCCCGGCGGACGCCGCCCGGCTGGCCGGGTTCATCTCCCGAGCCGATGCCACGCTCGGCCGGCGGCTCGAAGCCCTGGCGATTCTCCGCGACTGGGCGCGGCCGTCGTCCCGGGATCGCGTGCTCGGCGCCTGGCGGCCCTTGCCGTCACCGCGGGACGCCGCGGTCGCGCGGGAGGCGGTCGGCAGCGTGCTCGAAGAGCTCGTGGCCGCGCCGCTCGACGAGCGGCTGCGGACGGCCCTGTTTCAGACCGCCGGGCTGCTCGGCGTCGAGGGCGTGGGTCCGTTGCTTGCGGCCTCCTGCGAGGATCCCGGCCGACCGCCCGAGTCGCGGGCCGAAGTGCTCGCCGCCCTGGCCGCCAGCGGCGACCCAGCCTGCGACGCCCTCGCGGCCCGGCTGTGTCGCGATCCGGCCCCGGTCGTGCGGATGGCCGCCCGCCGCGTCTTGGCCGCGCGTGCCGCCGAGCCCGAGGCCCGCGCGGCGTTGGCCCGAGCGCTCGCGCCAGTCTGCGATCCGGCCACGGACGCCGGCGCTCCGCTCGTCGAGCGGCAGCAGGCGGTGGATTTGCTCGCGAAACTCGACCACCCGGCCGCGCGGGAGGCGATCGACGGGCTCGTCGCCGGGCTCCGCGAAGGGAGGCTCGATTCCGGGCTGGTGCTCGAGGTGCTCGACGCCGCCGGCCGCGGCCCCGAACTCGTCGCGGAGTTCGCCGCCGCGGGCGGCGACGTGCTCGCCGGAGGCGACCCGGCCCGCGGCCACGAGATCTTCCTGAAGAATGGCGTCGTCCAGTGCGTCCGCTGCCACAGGCACGCCGGGGCTGGCGGCGAGGTGGGGCCCGCGCTCGACGGCATCGCCGTCCGCCGCGACCGGGCCTATCTCCTGGAGAGCATCCTCGAGCCGAGCGCCCAGATCGCCGCGGGCTACCAGACGACCGTCGTGGTCACCGACGATGGCCGCTCCGTGGCGGGCGTCGTCAAGGCGGAGACCCCCGAGGAGCTCCTGATCGTGACGGCCGACGGCAAACAGGAACGGGTGTCAGTCGCGGCCATCGAAGACCGCTCGCAGGGGCCGTCGGCCATGCCGGCCGACATCGCCACCAAGCTCTCCCGCCGGGAGTTGCGGGACTTGGTCGAGTGGCTGGCCACGCTCCGCGAGTGAGGTCGCCGGACGGTTCTCCCCGGCTCGCGGCGAAACTCGCGACCGTCGCCGGTTGCGACACCCATCAATTGCCGCGGCCCGGAGGTTTCCCTCCGGGCCGCGGTCTTTCGTGTCGACGTCGGGCAACAGGTTTCGGTCCGACCTATCGACCCTCAACTCACTTGGTGGCGACCATCCGGCTCACCGGGGCGTCGGTCGAAGCCGAGCAGTCGGGGGCCGCACCGCAGGCCGGCTCCGCACCGCAAGCGGGCTCCGCACCGCAGCCCGGCTCGCAGCAGCCGTTGCCGGCGTCGCAGCCCGGCTCGCAGCAGCTGTCGCCGCAGCAGCTCGCCTTCCGGCACTTCTTCGCGGCGTGGATCGCCTTCAGAAGGTCACGGATCGGCGTGTGCTTCTTCCGCACGCTGCAGCAGCCAGCAGCCGCGCCGCAGCTCGGCTCGCAGCAGCCGGCACCGGCGTCGCAAGCGGGCTCGCAGCAGCCATTGCCAGCGTCGCAAGCGGGCTCGGCGCAACCGTTGCCAGCACCGCAAGCGGGCTCGCAGCAGCCGTTGCCGGCGTCGCAGGCGGGCTCGCAGCAGCTATCGCCGCAGCAGCTCTTGTGCTTCCGCTTGCACTTCTCGAACAGGCCCTTCAGGCCACCGAACAGGTCGTGCTTCTTCCGGCACTTCCGAGCACCGCAGCAGCCCGCACCGGCATCGCAGCAACCGGCACCGGCGTCGCAGGCCGGCTCGCAGCAGCCGTTGCCGGCGTCGCAAGCGGGTTCCGCACATCCGTTACCAGCACCGCAGCCCGGCTCGCAGCAGCCAGCGCCGGCATCGCAGCCGGGCTCACAGCACGAGGTGCCACCCTTGCAGCCGAGCATCCGGTCAAGGAGCTCGAAACCGAAGGACTGGCTACAAACGGTCACGCTGAGAACCAGCGCGCCGAGATACATCATACGCTTCATCGAGCCACATCTCCTTTGCTTGTGAATCACCGGTGTGCTCGTCCCGCTCGCGACGCCGTCACCCCGAGGTTGTGATCCACGAACTTTTTTGCGGCAGGCCTGTCGAGCCATTCCGTGACTCGAAAAATCTCAGGTTGCTGCCGCCCCCTGTTTGCCCGACGGGCACGGTGATGCCCCGGGGGACATGGGGGCTATCGGCGGCGTTCACGAACCGGCTTGAGCGTGCTCTCAGGTTTTTTTTCGCGGTCGTGAGGTGGTGCGCTTCAGCGAAACAATGCCGTGCGCACCGCGGGTTCGGGCGGTGAGGCGCGGCCCCTTACGACCCGCAGGCCTTGACGTGCGCGGCACCCGTAACCGTCATTGTTTGCCAGCGGCAGGCAGCGGGGTGGCAAGCCCTGCGGGTCGTGCCGGGCCCCGCCCGCAGGCTTGACAGTCTCCCCGCGACCGTTACATTCCTCCACGTGACTCTGGTGGCCGGTCGATCGCTGCTGCTGTCGGCTGGCAAACAGGGAACTCCGGTGTGAATCCGGGACGGCCCCGCCGCTGTATTCGGGTGATCTTCGCTCCAGGCAGGCCTGGTGCGGGGGAGAAGCCGGTCGCATTCGAGCCATTGCCCAGCGTGACCGCCAGCGGCGGAAACTCCGGGCGAGAAGGCATGCGGCCTGCCGAGCTCGTAAGTCAGAAGACCTACCAGGTGTCGTGAGCTTGCCGGACCGCGAGGGCGGGAGGGCGGGCACGGTCGCACGGGCGGCCGGTCGTGACGCACTTCAAGGATCCGCTCCTGCACGCACCCGCTCCCGGGGCTGTCCGCCGCGCCGTCGTGCGCGGGGGCCGACGGGGGCAGTGCGTCCGCAGCGGCACGCCCATGGACGGATCGGCCCAGTCCCGACGCGGCATGACGATCGTCGAACTGCTCGTGGTGGTGGCCGTGATCGCGGCCCTCCTGGCGCTGATCCTGCCGGCGGTGCAGGGGGCCCGCGAGGCGGCCCGGCGGACGGCCTGCATGAACAACCTGCGGGGCATCGGCTGCGCGCTCTACGGATACGAATCAGTCCGGCGCACCTTTCCCGTCGGCTGCCTTGAGTGCATGACCAAGGCTCCCCGCCGGCAGATCGCCTGGAACGCATTCATTCTTCCCTTCGCCGAGGAGCCGGGGGTGGCCGCGGCCTTCGATTTCACCTTCTCCTACCGAAGTGCGGAGAACCGCGCGGCTGCCGGGCATGTGGTACCGATGTTTCTCTGCCCGAGCACGACGCGAACCCGCCGCATCGGGCCCACGACCGGGGACCGCAACCTGAACGGTCGCTGGGATCAGGGCGATGATCTGGCCTACACCGACTACGGCGGGATGTTCGGCGTCGGCCACCCGGTTCCGAAGCCCCTGCCGGAACACGCGGGCGTGATGCAGTACGAGCGGCCCACGGCGGCCAAGGCGATCACCGACGGCCTCTCGAAGACCGTCGCCATCGCCGAGTGCACTGGCCGCGACGCCGCCTACCAGTCGGAGTGGGCCAACGGCCAGAACATTTTCGATCAGTGGCACACCACCGGGATCAACCGCAGCCAGAACAATGAGATCTGGAGCGACCATCCGGGGATGGCCGGGATGGTGTTTTGTGACGGTCATGTGGAGTTTCTCGAGGAGTCGATCGAGCAGGGCGTTCTGCTGGCACTCCTGACACGGGCTGGCGCGGAAAGCCGGCACCGGTGACGGCCTGTCAGGGTCGATGGGTCCGTTTCTTTCCAGGGTGAATCACCATGAGGATCGCTATGCGTCGGCCGGCTTGGCTGTTCGTGGTCTCGGTCGCTGTCTGGGGTCAGGCCCTGTCGGCGGCGACCGTGACGGTGAACAGTTTCAGTGACCTGCTGTTCTGGACGGGAAGCGGCACGAACGCCTCGGCGCTCGTGCTCCAGTTCGGCGACGAGGCGACCCCGACGTCCATCGCGTGGGGGTATCGCTGGGACGAGCCGGTCGAGGAGGCACTGAGCCCGACGGTCGCCGACATGGTCTTCGCACTGACCGGGCAGATCAGTGGCGCTCAGGCGCCGCAGCCAGTTGCGGGCGCCGATCCCCGGTTGGCCATCGATGCCGACTTCTACCCCGATTGGAATGCCTATTTCGTGAACTCGTTCAGCTACGACCAGTTCGGTCTGCCGAGTCCGTGGTCGCAGGATGTCCGTGATCTGGTCAATGACTACGACAATGACCTCGGCATCGGGTTCTACACCGCCGTCGCCGACCCGGTGGATCCAGCGGGCCCGTGGCCGCAGGCTGGCTCGCAGTCTCTCTCGCCCTTGGGCATCACCGGATTGCCCTTGGCGAATGGGGGGTGGTACGGGTTTGTCGTGCAGGAGTTGATTTACCCGCCCGGCGAAATCTATCCGCAACTGCCAGCGTCGGTGAACTTCACGCAGCCAGTCTCGGCCGTGCCCGAGCCGGGCACCTGGGCGCTCTTGGTCGGGGCCGCCGCCGTCGCGACTGCCGCCGCCCGGCTCCGACGGCGGGTTCGATGACCAGCCCCCGGGTCACGCGTGAGGCTGTGCTCGCGCACAACGCCCGGGCCTGGGACAGGCTGGCAGCCGGCGG
>JBIIYH010000006.1:0-33270 GCA_044346905.1 Pirellulales bacterium
GATCCAGGCGAGCGGGAGCCGCGCCTGGCCGCTTGCGAGGGCCGGCGCGACGGCGAGCAGGGCTGCGGCCACGCCGGCCCCGAGGCCGAGCAGCACCATCAGCACTGTTTCCAGCACCAGCACGAGCCGCACGCGGGCGAGCGTGAAGCCCACCGCGCGGAGTACGGAGAACGTGCCGAGCCGCTCAAACAGCCCCTGCAGTTGCACGGCAGCCACGCCGGCGGTGCCGAGCAGGAGCCCCAGCGTGCCGAGTGCCTGGAAGCCCGACAGGAAGATGTTCTGGACGGCCTGCAGGCTCGCGAGCCGGGATCCCGCAGGCGTCACCGTCGCGCCCGCATCGGCCCAGGCCGCGGAGAGGGAGGCGGCCAACTCCGGCTGCTGCGCCGGAGGCACGCGGCCGGCATCGACGAGCGCCAGGGAATAGCCCGAGCGATCGGGAAACATCCGCTCCCACTGCCGCTCGGCGACGAGCACGGAGCCCTGAAGAATCCCCGGCTCGAGCAGGCCGACGATCTGAAGCCGCACGGGCCGGCCCGCGTCGTCGGTGAGCGTGAACTCGCTCCCCACGCCGCCCAGCTTGAGTCCCCACTGGGCCGTCGCCTGGTCGAGGATCGCGGGGATGGGCGCGGCGGCGTCGGCGACCGGGTCGCCCGGACGTTCGAGCAGCGTCCAGGGATTGGCCGCCGCGTCGTCTGCCGCCAGCGGAGCGTGGGCGACGAACGTGAATCCGCCGCGGGCCACGAAGCCGGGGCCGACGCCGAGGACGGTGGGCCGGAGCGTGGCGTAGAGGTTCGAGCAGGCCGCGTCGTCGCCGCCACTGCTGCGGAGCCGCGCGATCGTGCAGCCAGCAAGCAGCTCCTGCTGCCGCGAGGAGAGGCCGAGCCCGGTGCGAATCTCGGCGTCGGCCGGATCCACGCTCGTGGCCGCGCCGAAGGAAACGATCTCGGTCCAGCCGCCGGTCGGCCCGCGGCGATCAGTGAGGTCATCCGGCGGCCGCTGTGCGAACGACGACACGGCCACGATCAGGAACGTGGCCGTTGCCACGATCGCCGCCACCGAGAAGGCCCGGCCCGGGGCGAAGGCGAGATTGCGGTGGGCGAGCTGGGTGAGCGAGCGGAGCGGCTTGTCTCGCGGCAGGGCCGTGAGCCAGAGCCTCACGATCGCCAACAGGCCCGCGAGCGCGGCGGCGCCCGCGCCGAAGAACAGTCCGACCGCCGCGGCCGGCGACCCGCTCCGGCCGAGGACCGCGATGGCTGCCGCGGTGGTGAGCCCGACGACGGCAATGGTGGCCGCGAGTCGTCGCGACCCAGTGCCGGCCGCCGGGCCGCGGCCACGCAAGAGCGCCAGCGGCGGCGAGCCACCGGCCTTGCGGGCCGCCCAGGCAAGAGCCGATAGCGCGATCGCGAAGGTTGCGAGGCCGCCGACGACAAGCGGCACGAGGAGGGGTGTCGTCGCTCCAAATGCTCTGGTCGCGCCCGGCTCGACACTTGTCGTCCAGGCCCGGCCGAGCAGGGCGAGCAGAGCCGCGGCCCAGGCCGGGCCGAGGAGCGTGCCCACCACGGTGCCGATCGCCGCGGCGATGCCACCCACGGCCAAGAGCAGAGCGGAGAGCCGCCGCGGTGGAAACCCGACCGCCGCCAGGATGCCGAGGTCGCGGCCGCGGGCCGCCACCAGCAGGCTGAAGAGCAGCCAGGCCAGGACGAGGCCGGCGATCACGACGAAACTCGAGAGCGCAAGGAACAGGCTGCCGAAGGGGGTGGAGCCTCGGGAGGCGGCGACCGCCTCGGCCCGCAGGGGCACCACCCGCAGGCCCGCGTCCTCGGGGCGGATCGCGGCGGCCAGCCGCATGGTGACCGCAGCCGGATCGGCTGGCTTTGGGATGAGCCAGGCGGTCGTGCCGCCGAATCGGCCGGCGGCCAAGCGGCGGGCCGTGGCGAGCGAGACGAAGGCCTTGGGCGTCGGGCCGTGGGCCTTCCAGTAGCGGTCGTCCTCATCGTGCGGCGGCGTGGTGCGGACCCGCGCCGAATCGAAGGGGAAGGGGGGATCCCAGTCGGCGATCGAGTCTTCGTCGGTGATGCCCTCCACCTCGGGCACGACGCCGCGGGCGATGGCCGCGCCGGTCATCACGGCGACGCCCGAGATCCGCAACTCGGCGGCCGTCTCCGTCACGCTGCCGTGGATCGTCTCCGGCTCGAAGAGCGTGATCCGCAGGCGATCCCCCACGGCCACCGGCCGGCCCTGGGCCGCGAGGTCGTCGGCCAGCCAGCGGTCGATGATCACGTCGCCGTCGGCCGGCACCGCCAGCGGCTCGCCGCGGTCGTCTGCGAGTTCGCCCACTGGCAGGCTGGTGGCGTCGATGCCCAGGATCGTGGAATAGGGCACGCTGGCTGTCACCGAGCGGGCGTCGCCCGAGCCGGCGACCGGCGTGATCGCGTTGGCGAGGAAGGTGAGCGTGGGCCGGCCGCCGAGCGGGGCGAGCACGTCGGCCGCGGCGCGATCCACCGCCGCGGGCAGGATCAGCCGGCGGGTCGTGAGCCGGAGGCTCGGCGGCACGGCGGTCGCCGGCTCGAAAGCGAGGCCATAGTCGGCGAGCGTGGGCGCGAGCCGGTCGCGGAGCCAGGCTGCGGTCTCGCGGCCCTGCGGCATGCCCACGGCGAACACCGCATTCGCCGCGTCGTCGAGCTGCAGGATCCGGCGGGCGGTGGCGAGCGAGGTGACGGCGAGCGGCGCGGTCGCCTGCGTGGGCCGCAGCGAAAACTGGCCGATGCCCTCCGGCGGCAGCACCGCGGTGACCCTCAGCCGGCGGCCCGCCGATTCGCCGGTGCGGCGGCCGAGCGGGCTGTCGGCGGGCACGCTCGACGGCGTCGGCAGCCGGAGCACGACCGGGTCGCCTGCAGCCAGGCCGAGCGACTCGGCGAGCGGCCCGTTCACGAGCATGCCCTCGGGCTCGACCGCCGGCGGCGCGGGCTCGAAGCCGAGGGCCGCCGGATCGTCGCAGGCCAGCAGTGTGACCCGTGCCGCCGCCCCGCCGGGCTTCACCGCGACCGCCGGCATCACGATCGCGGGCACGACCTGCCGCGGGCCGCCGACGTCGGCCGTGAGGCTCGCCGCCAGGTTCGCCGTGAAGAACTCTGCAGCGATCACGGCCGCGTCGATCCGCCCGAGCCGTTCGACCGCCAGCCGCGCGAGGCCCGCCTGCATGCCATCGCCGACCGAGAGCCCGCCTGAGATCGTGGTCGCCACCAAGCCGCAGGCCGCCGCCAGCGTGGCCACCTGCGGCCACCACTGGCGGGCGAGCGCCGCGGCCAGGCCGACGAGCGAGCCGACGGGCTGGCGGTCCGCGTCGCTCATGGCAGGAGCCGCCCATCCACGAGCCGCCGCACGCCTCCGACCCGTTCAGCCAGCGATTCGGCGTGGGTCACGACCACGAGCATCCCGCCTGACTCGGCCGTGAGATCGAGCAGCAGGTCGGCCACGTCGGCCGCCGACCGCGAGTCGAGCTGGCCGGTCGGCTCGTCGGCGAGCACGAGCCGGGGCGCGAGCACGAGCGCCCGGGCCACGGCGACCCGCTGCCGTTCTCCGCCGGAGAGCTCGCCGGGGCGGTGGTCGAGCCGGCCAGCGAGGCCCACCCGCTCGAGCAGCCGCTTGCCGCGGGCGATCGTCTCGCGGGGCACGCGGCCGGCGGCGAGCGCGGGCACGAGCACGTTGTCGAGCGCCGTGCAGCCGGCGAGGAGGTGATGCTCCTGGAACACGAACCCGATCCGGCGGTTGCGAAACGCCGCCCGGGCAGCCGCGTCGCCCGCGAAGGGATCGACACCGTCCAAGCGGACGGCGCCCGTGGTCGGTTCGTCGATCCCGCCGAGGATCGACAGCAGCGTGCTCTTGCCGGAGCCCGACGGGCCCATGATGGCCATCCGCCGGCCGGGCTCGAGCGTGAACGAGACCCGGTCGAGCACCGGCAGCCCGCCGGCGGCGGTGGCGAAGGATTTCGAGACCTCCGTCACCTCGAGCATGCCGCAATCCTCAGGCGTCGGCGCGATAGGCGGCCAGCCGGGCGCCGATCTCGGCCGGCACGGGCACGGGCTCGGGCTTGCGGCCTGGATGCATCAGGCAGCGGACGGCCACGATCCGGCCGCGGGCCACGGGCTCACCGGCGTGGCTGAAGGCGAAGCCATAGGTCACGCTCGTGCGGCCGATCGCCTCGACTGTGACGGCGATCTCGACCTCCTCGCCGAAGCGCACGGCGGCGACGTAGTCGCAACTGGCGGAGACGCGCGGCCAGCTGGCTTCGACGCCGGCGGCGTCTCGCTCGACCACGGCCACGCCCGCGGTCCGCAGGAGTTCGTGCTCGGCCGACTCCATCCAGAAGAAAAAAGCCGAGAAATGACCGATTCCGGCCGCGTCGGTATCGCGGAACTCGACCCGGCGGCGTGTCTGAAGCGGCGGCATACAGAATCCTGCAAACGGCTCCCCATCATACGCATCGAGCGAGAGGCCAGCGCAGCGCTGAGATTCGTCTGCGTGGACGTCGCGTGCCACCAAGCGCACGACCACGGCCGCCCGGAGGTGCGGCCGCCGGGCGGAGGCCCGGCAAGGCGGCAATGGCCATGGATGGCATTGCCGCCGTGAATTCAGTCGGCGACGTATGGGAGCAACGCCATGAACCGAGCCCGCTTGATCGCGGACGTGACGGCGTGCTGGCTGGCGGCGGTGCAGCCGCTCTTCCGCCGGCCGATGATCTTGCCCTGACGGTTCACGAGTTTGCCGAGCAGCTCCAGATCCTTGTAGTCAACGTACATCGGCCTCGGCCGGACGCCGTCGATGTAGATCGGATCCCGCTTCTTGACCTTCGGCTTGGGCTTGGCCTTCTTACGGGCGAACTTGCTGGCTTTGGGACGGGGCCCTGCGAAACTCATGTCGGTGCGTCTGCCTTGCTGATGGGCGGGTCGAGCGGGACGGCAACCCACCGGTCACCGAGCCGCGGAAAACGAGTTGCGAAGCATACCCCAAAAATAAAAACACGGAAGCCGGGGGCGATAAAACCCCGGCTTCCGTGCCAATTTCAGACACGCCGAGCGAGTCGGTCGGACGGATTAATACCGGCCGCCGCCACCGCCGCCGTAGCCACCGCCGCCGCCGCCACCGTAGCCACCGCGGCCGCCACCGCCGCCGCCACCGTAGCCACCGCGACCACCGCCACCACCACCGCCGCCGCCACCCGGACGCGGAGTCCGCTCGCGGGCCTCGTTGACGGTGAGCGGCCGGCCGTTCATCTCCTGCCCGTTCAGGGCGGAGATAGCGGCCTGCAGGCCCTCGTCGGTCTCCATCTCCACAAACCCGAACCCGCGCGACCTGCCGGTCTCACGGTCGGAAATCACCTCGGCGCTGCGGACAGCTCCGTGCGGGGCGAACATCGCCTCCAAATCCTGCGACGTGGTCGACCAAGGCAGGTTTCCCACGTAAATCTTCCGGGACATAACCCTCAACCTCTCACTTAACTCGGGAACTGGATCCAACAATCGACTCAAGCGACCATCGCCGAAGCACAGGCTCAGTTCCCCGATAGGGCCGGAAGTGCGGACGAGAGTCTGTCGAACAAGCGCCGTTGTACCACGTCGGCCCCCGGCCCACAACCTAGGGGGTTCGGCCCAGCGGCCAGGTTTCCAGCATTTTTCGGGGCCAGGCGGAGGCTTACGAAGAAATCAGCATCGGCCTGTGCTCCGGGCCTCGCGGGCCGGCGGCGGGCCGGTTGCCAATCAGGGAGCTGAGCCGAACTCGGCCATGGGTTGCCATTCTCCACACCAGTCGTTCTCGGCCGTGTGCGGCCAAATGCCGACATGCAGCAGTTTTTCCTGCTCGATGGGCGGCAGGGTCGGAGGCATGCGGCGGCATTGTCCCCAGCCGGGCCCTCGATCCTCGGCGAGGTCCTGCCGCCAGAAACGGCAGCTGCCGCAGGCAGCGGGCGACGGCTGGTGATTCATGCGGCGGTTCCCCCCATCGGCTCGGCAGCCGCTGAACGTGCTCAGCTGCCCAGGTCGAGCTTCTTCCACTTCCGGGTCGAAAGCTTCTCCCGCACGGCGGCGGGGACATCACCATTCCTGAAGGTGAGCGACGTGATCCGCTCGTTGGCCAGCACCGCCTCGAGCGCGGCGGGAGTCATCGCCGTCTCCCGAATCGAGAGCTCCTCGAGCGCCGGCAGGCCGGCGATGACCTGAGCGCTGGCGTCGCTCACCAGCGGCATGGCCCAGATGTCGAGCACCTGCAGACCGCCGGCAGCGGCCAGCCGGGCCAGGCCCTCGTCGCCGACCGAAGCCAGTTCGTGCAGGGCCAGCCGGCGGAGCTTAGGCAGTTCGGCGACCACCGCGAGCGCATCGTCGCCCACCTGGGGGAGGTCGCGTAGCGTGAGCCGTTCGAGCGGCAGTCCCGCGAGGGCCAGCACCCCGGGCGAGCCGAACCCCTGGCAGCGGAAGACCTCGAGCGAGGCGAGCGACGGGCACCCGGCCAGATGGGGCCCTGCGGCGTCGGTGATGGCGAAGTCCTGCATCAGCAGGGCGGAGAGGCTGCCGCTGGCAGCCAGCCGCTCGATCCCGTCGTCGGTGACGATCGTGCTGCGGTGCTTCATGGCCCGCAGCTTCGGCAGGCTGCCCGCGGTGCCCAAGGTCATGTCGCCCGCCTCCATGTTGCCGCGAAGGTCGAGCACCGCCAGGTTTTCCAGTGCCTTGAGCCGGCGGGTGTGAAGGTCGTTGAACCGGGTTTGCACCAGGGACAGCCGCTCGAGCTTGCTGAGCGAGGCGATCGACCGCATGGCCGCTCCCGTCAGGTTTGTGTTGCTCGAGAGGTCGAGTTCCACGAGGTCGGGGAGCGCGACCGCGAGCGCGGCCACCCCGGCGTCGGTGATCGCGGAGTTCGTGAGGGCCAGGCTCCGGAGCCGCGGGGCGGTGCAGAGCGGCTCGACGAAGGCGTCGTCCAGGGTCCTGCAGTCGAGCAACGCCAGCGATTCCAGGTCCGGCAGACCGGCGAAGAGTTCCACGTCGGCGACGGTGAGGCCGCTTCCGTCAGCGATGGCGATGCCCGTCAGCCGGCCGTCGGAGGCCCGCGTGACCTTGCCCCCGAGTGCCGCCACCCGGGCGGCAGCCGCGGCCGAGGCGTCTGCGGCCACGGCCGCGGAGTCTGCGGCCACGGCCGCGAAGGCCGGCCATGCGAGCATCATGGCCAGCGCCAGCGACCCCGCACGGGCGGCGCCTGCCCGGGGTGCGAAGCGGTAGCTCGTGGGTGGCAGCATCATGCAAAGGTCTCCTCGTCGGACGGATCGGTCAAGCCGGGCTGCGAGGCTCAATCGAGCCGGTAGCCGGCCGGATACCGCGGCTTGATGAGGTCGGCCACGCCCGGCGTCTTCAGCTCCGCGAGATTCGTCACCTGGAGATTCTTGGCGTCCCACGCGACCCGCTCGCCCCAGTCTCCCATCGAGCCCGCGGGGCCGCCGGTGGCCGCCGCCCAGACCGCCAGGTTGCCCAGCAGGATCGTCTCTGTGAGCGGGCCGGCCCGGTCGATGAAGTTCGACTTGGCGATCTTCGGGTCGCCCTGCCGATGGGCCCGGAAGAACTCGGCCATGTTGTTGACATCGAAGCCCTTGCCCTGATCCTCGGCAGGCTCGTAGTCGGCCTTTACCTTGGCCACGCCCTTGAGCTCGTACTTTCCGCAGTAGTCGTCGCTGCTGTAGAAAGCTCCCTTCTCCCCCTCGACGAGCACGCCGCTGTCGGACGGCTGCGAAATGCCCCATTTGGCGAACACCTCCTGGGGAGGCTTGTTGCCGCGGCGGTCGTACCACCAGAAGGGGATCGCGGGCCGGTCGGCCGTCGCCGGGAACTCGAACTTGATGATCGAGCTAGCGGGGAAGCTGTCGAAGTCGTGGCCGGTCGTGCGGGCCACGACCGAGACCGGGTCTCGCAGGCCGCAGGCCGCGAACGGCACCGTCAGCTGGTGGCAGGCCATGTCGCCCAGCGCCCCGGTGCCGAAATCCCACCAGCCACGATGCTGGAACGAGTGGTAGAGGCCCGGCCAGAACTCCCGCGGCGGCGCCACGCCCAGCCAGTGCTTCCAATCGAGCCGCTCGAGCGCCCGGGCGATCTCCTTCTCCTTCTGGGAGACGAGGTCGGCCATGATCTCCACGACCTCGGCGGCCGTGGTGGTCGGGTCTTCCTGCTCGTCCACCTCCCGCATGGCCTGGATCTGATACTTCCGCAGGTTCATCCGCCGGCCGGGCCCTTGGGCCCAGACGGGCCGGTTCGACCAGGCGTGGACCGCCTGCAGGGGCCCGAGCACGCCGCTCTTGATCTGGGCGATCGCCTCGCGCGACGAGTCGAGCGCGGTGCCCTGATTGCCCATCTGGGTGACGACGCCCTTCTCGGCCGCCACCTTGGCGAGCAGTCGGGCCTCGTAGATCGTGCGGGTGAGCGGCTTCTGGGTGTAGCAACCGATCCCGAGCCGCATCGCCTCCAGGGTCGCCGGGGCGTGCATGTGGTCGGGCGTGCTCACCGTGCAGAGGTCCAGCTTGTCGCCGAGTTTGGCGAACAGTTCCCGATAGTCGGTGAATCGCTCGGCGGCCCGGAACTTCTCGGCCTTGCCCTTGCTCTCGAGTGTGCCCCGATCGACGTCGCAGATGGCGATCACGTCGCCGAACAGGGCCGCGTTGTCGGAGTCGCTGCCCCCCTTGCCGCCCACGCCGATGCAGGCGACCTGGGGCCGCTCGTTGGCCGACTGACTCCAGGCTCGGCGGGTGCCGGCGGCGGCGAAGTAACTGGCGCCGACGACCGACGCGGACAGGAACTGGCGGCGGGAACTCGAGGGCATCGCTGCAATCCTTTTTCGGCATGGAGGAAATTCGGGCCGGTCCGGCATCCATGGTACACACTTCGCCGATTGGGCCGATGGTGGCCGGGCAGCGGCCCGAATATGGCGTGTATCTGGGGCGAGCGGGCCTGATTTCAGCCGCCGGCGAGAGGGGATGGTGTCGCCCCGCGGGCGGGCACGGCCGCGAGTCGCTTGCGCGATGCTCACGCCGCGCTCATGCCGCGCTCACGCCGCGCTCATGAGCGTTTGACCGGCTGGGAGGACGACAGCCCGAGGGCTATGCTGCTCGCCGTCCGTCAGGTTGCACGGGGTTCACGGCTGGTCTCTGGTTCGATGTGCACGAGCATCTTTCCGATCGAGTCTGCCTGGCGTCGTCGGCCCGCTGCCGGCCTCGCCTGCGCGGTCGTTGCCGTCATCTGCGGCTGGTCTTTGGCGGCTCCGCTCGAGGCATCCGACTCGGGCGGGGATGCCACGCTCGTGGCTCGGCCGCAGCATGCGATCCTGCTGCTTTCCCCAACCGACACCCGCCACATCTGGCTGCTGAGTCTCGAACCCAAGCAGCTCACCTATGCCCCGGCCGAGCATGCCACGGAACAGGAGTCGCTCGTCGCCGATCGAGAGCGTCGCGTTGCCGTCAAACTGCTGACGGGAGACGTCTACGCGATCGATCCGCGGACGGGACGCTTTGCCGCGTTCGACGAGCTGACCGGGAAGTTCGCGGCCCTCTCGCACGACGCGGCCCGCCGCCCGCAGGCCGAGGCCGCTGAATCGGGGCCGCAGCTCCACACCGAGGTCGCTTCGGGCTCGGGCTCGACCCCGTCTGAAGCGCTCCAAGACGCCCTGCGGAACGCCGTTCGACAGGCCGTCGGGGTGTATGTCGACAGCGAGACGCTGACCGACAAGGACGAGATCGTTTCCGACAAGGTGCTGACGGCGAGCGATGCGTTCGTGGTGCGGTACACGGAGCTGTCGCGGACCACCGAGGACGGCCTCGTGACCATCGAGGTTTCGGCCGATCTCGAAAGCGGCAAGCTCACGGAGAACCTTCGCGCGGCCCAGGTGCGGACGCTCGACCTGTCCGGGGCCGACCTGGTGGCCTCGGCCGTCACTCGCAAGGAGTCGCGGGACAACGCCGCCGACCTTCTCTATCGGCGATTCTGCGAGTTGCCGAATGTGCTCGATGCGGATGTGCTCCCCTTCCGGCCGCTCGACTACGACGCCGGGAAGCAGCTCCTGACCGTGACCTACACCCTGGAAACCGACCGGGACAAGTACGCCGCCCTGCTCGACAAACTCGTGCCGCTGCTCGCCCAGACCGCCCGTGCGAAGACGCTCGTGACGGCCAAGGTGAACCCGATCTGGTCGGACGACAAGGCCCCGGTCTGGCAAGGATCGACGGGTCGCAGGAACCTGGCGGCGGTGAGCACGACCGACAGCGGCCCATTTCGGCTGGGGCCCGATCTCTCCCGCTGGCCCGGAAGCTGGTGCCTCTGGCTCCTGCTCCGCGGCTCGAGCAACCATCGCAGCACGCAGTGGGCGGGCTATGTGCTCGATGTCGATTTGCCCCGCACCCTCGGGCACGTGACTGGCTCGATGCAGGTCCGGCTCGATCTGCTCACCGCGGCGGGCGAAACGATCCACAGCGAGACCCACGACCCGCTCGTCGGACTCCCACGGCCCGCCTTCTGGTTCGGGTGGGCGCGGCCACGGCCGAGGCTGTTCGAGGCCGCCAACCCCAGGTCGTGGCCGCCGCCGGGCAAGTTTCCCACCGTCCCGATCCTGAAGACGACGTTCGAGGAGCCGGAGTTCTCCGTCCACGAGACGCAGACGGTCAATCTCTACGTCAGTCCGCTCTGCTATTCGATCCCCGGGCCCGGCCAGGCGATCCTGGCGCCCCTGGTCTGGCATGTCCAACAGATCAAGATCTCGCCCGACCTGCTGGGCCGTGTCCGGTCGATCGAGGCGACGCCCGTGTTCGTGCCGGCCGAGCAGGCCGGGAAATCCAAGTGACCGCCTTCCCTTTTTCCAGGAGCCTTCCCATGCCTCTCCCCGACCTGCGTTCCGGGGCCGTGATCGGCCCCACCGCCGTGATGCTCGTGATCCTCGTGGCTTGTCCGGTGGTCGGCCAGCCGCCCGCTACCGCAGAGCCGCCCCGGCCGGCGGCCGTCGACTCGGCGGCGCTCGGCGATAGTCATCCGACGCTCGACAAGATCATCGCCGACTACGCCGACAGTGGCATCGACGGCGTGGTCGACATCGTCAAGGACAAGAACGGCGCGATCACGAAGATGGTCGTCGTCGGTGCGGCCCGGATCTCGACCGTGCTCGGCGCTGCCGATGGGCTGCAGACCGCCCGCAACGAGTCGCGGTTGCGGGCCGTGGGCAAGTTTCGCCAGTTTCTCGAGGAGAAGGTCTCGGTCACCGAGACGACCGAGACCGAGCGGACCCTCACGCTGGAGGGAGACGGCACCGACCTGGCCGAGAGCGGCAAGAAGATCTCGAAGAACACCGAGCAATACAAGACCTTCTCCGAGGGGATGGTCCGCGGCATGCAGGTGCTGGGCTTCAAGACGGTCAGCCTCAACGAGAAGGAGAAGATGTACGTGACGGTGATGGGCTGGAGCAAAGACCTGGCGAACAAGACGCGGGCCCTGGCCAACGAGCTCGACAAGCCGCGGAACGCCGGCACCAAGCCGGCGGCCGTCTCGGGCAGCGAGGCCGAGGAGCGGCGAAAGCTCCAGGATCAGCAGGGGGTGCTTTCCGGTGCCAAGAGCTTCTTCGATGAATAGCCAGATCGGGGCGGCCTGCGGGGTGCTGCTGGCGGTCGCCACGGGGATGGCGACCGCGGAGCCGGCCGTCGTGAAGCTCGGCGGGCCACGCGAGGCCGTCGTGGAGATCGAGCACGACGGCATGGACTACCGCCTCGGCGTGACGATGCGGGCGGTCACCTCGTTCGACGCCCGCAGTGACCGCGAAGCCAACCGCAGCCTGGCCAGGGGATTCGCCACGGCCGCGCTCTCCCGCCAGTTGGGCTGTGGGCCGCACCAAGAGCTCTCGCTCACCGGGCTGACCGCCGGCGGCGAGTCGCTCGAGGGAGACCGGTTTTCGCTCGCCTTCGCGGTGCCGAAAGCCGGCGTGAAACTCGTGGACAAGCCGTCACCCTTCGACAAGGTCAGGCTCGACCCGGAGTTCGCCGGTTACCTCCTGGCCGAGCCGCTACTGATGGAGGTCGACGGCGCGAAACTGATCCGGCTCGACGACGGGCGGGTGCTGGTGCTGGGAATCGCCTCGGCGAAACTCGCCGGTCCTTCGGCACTCGACCGGAAGAAGGCGGAGACGGTCGCCCGCAACCGGGCACTGGCCCACGTGGTCGCCGAGAAAAAGGGGGTGCAGGTGGCCCGCGCCGAAACCGTCGAGCGCCGGACCCGCGTGATCCTCGAGGCGGAGGGGGGCGAATCGGCCGAGAGCGTGGCGGACTACCTCGAGACCACGTCGGCCCAGGTGCAGGGAATGACCCGCGATTTCCCGATCGTGGGCCGGTGGCAGTCGCTCGACGGCACGCTCTTCTCGGTGGCGATCGGAGGTTTTCTGGACCCCCGCGCGACCGCCGCACCGTGATCGCGGGCCCGTGGAGGCGGCGGAAGCGAAGCTCGCTCGGCGATCACGAGTGGGCAGCACAGGATTCGAACCTGTGACCTCTACGGTGTGAACGTAGCGCTCTAACCAACTGAGCTAGCTGCCCGGCACGACGGCCATCGGATACCGGGTGGGGATCGACCGCCGTCTGGCGAAATCGTAGCACGGCCGCGACCGGCCGTCACGACCCGCAGTGGCGGGCCGAAGTTGCCGCGTCGTCCGCCCGTGGCCGGCAGGAAGGCGGCGCGGTCAGGCTTCGTCGCCCGGGGGCGGGACGAGCTTTGGCGAGGCGACCGTCGGGCCCCCCTCGTCGTCGAGCCGCCGGGCTGCGGCCGGCCGCCGAGCCGCGGGCTGGGCGTCGAGCGTGGCTGCCATCTCGAACTCGCGGGACATCGCCTGCCACTGCCGCCGCAACTGCCCCACCGTCTTGCCGACCGTCTGGCCGACTTCGGGCAGCCGCTTGCCGTAGATCATCACCGCGATCGCCGCGATGACGAGGATTTCGAGAGGGCCGAGTCCGAACATGATGTGGCCCGATGGCGTCCGGAGGAGGTTGGCGGAACGGCAGCCGAACTTCAGCGGGCGTCGGAGCCGTTGGGCTCGCGGGGGCCGGTGCCCGTGTCCTCGATGCCCTGCACGCCCCGCTTGAACTCCACGATCCCCTCGCCGAGCGACCGCATCACCTTCGGCAACCGGGTGCCGAACAGCAGCAGGATGATGCCGCCGAGGATCAAGAGTTCCGTCGTGCCAATGCCAAACATCGCAACACAGGGGGCCACGGGCGGATCCTCCGGCAGGGGCGACCGGCCGCGAACTGCCGCGGTCGCTCGATCAGCAAAGTGTATCCCCGATGAGGCATGCATTCAAACAAACTGCGGCGGGCCGTGCCCGGGGCCGGTCACGCGGGTTGCACCGGAGGAACGAGCCAGACCCGTCACGGCGTCGCGGCCATGCGGGGCGACTGGCCGTGCAACGGCCGGTAGCGGTAGTAGACCTCCAGTGTGAGCGCCGCGAGGGCCGTGGCGTAGACGCGGCCGCCATGCCCGCCCCAGACACGGTCGGGATCCCAGCTCCCGTCGAGCGGGCCGCCGGAGCGATGCTGGAGCGGCAGGATCGCCGCCTGGAGCTGCCGGTTCCAGGCCTCCCACTGGGGGCCGCCGGCGTGGAACGAGGCGAGCGTGGCGTAGTACCACGTGTAGATGTTGTAGCCCGCGGCCGTCGGCGGCGACCGCGACAGGAGTCCGATCGCCTCGGCCGCGGCCGGATGGTCGGCCGGCATGCCCAGGAGCAGCCGGCAGAAGAGCGCCTCGGCCGTCATCGTCACGCTCGGCCGCTCGCCGGGCCGATAGGCCGCGAGGCCGCCCGCTCCGCCCGAGGAGACACTCGCCAGAAATACGCGGGCCCGGGCTTCCGCCCCCTCGACCCCGGTGAGCCCGGCAGCTTTGGCCGAGGCAAGCGCCATCACCTGCCAGCCGAGTTGGCTCGTGTCGCCGCGGTCGCCGGCGGCATACCGCCAGCCGCCCGTGGCCGGATGCTGCATCGCGAGCGTGTGGCGAACGGCGCGGTCCAGGGTCGGCCGCAGCGACTCGTCACCGCTCATCGCCAGGCACTCGGCCAGCGCAATCGTCGCCATCCCGTGGCAGTAGAGCGCCGCGAAAAACTCGGCGTCGCCGGCGAGCGACCCATCGGGCCGCTGCCGCTCCACGAGGAAGCCGACGCCGCGGGCCAGGTTCGCCGCATGCGGGCCGTCGCGGTGGGTGTTGCCCGCGCCCAAGAAGGCCAACAGCGCGAGCCCCGTGACGCCGTGGTCGCTGCGGCCGCCCACTTCGGGCCGATGCTGCCCGGAGCCGGCGGCCCCCTGGCCGGCGCCGTGCCGGGCGGCGTTCCAGCGGCCGTCGCTCGACTGCGTGCGGGCCAGCCAGTCGAGCGCGGCCTGCACGGCCTGCTCGGTCTGCGCGGAGCCGCCGCGGGCGGCGGCCGCCGCCGCCCGCCGGTCGCCCGTGCGATCGGCATAGGCGTCGGGCACGCGAGGCTGCGAGCCACCGCCGGCGTTCGCGGCTGCCGCGGTCGGCTCGGTCTGTGGGCCGGCGGCAGCGGCTGGGGCGGCCGTGGTCGGCTCATCGGCGGGAGCCTCGAGCAGCGGCACGAGGTTGGGCGGCGTCGGTGGGGCCTCGGCTTTGGCGAGCGAGACGAGCGGCGGGGCCTCGGCCGGTCCGTCGTGGTCACGTGTCGCGGTGTCATCGACCACGGCGGCCGTGTCGCCGCTCGGCGCGGCGTCGGCGGGCGGCTGTTCGCCGGCCTCCTCGTCGGCGAGCACCACCATCATCGTCATCCGCCCCTCGTCGTTCGTGCCCCAGGACGCGGGCGACCAGCCCCCGAGAAACGCCGCCACCATCGCCAGGAGGCCGTGCAGCCCCACTGACAGCCCCACGCACTTTTGCAGCGTGCGGGTCTGGAGCCAACGGGTGCGCACGAGCACGGTCACGCCCACGGTGGCCAGGGCCGCGAGCACGGCGATCGCGATTCCCGTCGCCTGCATCGCCGGCTCCCCGTTGCTAGCGGACGCTCTCGGCGCGGGTGCGGACGGAGATCGCCACGTGCCGCACGCCCGCGGTCCGGCAGGCCTCGTAGATCTCCGCCATCCGTCCGTGGGGCACCGCCCGCTCGCCGCGGATCATCACCGCCACGTCGGGCTGCACGCCGCGGGCGGCGGCCAGCCGCGCGCCGAGTTCCTCGAGCGAGACGTCGTCGGGTCCGAGCCGCAGGGCCCCGTCAGCCCCCACCTCCACGATCTCGGGCCGGGCGGCGTCCACCACCGGCGCCCCCCCGACTTCGGGCAGGTCGAGCTCGAACTGCCGCTCGTCGCCCGAAAACTTCGTGGCGCACATGAAGAAGATCGTGAGCACGAGGATCACGTCGATCATCGGCGCCAGGTTGGGGGCCGGCTCCTCCTCGGCGGTGAGTCGCACCAGCGGCATGGCCTTACCCCGCCATCCGTTGCTTGGGCTCGGCCAGCGATTCCTGCGAGATCTCGTCGATCACCTGCTGGCAGGATTCGTCGAGCCGCATCGCGAGCCGATCGACGCGGCTGGTGAAATACGAGTGGAGCACCATCGCGGGGATCGCCACCAGCAGCCCCATGGCGGTCGTGATCAGGGCCTCGCCGAAGCCGCCGGCCAGCAGGTCGGGCCGGCCCATCGCACCGGCGGCCGCGACCTCGTTGAACGAGCGGATCAGGCCGAACACCGTCCCCAACAGGCCGAGCAGCGGGCTGATCGTGGCCACGCCGTTGAACACCCGGCGGTAGCGGCGGAGGTGGTTGAGCTCCCGCTCGCAGGCGTCGATCGCGGCCTGCTCGATCTCGACGGCCGGCCGGCCCCAGCGGCGGAGTGCGGCGGCGAACACCCGGGCCGCGGGGCTGCCGTTTTCATCGCAGGCCTCGAGGGCCGCCTGCCGCGACAGGGCCCGGGCTTGGAGCTGGCCGACGAAGCGGTCGATGAAGAGCTTCGGCACCACGCTCCCGGTCCGCAGGTTCACGGCCCGCTCGATGCCGAACACGGCCAGGGCGAACGAGCAGCCCACGAGCGGCACCATCAGCCAGCCGCCGCTGTGGATGGTCGCGAGCAGATTGCCGGTGGGGATCAGCTTGGCCGATGTGGCGGGGGACGACTCGACCTCAGCGTCTGATGCCGCCGGCGCGGCCGCGATCCGCAGCGGCTCGCGGACCGTCTCCGTGGCTCCCGCCCAGGCCCGCGGCTCCTGGGCGAACGCGATCATGGGCAGGGCCGCGACGCAGGCGCAGGCGACGACCACGCCCGCGGCGCGCAGTCTCGACCGCCGCGTCGATGAGACGCGAGCCGAGGCTCGGGAGATCCCTCTCCGCGACGTGGGCATGGGCGACGACCGACGGGCCGTGGCAGCGAACGGTCCGTCGTTCGCCACCACACCACGGACATCGGCACGTTCGGCGTCACCGGGCGAATGCTGTGGGCCGGCCACGTGCCGCCGGCACGACCCGCACGACCGTCGGGGTGATCTGTGCGGGCTCGGGGTCGACGGTGCGGTCTTCACATCGTGGGTGACGCGGGCTCGGGGTCGCCCGTGCCATCTCGCCGGACGCTCCCTGCGGGCATCCTGCCCTCCGGTCGCTCGGAGGAAACCTCGCTTCGCAATCCTTGCTGCGCTCGGTTTCCTGCGCCGCTCGATTGGCACGGGCGACCCCGAGCCGTCCAACGGTTGACGAGGCGGCACAGAGATTCGTCTAAGCAAACGACGTGCGCCACTCCGCGCACGAGCACGGCCGCCCGGAGGTGCGGCCGGCGGCCGGAGGGCCGCTAAGCCCGCCGGGGGCAGGGATGCCCCGCCGGGCGTAAAACCAGAGGCCCGGCAAGGCGGCAGGGGGCAGGGATGCCCCTGCCGCCGTAAAGCCAGATGGCCCCGCGGCCTAGAAGTTGGCGTCGCAGCCCGTGTCCACGTCGCCCACCATGTGCAGGTGGTCGTGATCGATGTAGAGCACTTCCTGCGCGTCTTCATCGACGAGCGTGTGGGGCACCGGCCAGCCCACCCGCGTCACCTCCTGGAAGTAGACGGTGCACTTGTAGTGGGCGTGGTGCAGCTGCACCGGGCCGACCAGCGGCATGTGCCGCGGTGGGTCGATGTAGTCGGCGATCTTGCACTTCGTGATCCGGACGTGATTCCGCTGGACCTCGTAGAAGAAGGGCCAGTTGCCCTGCACGGGCCGGGCCTTCTCGAGCGCCCGCATCACCTCGTCGTCGCTCGGCTCGTCGAGAGCCTCGCAGGGGCCGCCCGGTCGCAGCGGGCCGAGCACCGGAGCCCGCTCGTATCGCTCGTAGTTCCAGAAGGCGTCTTCCTTGGCCTTCTGAATGCCCACCGGGACGGGGATCGGAATGGCGAGGGGGCCGAGGTTCGGGCCCTGGTTGGCCAGCCAGAAGCAGCCGCTCTGCGACGAGGCGGCGACGGCCAGGACGAGGGCCGTGACCAGGAATCGCGTGCGGGACGTCATTGCTCCACTCCTCGAACGACGGTGAACCACCGACTCTGACGGTTGTATCGACGATACCCCTGGCAAGACTTGCGGATTTTTCCGGTGCCGCGGGCTTGGAAAAGCGAACCGCCCTCCCGGCGGTGCCGGGAGGGCGGTCGGATGACTCGTTGAGTCCGAGGTCGTGGCTCAGCGATGGTGGCTGTGGGCGTGGCGGTCGTCGAAGTCGAGCCACCACCACCCGTCATCCCACTCCAGTGACACCCGCCGCCAGCCGAGCGGCACCTGCGGGTAGGGATAGAAGGGGCCGATGTACGGCCAGGCGGTCGGCGAATACTGGGTCGGATACTGGAGCCCGGCGTAGTTGGGGTAGGCCGCGTAGCTCGGCCAGGCGTAGTTGGGCATGTTGGGACCGTCGGCCCGCATCGGCACGGGCGGCATGCCCGCGCCGGTGCCGCCCATCGGCATTGGGCCGGCCATACCCGGTGCGCCCATTCCCGGCCCGCCGGCCATCCCGCCGCCGGCAGGGTAGCCCTCACTGTATTGCATCGTGCCGGGAACCATTTGCCCATCCACGAGCCCGCCGTCGTAGCCGCCGGGGGCAGGAAGAGTCATGTGCTGGTCGATCACACCGCCGGTCTGGATCGCCGTCCGCGGGGTGCCCATCGGCCGCCCCTGGGGCCGCATCGGCCGAGCATTGGCCGGTGCCGCCTGGGGCATCCGGGCCGCGGGCTGCGTCGCCTGGGCAAGTTGGACCCCGCCCTGCGACTTCGGAGGCTGCGGACCGCCGGCGAACAGCAGGCCCGCCACGTTGGCGAACGGATTGCCGGACGCGGGCGAGGCCTGCGGCGCGGCTGCCGGAGCGGCCGGACGAGGAACGCCGGCAGTCTTCCAGGTCGAGGATGGCAGGGCGAAGCCGGCGGGGCCCTGGGCGGGCTGACTGCCGATCACGAGCCGGTTGACCACTCGCTCCACGCCGGGCGTGGCCTCGGCGATGCCGAGCGCCGCGGCGAGCTGCCGCTCGTCGGAGACCTGGCCCTCGAGCCACACGGTGCCCGACTTGCTCTTCACGTTGACGCGATAGCCGGCGAGGGCGCCGGAATCACGGAGCTTGCCCGCGACACTCGTCGCCAAATCGTCGGCCCACGCCGGGGCCGCCAGGCAGGCCGCGGTGACAACGGCCAGCAGGTAGGTGGTTCTCGAAACGGACATGCGTCCCTCCTGGAATTCGATTCCGGATGCGCCCTCGGCTGTGATGCCTGACGGAGGGCCCGGTGGTGCCGGTTCCGAGAGTTCATCGGCCACGGGTCATGCCGGAAAGGAGTTTTTTTCCGATTCAGCCGCCGAAGACAGCCAACGCCAAAAGCTGCGCAAGGGAGGCAGGCTGCGCGGCCGCCCCGGAGGCTGTTCCGGGCCGCTCACGCCCTGGGAGAGACGTCGATCACGGCGATCAAGGTCATCAGCGCGAGGGCCGCGGCCGAAGCCGCCGCCGCATCGGGACCGTATTGGATCGCGATCCCGCAGGCCGTTCCCAGCGTGGCCAGCCCCGCGAGACAGAGCCACTGCCCGCACCACTCGTGCCGGGTGCCCTCGGTTAGCCGCGCCGCTGCCGCGGTGGCGATGCCCAGCAGTTGGACGGCACCGATGGTGCAGAAGACTGGACTCACGGCCAGGGCCAGGAGCAACATGGGGGGATCTCACTTCGCGGGGAATCGGAAGGGCCCCGGACGGTAGCGACCTTCCCTCGCAGCGGCCAAGGGCGTCTGCCGGCGACGTCAGGGGAATCGCCCCGACGCAGGCTTCGCAGCCTGCCCGTGCGCCGCTGGTTGCCCCATCAAAGACACCCGGCGCAAGCCAGAGGGGGCGGGCAACGGCTCGCTGGGCCGGCGGGATTCAATCCCGTTGACGCCGGTGCATCGTGGGTGATGGCAGGCGTCATCCCCCCTGCTTGCGCAAGGGGGCTTTTATGGCTTCCCGCCGAGCAGGGCGGCCAGCTTCTTCTCGAGTTCGGTGATCGAGACGTTGCGGTCGGCCACGGTGCCGTCGGCGGCGACGAGCATCATGGTCGGCAGCGCCAGGATTCCGAACTCCTCTGCCAGCCGGCTGTCGAGGCCTCCCTCCTCGTGGAGTTGGGGCCAGGGCAGCGGCTTCTCCTTGAGAAAGGCCGCGAGCTTGGCCCGGTCGCCGTCCACGGCCACCCCGATGCAGCCGATCCGCTGGCCATACTTCGCGTTCAGCTCGCGGATCTGAGCCAGGTCCACCTTGCAGGGCTCGCAGTCGGTGGACCAGAAGTGAACCAGCACCGGTCGGCCCTTGAAGGCGTCGATCGAGACCTGCTTGCCGTCGAGCGACTTGCCCGCCAGCCCGAGCGGCTTCCCCACGCTCTCGAGCCGACGGGCGGCGCCGGCCGCCTTGCGGGCCTGGGGCGTGTCGGGAAACCCGCCGGCGATCTCGCCATAGCGGGCGATCGCCTCGGCGTCGCGGCCCTCGAACTCGTCGCGAAAGGCCAGCTGCAGCATGGCCTCCGCCGCCTCGGCGGCCTTGGGATGCTTCTCGACGAACGCGGCGAGGTTATCGAACCACGCCGCCTGGAGCTTGTCGGCGTCGGCGCCCCCGGCCTCCATGCTGGCCGCGTAGCGGGCTTGGATCAGCCGGAAATCGACGAAGGCGGCCAGGGCCTCATCGTCGGCGAATCGCGCGGCGAGTCGCTCGAGGGTGGCCAGCCCGTCGGGCATGGTGCCCTCCTGCACGTAGGCCGCCACGGTCTCCACGAGCTGCCGCCGCCAGAACGGCTGCTCCCCCGGGGCCGCTGCGGCGGCGATCTCCTCGAGCTTGCCGATGTAGTCGCCGGCGAGCTTCGCGCGGCCGGCCGCGTCGGCCTTCACCATCTGGTCCTCGAGCTCGCGGAGCGACGCCATCAGGGGCCGGAGCGTGTCGTCGCCCCCGGCGGGCAAGCTGCCGGCCGCACCGCCGGCCGAGGCGGGCATGAAGAAGCCGAGGGTCTCCGAGAGGCGGCCATCGGCGCCGGGGAGTTGCGGGGCGTCGATCGGCCGCCAGGCGTCGCCGCACTTCACGAGCGAGCCGATGATCACCTGCACGCCGTTGCCGGCGTCGTCGGCCAGAGCCACCACGTTGTCGTAGGCGGTGATGTCCCGCTCCACGCCGGGCGAGCCCGCCGGGACCACGCCCGGCGGCTGTGGCGTCAGCATGCTTGTCCAGGCCGCCTGCGGGCCGATCTTCTTCTGTTCGCCGGCCAGCTTGGCGAAGGCCTGGCGGGCGGCGTCAACGCGGGCGGCGAGTTCGGTGAGGCGGTCGCCGCTGAAGCCCGCGGCCTCGAGGTCGGCCTTCGTGGGCAGAAGGCGGGCGAAGGCGGCGGCGTCGCGGCGGCCGAGCGCGTGCACGATCTCCGCGGTCGCCTCCTCGGCCGAAATCGCCTGCCAGGCGTCGAGCACGCCGTCGCCGTCGCGGTCGATGCCCCAGCGGGTACCTCCCGAGTTGAGCCAGCGGGACTGGTCGGCCTTGGCGTCGGCGTCGTCGCCGTCCATCTCGCGGTAGACCTCGAGCCCGTCCTTGAAATAGCTCCAGCGGTCGACGACCCGGTCGCCGTTGACGTCGGCGAAGGCCCGCAGGATCCGGCCGTCGGCGGCCCGCACGACCAGGGCGCTGACGCCGTCGAGCTTCTCCTGCTTGATGGTTGCGGCGACGGCTTCGTCGGCCGTGGGGCGGTCGAAGTCGATGCCCTGCTGGCGAGGCTCGAGTTTGAGGGCGTCGGCGACGCTGGGGGCCGCAGCCGACGCGGCGAGCGGCAGCAGGGCGGCGACGAGGCAGCCGGCGACCGGCAGCGGCAGCCGCGAAACGGCTCGCGGGGACGGGTTCCTGACCATGGCGGGCGTGCTCCTGTTGGCGATGCTGCCGCGGCGCGAAGGGCGGCCGGCGGGTCGAGGAAACCTACTCCGAAGCGGCCCCCGGCGCCAGCGCCGGCTTTTGTCGCTGCCCTTCAGGCCGCGATGCAGGCCACCCCGTTTGAAGCCGAGCGGTTCGCCGCCTAGACTTGCCGATCTGGGATGCCCGCGCGCGTAGCTCAGTTGGTTAGAGCGCTACCCTGATAAGGTAGAGGTCCCAAGTTCGAATCTTGGCGCGCGCATTCGTTCAAGTCCGGGGGGCCCGGCCCCGGAGTGAGAGTCCGGGGGTCCGGCCCCGGAGTGGACAGACGGGGACGTAGCTCAATTGGGAGAGCACCGCCTTTGCAAGGCGGGGGTTAGGGGTTCGAGCCCCCTCGTCTCCATTAACTAGATCGTCTTCACTGCCTGGATCGTCTCCACTGCCTGGATCGTCTCCACTGCCTGGATCGTCTCCACTGCCTGGATCGTCTCCACTGCCTGGATCGTCTCCACTGCCTGGATCGTCTCCACTGCCTGGATCGTCTCCACCTGCCGCGATCCCGCGGCTGGCCCGCTCGGCTAGGCAGTTTTGCCCCTGGGCGGGATAATCCCGGTTTGCCCCACCCGCCTCAACTCCGCCCGTCTCCGGGCGGCTCTCCCAGCATGTCTTCCGCGCCCACCGTCCAGCCAGCCCCCGCCGCCGCCCGCCGCACCGACATTCGCAACATCGCGATCATCGCCCACGTCGATCACGGCAAGACCACGCTGGTGGACTGCCTGCTGCGGCAGAGCGGCCAGTATCGCGCCAGCCAGCTCTCCGGCGAGCGGATCCTCGACTCCAACGACCTGGAGAAGGAGCGGGGGATCACGATCCTCGCCAAGAACATCGCGGTCGAGTGGAAGGGCAAGAAGATCAACATCATGGACACCCCCGGCCACGCCGACTTTGGCGGCGAGGTGGAGCGGGTCCTGCGGATGGCCGACGGGGCGCTCGTGCTCGTCGATGCCGCCGAGGGGCCGATGCCCCAGACGCGGTTCGTGCTCTCGAAGGCGCTCGAGTGCCGGCTGCGGCCGGTGGTGGTGGTCAACAAGATCGACCGGCCCGACGCCCGGCCGCTGGAGGTGCTCGACGAGATCCTGGGGCTGTTCCTCGAGCTGGGCGCCGACGACGACTTGGCTGACTTCCCCTTCGTCTACGCCTCGAGCCGCGGCGGCTACGCCTCCCACGACCCGGCCGTCCGCGAGGGCACGATGCAGCCGCTGCTCGACCTCGTGCTGGAAAAGATCCCGGGGCCGATCGTGGATCCCACGGCGCCGCTCCGGATGCTCGTGACCACGCTCGACTGGTCCGACTACGTGGGCCGGATCGCGATCGGCCGGGTGGAGTCGGGCACCCTCACCAAGGGCTCTCCCGTCGTCCGCTCGACCGCGGCGGGCACGCTCCTGCCGGCGAAGCTCGTGGGGGTGCAGTCGTTCGACAAGCTCGGCCGGATCGACGTCGAGGAGGCGACGGCCGGTGACATCGCGGCCGTGAGCGGGATCGAAGACGTTGAAATCGGCGACACGATCTGCGACGCGGCCGACCCCCGGCCGCTGCCCCGGCTGACGGTGGACGAGCCGACGCTCTCGATGGTGTTCGGGATCAACACCTCGCCACTGGTGGGCAAGTCGGGCAAGTTTCTCACCACCCGGCACCTCCGCGATCGGCTGGAGAAGGAGCTCGAGAAGAACGTGGCCCTGCGGGTGGAGCCGATCGCCGGCACCGAGCAGTTCGCCGTCGCCGGCCGCGGCCTGCTGCATCTCTCCGTTTTGATCGAGACGATGCGGCGGGAGGGCTTCGAGATCTCGGTCGGCAAGCCGAAGGTGATCCTCCGCAAGGAGGGCGACACGGTCTACGAGCCGTTCGAGACGCTCGTGGTGGAGGTGCCGCACGACAAGCTCGGGCCCGTGATGGAGCTGACCGGCTCCCGCCGCGGCCAGCTCAAGCACATGGGCAATCGGGGCGAGTTCGCCCACACCACGTTCTCGATCCCGGCCCGCGGCCTGATCGGCCTCCGCACCCGCGTGCTCAACGCCACCCAGGGCACCGCGATCATGCACCACCGGTTCGAGAAGTGGGGTGCGATGGAGGGTGACGTGGCCGGGCGGGCCAACGGCGTGCTCGTGTCGATGGTGCCGGGCAAGGCGGTGGCCTTCGGGCTCGACGGCCTCCAGGAGCGGGCGGATCTGTTCATCGAGCCGGGGGACGAGGTCTACGAGGGGATGATCTGCGGCGAGAACGCCCGCAGCGAGGACATGACGGTCAACCCGACCAAGGAAAAGAAGCTGACCAACATGCGGGCCAGCGGCAGCGACCGCAACATCCTCCTGAAGCCGCCGCGGCGGATGTCGCTCGAGGAGGCGCTTGAATACATCGAGGACGACGAGCTGGTGGAGGTGACCCCGGCGGTGATCCGACTCCGCAAGATTCTGCTCAGCGAGCACGAGCGGCGCAAGGTCGCCCGGGCCAAGGGGTGATGGCGGCAGCGACGACTGCCTGAAGCTGGGCGGCCTGGGCGGTTGCGGCGGACTGTCGCGGCGGTGCCGGTTATGCCGATAACCCGAGCAGGTGTGCGCGGGCTGTCGCGCGCCGATCGAGGCCTGGTGGATCGCGATCGTGAGCAGGTCGTTGGCACGCCGGTGCGTTTCAGCCGCCGCTGTTTGCGTGGCCTGGCTGGTGGCGTCGATGCCGCCCGCCTGCGGCCAATGGTCGGACGACCAGCGCGGCCGAATCCTCGAGATCCCCGACCTGGGGCCGATCCCCGGCAGTGGTGCGGCTGCGCTCGGGCCGCCTCCCGGCGCCCTCCAGGCCGACGGCGGGTTTACCGACCCGGCGGGCGGCACGGCCGGGGCAGGGTTCGGGGCGGGCCGGCGGCGGACCGGACGGCTGCCCGGCAAACGTACTGGTCGGACGGCGGCGGTGTCGCAGGCGGCGTCGCCGTCGCTCGAGCTGCCTGAAGTCCTGCCGGCACCGGTGGCGAGCGAGTCGGGCGACATTCCGTCGCTCTTTCTCGACCTGACGTTGGCCGACGATCCCGGGCCGGACGACGGCCTCTCGCTCGACGCCGCCATCGATCGGATGCTGGCGGCGAACCTCGACATCCGTGGGCTGCGGCAGGAGCTCACCCAGGCCGACGCCGACATCATCACCGCGGGGCTGCGGACCAATCCGCTCGTCTACATGGACAGCCAGATGATCCCCTACGGCAGCTTCGACCAGGAGCGTCCCGGCGGCCCGACGCAGTACGACGTCAACATCACCTTGCCCTGGGACGTGTCCGGCAAGCGGCAGGCCCGCACGGTGGTCGCCCGGATGGCACGGACCTCGATCGAGGCGCAGTTTCAGGACGTGGTGCGGCGGCAGCTCGACGGCCTCTATCGGGCGTTCGTCGATCTTCAGTCGGCCCGGCTCGACGTGCTCACGGCCCGGGCGGCCCTCGCGCGGCAGCAGGGCCTGCTCGCCGACCTCGAGCGCCGGGAAGGCGATGCCGAACGCCGGGCGGCCGGCGTGGCCAACCTCGCCTTCCTGATCGAGCAGACCCGCGTGAGCTGGGCGGAAGCCGAAGCGGAGTACGACGAGGCCCGTGAGACGATGGGCGTGCTCCTCAACCTGCCGCTCGCGGAAGTGGAGCGGCTGGAGCCCTCGGGCTCGCTGCGGGTGGTGACGCCGCCGCCCGCCGGCGAGCAGCTGGTCTCGCTGGCGCTGCGGCTGCGGCCCGACATCGCCGCGGCCCGGTCGGGGGTCTCGCGGGCGTCGGCCGAGCTCAAGCTCCAGCGGGCCAACCGCTACGACGACGTCTACCTCTTCTACGACCCGATGACGATTCAGGACAACAGCCCGTACGACGCGGCTAGCGCGACCTCTTGGGGGGTGGGGCTCACCTTCGCGCTGCCGATCTTCAACCGCAACCAGGGCAACATCGCGCGGGCCGAGAGCAATATCGCCCAGACGAAGACGGAGCTCTCCGCAGCCGAACGCCGGGTGGTGGCCGAGGTCCGGCTGGCGGAGCGTGAGTTTCGCCGCTCGCGGGAGTCGCTCGAGCAGGTGGAGACGAAGCTCGTGCCCCGGGCGCGAGCGCTCGTGGAACGCTACCGGCAGCGGCTGGCCGCCGGAGACATCACAGCCGACGAGTTTCAGGAGCACGTGCAGACCATGGCCGAAGTGGCCCAGCAGCACCGCGAGAGCGTCGTCCGCCACCGGCGGGCGGCGCTCCAGCTCAACACTGCCGTGGGGATGCGGCTGCTGCCCTGAGGCTCGCATCCAAGCCCCCTGGTTCAAGCGAGGGGGATGACGCCCGCCACGCCGCCCGATCGCCTGGATCGCGTCATCCCCCTGGCTCGCGCCGGGGGGCTTGGATGCCCGGGAGGCTCGCGCGGACGGCCTCCCAGTCGACCGCGAGCGGCCGGGGGTCGGTCACCGGCGTGGCGGCCGCCAGCCGGCGGAGCTCGACGATCCGGGCAGCCGTGTCGGGATGCGTCGAGAGAAACTCCGGCAGCTTGCCGCCCTCCCTGGCCCGCAGCCGCTCGAAGAAGGCGGGCAGCGCCGCCGGCGGCAGGCCGGCCCGGGCGAGCAGCATCACGCCGTCGCGGTCGGCGGCCCGCTCCTGGTCGCGGCCGTAGGCGAGCTGGTCGAGCTCCCCGGCCTGGCCGGCGATCCGCGCCAAGTCGCCGCCCCCCAGCAGGACCGCGATCACCGCGCTGCCGCCGAGCCGGCCGACCAGCCCCCGCAGGGCATCTCGGTGGAGCACGTGCTGGATCTCGTGCGCGAGCACGCCGGCCACCTCGTCGGGCGAGCCCGCCTCCGCGAGCAGCCCCGAGAAGACGATGATCTTGCCGCCCGGCAGGGCCGCGGCGTTGACAACGTCGCTCTCGATCAGCCGCACGTCGAACTCGTAGCCCGGGTTGGCTTCCACGGCGGCGGCCAGGCGGGCCACGATCGCCCGCACCGCCTCGGCCGCGGGCCCGGCCTCGATCTCGGTCTCGCCCACCAGCATCTGGGCGAGCACCGCCTCGCCGAGCAGCTTCTCGCTGGCCGGCGGGAGCGTGGCCGCGACGATTTCCGGGGCCGCTCGCGTGAGCAAAAGCCAGCCTGCCAACGCCACCGCCGCCAATGCGACGAGGCCCGTCACGAGGCCCCTGCGATGCCGCGAAGCATGGCGGCGGCGAGCCGCATCGAGACCGGTGAGGTCGTCGTGGACCGGTCCCGACGTGCGGGCGGCCACTGCGGCGATCGCGGCCGGGTCGCGGAGAGCGAGCCGGGCATTGCCGCTGGCCGGCGGGCAGGAAAGAAACGCCCAGTCGTGGTCGTCGCCGCCGATTTCGGATTCGAGGGCGGAATAGGGCCAGCGAACCGCGGCGCCGCCAGGCGGCTCGATCACCACGCTGCCCATCGTGAGCTCGACGCGGCAGGGCCGCGAGCCCCCCTCGGCGGCAAACCACACGGCCTGAAATGAGTCGCCCATGGCCCGCCCGCTCCGGTCGGCTTCAGCCCTTGCTCGGCAGGTGGCGGCTCAGCCAGCCTGCGAACGCAGCGGGGTTGCGGGTCTGCACGTAGATCCGGCCCGGCCCGGTGAACCGGCAGACGAAACCTTCCCCCGATGCGAAGCTCGAGATCCAGCCGGCCGCGGCCTTCGTGATCGTGTAGCTGATGGTCGACTCCCAGGCCACGAGATGGAAGTTGTCCACCACATACTCCTGGCCCGGCGCGAGGTCGAAGGTCATCAGGGCGCCGAAGGTGTTGAGCACGAGCGTGCCCGAGCCGCTCACGCGGGTGACGAAGAAGCCCTCCCCGCTGAACAGGCCCTTGGTGAGGTTCTGCGTCTTGGTGGTGAGCTGCACCGAGTGCTGGGCGGCCAGGAACGAGCCCTTCTGGAGGAAATACTCCGTGCCGGTCAGCTCGAGCATTTCGATGCCGCCGATCGTCGAGGGGGCGAGCAGGGCCTCGCCGGCCGACTGCGGGGCCGAGATCGTCAGGTAGAAGAAGGTCTCGCCCCGGAGCAGCGACCGCGACAGCGCCCCCATCACGCCCCCGCGGAGCGAGCTCTCGACGGTGAGGTTGGGCGTCATGGTCATCATCGCGCCGGCGTCGGCGAACAGGCTGCCCCCCGCCGGAATCCGGGCCCGCACGACCGGTGCGTCGCCTGCCTCGACGATCTCGAAGGTCACGTCTTCCACGGGCATCTCCTTTCGGTCGGCCAACCCTGCGGGTTCCACACTCGCCGGATTGTAGGCCCGCGGCCAGCACCCCGTCGGCCGTTCAGAACCTGAAGGGGTCGCCCGGCCGGACGAGCTCCACGCCCGGCAGGTCGAGGGCGGCCAACTCGGCCGCGATTTGGGCCGCGTACCGCGGCTTGCGGTGAACCACGATCCAGCGGACGGCGCGGTCGAGCTTGCGGATCTCGGCCGCGAAGGTAGCGGGGCAGTGATGGCCGGTCAGTGTTGCCAGCTCGGCCAGGGCGTTGGGAAAACTCACCTCGAGGTAGACCGCGTCGAGCCGCGGCGCCGCCGCGAGCTGCCGCCAGAAGGCGTCGGTCGGGCCGGTGTCGGAAGGGAAGGCCACCGCCGCGGTGCCGTCATCGACGACGAGGCCGAGCGTGGGCACGCCGTGCGAGACGGGCAGGGGAGTGACCGAGAGCCCGGCCCGGTGGATCGCCTGCCCGGGCACGAGCGGCGTGGCCCGAACAAACGCATTGGCGTCCGTGGAGAGCTCGAAGAAGTCGGGCCAGACGCGACCGTTGAAAATGTCGCGGTGGAGAAACTCGAGCACGTCGGCCGCGGCCAGGATCTCGACGCACTCCGGCCCCTGCTCGTAGACGTTTTCGAGGAAGATCGGCAGGGTCGCCAGGTGGTCGATGTGCTCGTGGGTCAGGAACACATGTCGCACCCGCCGCTGCCGGTCGAGGTCACTCAAGAGCCCGAGCGGCCCGGCGTCGATCGCCACCGCCTCGTTGACCAGATACGAGACGAGGAACTGCAGGTCGCTCGGCGGCAGGCTGGACGGGAGCAGTTCGACGCGCATGAAAAAACTGATCCAGACCCTTCTGGGCCCGTCTCGGGCCGTCTCGTCACCCCATCGGGGCCGCATTCTGGCCGCCAAACCGCGAGGTCGGCAATCCTGAGCGGGGCCGGCCGTCCTCGGAGGTGCAGGGAGACCGGTGGACGCCGGGCGACTGGGCCGATATTCTAGGGGGCTCCCGAAACGCGGCAGTCTGCCGCCGCCGGTCGGCGCGTCGGGGCCGTTCGATCAATCAGGTTCAGCACGTCCATTTTCGTTTTGGAAGCAGGTTCGGAGCACGCATGGTCAAACTGACGGTTCGGGAACGCGAGAGCATCCAGGAAGCGGTTCGCCGGTTCCGCAAGCTCGTGGAGCGAAGCGGAATCAAGAAGGAGATGCGGAAGCGGGAGTTCTTCGAGAAGCCGAGCGAGACCAAGCGACGGGCCCGCCTCCGCGCCGAGCGCCGCACCAAGCGGAACCGCCTCCTGGGCGTGTAGGCCGTCACGCCCAGTCGAGGGCGATGTCGAGCCACGGGGCATGGTGCGTCGGCCAGCCCGTGCTGACGCGGTTCACCCCCGTGCGGGCGATCGCCGCGACCGTCTCAGGACGGATGCCCCCCGAGGACTCGAGCACCACCCGGGGCGCGAGCCGGTCCCGCAGGGCCACGCAACCGGCCAGTTCGTCGGGCTGCATGTTGTCGAGTAGCACGATGTCGGGGCCGGCCGCCAGCACCGGTTCGAGCTGCGCGATCGAGTCGATCTCGATCTCCACCACCATCGCCTCGCCGCGTGAGGGGGGAAACGTCTGCCCGAGAAACGCCCGGGCCCGCCGCACGGCGGCCGCCGGCTCGAGGCCCGCGGCCGCGACCGCGGCCAGATGGTTGTCTTTGATCAGGATCGCGTCGTAGAGCCCGAGGCGGTGGTTCCAGCCGCCCCCCGCGCGGGTCGCATACTTGTCGAGCAGCCGCCAGCCGGGCACTGTCTTGCGGGTGTCGTAGACGCGGCACCGCGTCCCGGCCACGGCGTCGACGAGCCGGCGGGTGGCCGTGGCGATCCCCGAGAGTCGCCCCAGCAGGTTGAGCACCGTCCGTTCGGCCGCGAGCACGCTCCGCGTCGGCCCGGCCAGCGTGGCGACCGTGTCGCCGGCGGCCACGGTCGTGCCGTCGGCGACTCGCGGCTCCAGGGCGAGCGCCGAATCGGTGGCCGCCGCCACGATCGCCGCCGCCGGCAGCCCCGCGATCACGCCCGCCCGCCGGCTCACGACCGCCAGCTCGCTCCGCGCAGCCGCCTCGACCAGGCTCACGCTCGTCCAGTCGCATTCATGGCCCAGGTCCTCGGCCAGCCAGCCGACCGCCAGCCCGGCCACGTGACGGGCGAGGTGGTCGTCCCAGCGGAGTTGCTGGTAGCCGGGCCCGGCGGTGACATCGCGGTCGAGGGGCTCTGGATCGGGCATCGGTCGGAGGTTCCTGGAGGCTGTGGTCGAGCGGCACGAGGCGGGCGGCACGCACCGTTCCCCGTCGGAGGCCGCGGTGTGCCGCAAGCGGGAAACCGGCGTATCCTATGACGGTCCCTTCGCCCCCGGCCACCTCCATGCCCCCGACCGATCTTGCCCGCGGCTCGGCCACTGCCAAGGGGCACTCGTTCGTCGTGGGGCTGCTGGCCGCGGGGCTCGCCGCAACGGCGGTCTGGTACGTCGCCTCGGGTGGTCTCTCGGGCGGGCTCGTGCACCACGACGCTCCGCCGCCGGCCACCGCCTTGTTCACCGTGGATCTCAACGCGGCCGACGCGACGGAGCTCGCGCAGCTGCCCGGCCTCGGGCCCGCGACCGCCGCCCGGATCGTGGAGCACCGCCGCACGCACGGCCCCTTTACGAGTATTGACGGCCTGCTCGAAGTGCCTGGCATCGGCGGGGTCACGCTCGAAGGCCTCCGGCCCCATCTCCGCCCCGTCACCCCCGCCGCGGAGGCCCGCTGATGGCTCCCTCAGCCCTCCAGCCCGGCGTGTTCGAGCTCGTGGCTCCCTACGAGCCGGCGGGCGATCAGCCGGCGGCGATCGACTCGCTCACGCGGGGCGTGGAGGACGGCCGCGGCTCACAGGTGCTGATGGGCGTGACCGGGTCGGGCAAGACCTTCACGATGGCCAACGTGATCGCCCGCGTCGGCCGGCCGACGCTCGTCCTCTCCCACAACAAGACGCTCGCGGCCCAGCTGTATGCCGAGTTTCGGGATTTCTTCCCCCACAACGCCGTCCACTACTTCGTCAGCTACTACGACTACTACCAGCCCGAGGCCTACATCCCCCAGCGGGACATCTACATCGAGAAGGACGCCGCGATCAACAAGGAGATCGACCGGCTCCGGCTCGCGGCCACAAGCGCGCTGGTGAGCCGGCGGGACGTGGTGGTGGTGGCGAGCGTCTCCTGCATCTACGGCCTCGGCTCACCGGTGGACTACCGGGCGATGGTGGTGCGGCTGGCGAGCAACGCGAAGCTCACCCGCGACGAACTCCTGGCCAAGCTCGTGGCCGTGCACTACGAGCGGGGTGACGTGGCGCTCGAGCGGGGCCGGTTTCGCGTCCGTGGCGATTCGATCGACATCTGGCCCCCCTACGACGAGCTGGCCTGCCGGGTCGAGTTCTGGGGCGATTGCGTGGAGTCGATCGCCGTCATTCATCCGACCAGCGGCGAGGTGGCCGCCCGCAAGGACGAGCTCTACCTCTACCCGGCCCGTCACTTCGTGATGCCGGAGGACCGCATCAAGGCAGCCGTGGGCTCGATCAAGGCGGAGCTCGAGGCCCGGCTCGAGGAGCTCAAGGGCCAGGGCAAGCTGCTCGAGGCCCAGCGGCTCAATGCCCGCACCCGGTTCGACATCGAAATGCTCCTGGAGGCGGGCTTCTGCCCCGGGATCGAGAACTACTCGCGGCCCCTCTCGGGCCGGGCGGCGGGCAGCACGCCCACGACCCTGTTCGACTACTTCCCCGACGACTTCCTGTTCTTCGTAGACGAGTCGCACGTGACCGTGCCGCAGGTCCGCGGGATGTATGCCGGCGACAAGGCCCGCAAGACGACGCTCGTGGATCACGGCTTCCGGCTGCCCAGCGCCCTCGACAACCGGCCGCTGATGTTCGACGAGTGGGAGAAGCGGCTGCATCAGACGGTGTTCGTCTCGGCCACGCCCGGCCCCTGGGAGCTGGCCCGCACCGGCGGCGAGGTGGTGGAGCAGGTGATCCGGCCCACGGGGCTGCTCGATCCCGTGATCGAGATCGTGCCGGCCAAGCAGCAGGTGCTGCATCTCTCGGGCGAGATCGACAAGGTGGTGGCGGCGGGCCAGCGGGTGCTCGTGACCACGCTCACCAAGAAGCTGGCCGAGGACCTCTCCACCTACTTCCAGGAGCGGCAGGTCCGCTGCCGCTGGCTGCACAGCGAGCTCGACGCCTTCGAGCGGGTGGAGCTGCTCCACGACCTGCGGGCCGGGAAGTTCGACGTGCTCGTGGGCGTGAACCTGCTCCGCGAGGGGCTCGACCTGCCGGAGGTGTCGCTGGTCGCGATCCTCGACGCCGACAAGGAAGGCTTCCTCCGGAGTGAGACCTCGCTGATGCAGACCATCGGCCGCTCCGCCCGCAACGTCGATGCCCGCGTGATCCTCTACGCCGACACGGTGACCGAGTCGATGCGGCAGGCGGTGGACGAGACCCGGCGGCGGCGGGCGCTCCAGGAGGAATACAACCGCGAGCACGGGATCACGCCGGAGACGATCCGCAAGGAGCTGCGGGCCGGCATCGAAGCCGAGGCGACCTCGCGGGCCAAGGCCTTCGAGGCGGTGGGGCGGGGCGACGACGACCGCCGCCGCCAGAGCGAGCTGCTCGAACAGCTCGAGGCCGACATGATGCAGGCCGCGGCCGAGCTCGACTTCGAGCGGGCCGCCCGGCTCCGCGACGAGATCGCGGCCCTGCGGGAAGGCCGCGGCCGGGGCGGGGCGGCCGGGCCGCGGGGCAAGGGCAAGGGTCGCCGGGGCGGCGGCGGGGCGCTCGGCGGCCGGATTCCCCGGCCGAAGCAGGCATGACCGCGAGCGGTGCAAACTCCCAGGGCGGGGCCGGGGAGGGGGCCGACGGCTCGCGGGACCGCGCGCTTTTGCAGCGGCTGCTCGAGATCCAGGAGCGGGAGCGGCAGCTCGTCTCCTACGAGATCCATGACGGCATCGCCCAGTATCTCGCCGGGGCGATCATGCACTTCCAGGCCTGGGAGGCGGCCCTCGGCGACCATCCCGGCGCGGGCGAGCTCCGCGAGGGCATGCGGCTCCTCCGGGCCGCGGCCGACGAGTCGCGGCGGCTGATCGGCGGCCTCAGGCCTCCGGCGCTCGACGAGCTCGGCATCGTCGAGGCGATCGAGTCGCTCGTCGCCGACGCGAGGATCGAGGTGCCTGCGATCGAGTTTCGGCACGACCTGCCGGGGCCGCGGCTGCCCCCGGGGCTCGAGACGACGATCTTCCGGATCGTGCAGGAGTCGCTGTCGAACATCCGCAAGCATGCCGCGGCCGGCTCGGCCAGCGTCGCCGTCACTCGGTCGGGCGACGTGGTGACCATTCGCGTGGCCGACGACGGCCAGGGCTTCGACCCCGAGGCCGTGCCCGCCGATCGCTTCGGCCTCGAGGGCATCCGCCAGCGGTCGCGTCTGTTCGGCGGCAGCTGTCGGATCGACTCCATACCCGGGCGGGGCACGGTCGTGGAGGCCTCGCTCCCCGTGTCCGCCGAGGCACAGCCATCGCCGCCGCAGGGCCGCTAGGCGGCCTTCTGGATCGCGTCGAGCGACCGGCCGAGCCGCCGCCGGCCCTTCGCAGCGCCGGCCGACTCGATCACCGTCGGCTCGGAGGC
>JBIIYH010000328.1:0-3179 GCA_044346905.1 Pirellulales bacterium
ACGGCGACCGCCGCACCAGGCTTGGCCCGGCCCCACACGGGCACCGGCATCCCGCGTTGCAACACCATGCCTTCCGAGAAGATGCTCGGCAGCCAGAGGTCGTCTCCGGCCCGCCCGAGCGCGGGCGTCAGCATCAGGAGCAAGCCGATGATCGCCATCGGCCAGGCGCGGGGTGCCATGCAACTCTTCCGTGTGTTTCCGCGGCGTGACGAGGTTGCAGGATATCGCCCGCACCCAGTGGCCCGACACCGCCCGATCGGACGGTAGCCGCTCGCCTCTCGGTCTCAGGCACCGGCCGGGGTGGCCTGTCCCACGGGGCAGCGGGCCGTCACCGTGGTGCCGCGGCCGGGGGCCGTGGCGATCACGAGCGAGCCTCCGATTCCCGTCATCCGCTCCCGCATCACCTGGAGGCCGAAGTGGCCGCGGTCGGTGCCGGCTACCGCAGCGGGGTCGAAGCCGCGGCCGTCGTCCCGCACGCTGAGCGAGACGACGCGGTCGCGGGGGTTCCAGCCGGCCTCGACCACGACCCGCTCGCAGGCCGCATGGTGGATCGCGTTGCGGATCGCCTCCTGAGCCACGAGCAGGAGGTTGCCGGAGACAAACTCCGGCAGCGGCGGCAGATCGGCGGCGGCCTCGATGACCACCTGCGGCGTGTCACCGATGGCGAGATGCTCGGCCACGATCTCCAGCGATTCCCCGAGCGTGCGGCCCTCGAGCGGCGCCACCCGCAGCGCCCACACGGAGTTTCGCAGGTCGTTGGCCGCGTGCTGCACCATCCGCTTCGATTTCTCCAGCTGGCCCTCGGCCGCCCCCTGCCGGCCGTCAGCCAGCGCATAGCGGCAGGCGTCGAGCTGGAGCACGGCGCCCGCGAGCCCTTGGAGGAGCGTGTCGTGAAGGTTGTTGGCCAGCCGGTTCCGCTCGGCGACCGCCGCCCGAAACTCGATCGCCGCCTCCCGCCGCCGCTCGATCGCGCGGGCCAGTCGCCGGGCCTGCACGCCCACCTCGTGCCGCAGCGCGAGCGCCCAGACCACCGCCGCCACGAGCACGCCGGCCACGACCGCGAGCGTCGCGAGGAGCCGCCGGGGCGTCCACCACGAGGGGGGCCGCACGGCCCGCACGTCGGCTGCCGACCGCACGAGCAGGCCGATCCGATCGGGGATGGCCTGCGGCTCACGGCTCCAGCCGGGCTCGACGATCCCGGTCACGTCGACCTCGCTGCCCGCCGCTATTCCCGCGAGACTCGCGAAGTCGGCCTTGCGGAGCCGGGCGGTCACGAGCGCCTCGCCCGCCCGCAGGAGCAGCTCGCCGCCGGCCTCGGTAGGCCGAGCCTCGACGAGCGTGGCGGGATGCCGCACCAGGCAGCCGACGAAGTCGCCCGGCTCCGCGATCGTGCGGGTCTCGTGCGACCGCATGTTGACGGCCACGATCTCGGCAGGGGCGATCGCCCGCGGCTCGGGGGCCGGGCCCGACGCGAGGCGGCGGACGAGCGCGTGCTTGAGCCCGGCCACGGGCCCGCTCAAGTCGGGGAAGCCCGCGACGGCCACGCGGTCGCCGGGAGACAGGGGCTCCCGCGAGTCGGTCTTCGCCATGATCCCGCCGGCCCCTTCCTGGAGAAAAATCGCCTCGCCGGGCACGGCATGGATCACCGTACCCTCGGTCTGCACGAGCCGCCCCGGCCGTTGGCGGGCCGTGAACCGGGCGATCGACTGCAGGTCCACGCGCGGCGATTCAAATGGCTTTGCCGGCGGTGGCTCGACGACCCGCACGCCGTCCGGCGGCACGCTGACGAGATAGATCTCCAGGCACTCGCCGCGGGTGTTGCTCCGGGGAAACACGACCCCGTCCACGGTGACGACCGCGTCGATCAGTCGTTGCGGATCAGCGGGCGCGGCTGCCGCGGTACAGAACGCCGAGCAGGGCCGACCGCCGGCCTCCAGGAGCAGTTCCATCTCGGCTTTGATGGCCCGCCAGCCGAGAACCACGCCCTGGAGCCGCACGAACTCGACGTCATGCGCCCCCTGGGCGGCCGGCACCGGATCGACGACGCGTGGCTCGGGCAGCGGCGCCGGGCCCAGCGGCCGGGCCTGCGTGATCCGCACCCGCGGGCCGAAGCCTCCCCACTCGCCCTGGCCCTCGATCTCGACCTCCGTGCCGGGCACGAGGTCGGCGTCGAGTCTTCCCTCGATCGGCCCGTCGGCCGCGGTATCCTCGGGGACGTAGCAGAAGATGGCCGACGTCTGGTCCTGCACGATCAGCATCCCGCGTTTGGCCTGCCAGGTCACCACGCCCCGAATCCTGACCGGCGGCCGAGCCTGCATCTCGGCGATTGACCGCTGCCGCAACTCCGCGATCGGCGTGAGCGCGTCTGTCGGCGGGGTGGTTTCGCACCGCCCGACCACGGCGGCCGCGGTGGTCAGCACGCACACGATGGCGGCCCGGCCGCAGAGTTGCATCGGAATCACGCAGTCCTCGCGGCAAGGCTCCCCATGGCTCGACGCCCGTCGGTTCGAGGCGGGCCCCGGTTTGCGTCCACGTCCTGTTCAAGCCTATCATCCCGGTGACGGTCACCCCGATCCGTGCGTCGGCCACTCCGAGGCCCGGGCAGAGGCGGCCTGCAGTTGCTCCGCTGGTTCAGGGCGAGTCCCGCTCGATGCCGATCTCCAGACCCCACCCTCCGCTTATTCCTCGCGTGCCAGGTGCGCTCGGCCCGCCGATTCGGCTGCTGGCCGTCCTCCTGGCAATCCTGCCCGCGGCGGGCCGGGGCGAGAACCTGTTCGACGGCAAGACCTTCGCCGGCTGGAACGGCGACACCGCCGGCGTCTGGCGCATCGAGGATGGGGCGATCGTGGCCGGCCATCCCGACAAGGCCGCGCCGCGAAACGAGTTTCTGGCGACCGAACGCCGGTTTGGCGACTTCGAACTGCGGCTGGAGTATCGGGTCGACTGCGAGGCCGACTGCAACGCGGGGGTCCAGTTTCGCTCGGTCCGGATTCCGGCTCACCACGAGGTGGTCGGTTACCAGGCCGACATCGGCCCCGGATTCGACGGCGGGCTCTACGACGAGAGCCGCCGCAACCGCGTGCTCGTCACACCGGATGCGGCGACGCTGGCCGCAGCGGCAGCCAAATCCCGCGATGGCTGGAACGAATACCTGATCCGCTGCGAAGGGCCGCGGATCC
>JBIIYH010000079.1:0-11102 GCA_044346905.1 Pirellulales bacterium
GGAAACGGCAGCCCCTTGGCCGGCGAACTGAGCACGAACAGCCGGTTGCGATCTTGGATGCTGCACAGCGGCCCCCCCTGGTTGCCGACGATGCCGTTGGGATTGCGGTTCCCGCCGTGCAGGATCGAATCGAGCAGCTCGGTGCGGTTGACCCCGAACCGGCCGGTCAGCATTCCGAGCGCCTCGGAAGACTCGACCGCCTTGTCGCGGTTTCGCCAATGGACCAGGAACGGGATCGTCTCGCTCCGGCCGATGTCGATGCTGGCGACGCCGTAGTGCTTGCCCTGGAAGCTCCGCTTCCAGAGCGGCGTCTGGCCGAACCCGCCCCACATCTTGTAGGTCGCGGTCATCTGGTAGGGCACGGGCTTGCTCTCGACCATCGGCCCATACCAGGCGGGGGCCCAGGGGGCGTCGAGCGCCAGGGTGGCGGCCAGCGAGGGCGCGAAGTCGTAGCCGATCACGGGCATCCCGTCGCCCACGGTCTTGCGGCCGAGATCAGTGAGCGCGCCGCCGGGCAGCAACGTGTGCATGATCGAGCTGACGCCGTCCTGGATATAGAGCGGATAGGCCACGCCAGTGCGGCCGGAGGAGCTCGTGAACCGCTCGAGCCGGGGATGGAAGGTCGAGCACAGTTCCCCGACGGTCTTGGCCAGGATGGCCTCGCCCATCAGCCGCTGCTCGACCGTGGGCGAGTAGGCGGCGAAGGGCAGCTGGGTGGCCAGCGAGTGGGAGAGGTAGTAGTGGTCGATCGACTCCTGAGTCGAGCCGTCGAACCAGGTCCAGGTCTTGAGCGGCCAGTCCCGCAGGCCAGCCTCCCCCTCGACGAGCAGCCGCGGGCTCTCCAAGAGCCCGCCGCCGAAGAGCGTGCCGGCGCTCGCCCAATGGTTGAAGTTCATCGTGCCCATCGCCCGGCAATAGGTGCGGTAGACCGAGAAGTTGCCCCGCCAGTCGCGGGTCTGGGCGTAATACTTGGCCGCCTCCCCGCCGCCGATGTAGCCCTGGACCAGTTGGGAGATGTCGCGGTCGGGCAAGAGCCAGGCCCACCAGTAGAGCCGCAAGTGCTCGACCACGGGCGCCGGCAGCGCCTCGCGGTAACGGGTCCCGATCAGGCCCCCGAGCTCGGCGGCGTCGAAGCCCGACCAGCGGCGGGGCTGCCGGGCCAGCAGGCCGTCAAGCCACTTGCCGTAGGCCTCGTAGGTTTCCGGGAAGCTCGGCGGCTTCCCGTCCTGCGCCCACAACTGCTGCAGCCGCTTCCAGGCGGCCTGGTCCATCCCGTCAGGCTTCCGCCGGCCAAACTTCTCCGCCCAGGCGGAGAACTGCTTGGGGCTCGGGAACACGGCCGTGGGCTCGCCGCCCTTACCGCCGGCGAGTTGCTTGGCCAGCCTGCGGACATCGGCCGGCGGCGGGAGCGTGACGCGTTCGGCCGGGCCCGGGCCGAGGTGCACCACCAGCTGCGGGGCCCCAAGCAGCAGCCCTCGGCCGCCCGTGCCCGTGCCCCATTCGTAGCCCCCCTTCCAGAACGAAGCGTCGTAGACCTCCCACTTGCGGACGAGGAAGCCGCAGTCAGAGAGCCGCCGCAGCCGCTGGCCGAGATCCGCGCCGTAGGCCTCGTCGGCGAGGGCGGCGGTGACGTCGAGGCGGCCCTCGGGCCGCTCCTGGTTGAGGGCCGCCGGGCCGAAGTGGCCGGCCCCGCGATCCTTCCCCACCTCCCGCGCACCGTGGCCAGCCCAGTAGCCGGCCCCGTTGATATAGGCATTGGCCGTGGGCCCGATCTCGCGGTCGGCCGTCCAGGGCCGGAGCAGCCCCCAGGCCACGGCGTGCCAGCGGGGCTTCTGGGTGGCCCACTGGTTGCCGAGGAAGCTCATGCCCGCCGGATCCATGTATCCCGGCGGAAAGATCTCCGTGGCGGCCAGCGGCAGGACGAGCTCGACCTTGAGCAGTTTCTTTCCATCGGCCAGGGCGGCCGCGATCCGGTCGGCGGCCTCGGGAAACCGCACCACGAGCGAGCGGTGGACGGCGTCGCAGGCGAGCGCGCCGGGCTGGTCGGGATCGTCCCAGACCGCGATCTCTCCCTTGCCAAAGTTTCCCCGGTCGGAAACCTTCTTGAGCCCGTCATGCCGCAGGGGGATCGGCCGATCCCAGTCTTTGCGGAAGCCGCTGATGCCCGCCGCCTCGTAGGCGTCGAGCACGAGCGTCTCGGTGGCGCCGGCGACCGGCCCCGGGGCGGCGACGGCCGGCGGCGGCACGTCGGGCACGAACGGCGGCCACCAGCCCGTGGCGGGATCGGCGGCGTGGAGGGACGAGGCGGCAATGAATGCCGATAGCACGAACCAACGAGGACTGACCATCGAATCATCGCCTCCAGCAGGTTTGGTGACGGAGCTAACGGTCTCCCGGCGGGATGGCCTCCCACACAAGCGTACCAGCGGCCCCCGGCGCTCCCCCGGTGCCGCCGGCCACGGAGTCGGGATGGCTGAGCGCGCCCTTCCATCCATCCTTGTTCCGCGACCAGACGGCGATCCGCCCGCCGCCGCCGCCGCCGCCCATCTTGTTGCCGACCGTGACGCCGCCCCCCTTGGCCTGGATCGTGCCGGTGCCGGAAAAGCCGCGGCAGCGGATGAAAATGCCGCCGCCCGCGCCGGCCCCGTAATGGTCGTGCGGGGAGTCCGCACCGTTCATGCTGACCGTGCCGTCGATGCGGACATCGTCCGCGGCCACCAGGCGGAAGCCGCCGCCGCCGTTGCCCGCCTGCGCGCCCCAGGCGGAGTTGCCGCCGGCACTGCCGGCCGTCACGGGGGCCTCCGCGGCGCCGTAGACGGTCCCAAAACCATCCGCATTCCGACCGCCCGCACCCCCATGCCCGCCGCCGCCGGCATGGTGCTCACCCTGACCTCCGCCGGGACCATGACCCTGGCTGCGGGAATCGGGCCCGCGGGAATACCCGCACCCGTCGCCGTTGATCCCGGCACCCTTCTCGAGGATGAACGACCCGACCTCGAACAGCGGAGTCGAGCCGGTGGTGCCGTGGGACCGGACGGTGACCGTCGAGCCGGGGGCGATCCGCCAGGTGCCGCCGACGGCGATCCGGGCACCGTAGTCGGGGGAGGTTTCGTCGGTCGCGGCGCAGTTGACGACGAGCGGCGCGGCGCTCGTGAGGACGAAGTCGCCGCCGATGGTCACGCCCTGGATCGCGGGGTTGGTCTCGCCGTAGGAGATGCGCACCCGATCGGCCGAAAGATTGCCTTTGACGCTGAGGCTGCCTTTCGCCCCCGGCTGGAGATAGGTCTGACCGAAGTCGGTCGGGCCGCACTGCATGCTCAGGTTGCCGCCGATGGCGATGCGGCTGTTCCGCAGGTAGAGGCCGCCGCGGCCCGTCGTGGTGACGTCCCCCTGCACCGTGAGCGACATCCCTTCCGCCACGCCGAACATGCCATCCCTGATCGCCAGCGCGGGGAGCTTCAGGGAGGTCACGCCCTCCACATGCAGGACGCCGCCCTGCACCTCCGCGCCGGGGAAGAAACTGGCGTCGGAGAGGTGGAGCGTGCCGGGGTCGCCGTGCGCGTCGCTGTAGCTTTCGCCGCGGCCCCCCTGGCGGGCGCGGATCGTGAGCGTTGGCTTCCGCGTCGCGTTCTGGGCGGCCTGGGCGGCGGTGTCATAAGTCAGCGCGATCCGCCCGCCGGCACCGCCGCCGCCCCCGCCGTGTTCACCGGCGATCGCGCCCCCGTTGGCGGAGAGGGTACCGCCGCCGGCGACCGTCTTGCAGGCGATGAAGACCGAGCCCCCCGCGCCGCCGCCGGCTCTGGGGTGAGACGGGGTGCTGCCGTCGGCGGTGATGGCGCCGTTGACCGTGACCGTGCCGGCGGCGTCGATCCGCACCGCGCCGCCGCCGGGCCCGCCCGAACTCCAGGCGTTGCCCGAGCCGCCGCTGCCGGGATCCTCGGGGGCCTCGAGCGAGCCGTAGAGCGACCCGCGGCCGGTGAGGCCGCCGCCGCCGCCGTGCGTGCCGCCGCCCCCCGACACGCCGTCGCCGTGCCTCCCGCCGCCGCCGGGGCCCTTGCCCGGAGTTTGGTTCGGCCCCCCCTGATACCCCTTGCCGTTCACATCGATGCTCTTGCCGCTGTTCACGGTCAGATCCGTGCACACGATCCAGACGCGATGATCGGGCGTCCAGTCGGTTGCCACGCCGGGCTCGCCGGATCCATCCGTCTGGCCCGGGTGGGTGATCGTGCCGCTGACCGTCACCTTCTTGGCCCGCAACTGCGTGTTCCAACCGGTGAAGGTGAGCGTCCCATTGTTGATGACCCGATTCAGTTCGGGCGTGGTCTCGCTCAGCGTGAGATTGTGGTTGAGCATGACGCTGTCGCCCGCCTTGGGCAGTCCGAGCGTGTCGCCCTCCACCCAGGTCGCCGGATCGCTCCACTTGCCCGAAGCCGCGGTGAGCCGCAAGGCCAGCAGGTCTTCCACCGGGGGCAGGTTCTGTCCGCCGAGCGAGATGAACACCACGGGCTTGCCGTTTCGCTGCGCCGCGACGGAGCGCGCCGGCTGGCCGTTGACTTCGATGCGGGTGCCGGCCGGCAGGCCGCTGGCGAAGGCAATCTTCGCCAGCCCCGGCCCGGGCACGGCCCCGTCGATCTCCACGCGGTTCTCCCGCTGGAACACGGTCAGCCGAGTGGTGCCGACGCGACCGAGCATGCCGATCCGGGCCCCGTCCGGCAGGCCGAGGGCGAGCGGGCCCGGCTCGGGGAATGGCCGCCAGGCCTCGACGACGCCGTGGGCGGGATCGGTCAGCAGGTAGCCCATCAGGCCCGGCTCCGACTCGTAGACAAAGCCGTTCTTCTCGAACCGGCCCGTCCAGCCCATCGCGGAGAGGTCGCACTCACGCTCCATGCCGGACGGCAGGTAGAGCCACTGGCCGTTGACCGTGCGGGCCGGCAACTGATTCGACAGCGGAGCGAAGGTGCAGGCCAGCGTGTCGCCGCCGAGCGTCCACTCGAGCGCGACCTGCCGCTTCGCCGCGTCCCACTCGGTCGAGAGCGTGCCCGCGGCCAGGGCGGCGTCGAAGGCGGCGGCGTCTTTGTGCTCGCTTGAGTCGCCGGCCAGGATCGCGTAGCCGCCCCAGGCGGCATCGACCCGCTCGCTCTCCCACTCGGGCCTGGGCAGGGCGGCTCCCTTGTAGTTGTAGGCGTTGATCCGCAGCGCCTCGGCGAGCGTGCCGCCCCCCTGCATTCCCGTGGGCACCCCGTCGGCCGTCACCTCCACCTCGACATCGCGGCCGAGATCGGTGCCCGCCAGCGGCACGATCCCCACGAAGGCGACCCCGTCGGCGATCACGATCCGCTGGCCCGCCTTGGCCGTGAAGGGGGGCTTCACCGGTTTGCCATCCAGCAAGACCTGCCAGCCGTCGTGGAGCGTGACCAGCCCGAGCGTGGTCTGGAGGCTGGTGACCTCCTGCGGGGCGGCGCGATCAGGAAACGGCAGGCCCTTGGCCGGCGAACTGAGCACGAACAGGCGGTTGCGGTGCTGGATACTGCACAGCGGCCCCCCCTGGTTGCCGACGATGCCGTTGGGATTGCGGTTCCCGCCGTGCAGCACGGAATCGAGCAGTTCGGTGCGGTTGACGCCGAAGCGGCCGGTCAGCATGCCGAGCGCCTCGGACGACTCCACCGCCGCGTCGCGGTTTCGCCAGTGCACCAGGAACGGGATCGTCTCGCCCGTGGCGATGTCGATGCTGGCGACGCCGTAGTGCCGCGCCTGGAAGCTGCGTTTGTGCAATCCGCCGCTGTTCGCGGTCATCTGGTAGGGCACCGGCTTCTGCTCGACCATCGGCCCATACCAGGCGGGCGCCCAGGGGGCGTCGAGCGCCAGGGTGGCGGCCAGCGAGGGGGTGAAGTCGTAGCCGATCACGGGCATCCCGTCGCCCACGGTCTTGCGGCCGAGATCAGTGAGCGCGCCGCCGGGCATCACGGTGTGCATGATCGAGCTGACACCGTCCTGGATGAAGAGCGGATAGGCCACGCCCGTCCGGCCGGAGGAGCTGGTGAACCGCTTGAGTCGCGGATGGAAGGTCGAGCACAGCTCGCCGACCGTCTTGGCCAGGATCGCCTGGCCCATCAGCCGCTGCTCGACCGTGGGCGAGTAGGCGGCGAAGGGGATCTGCGTGGCCAGCGTGTGCGAGAGGTAGTAGTGGTCGATCGACTCCTGGGTGGATCCGCCGGACCAGGTCCACAGCTTCAACGGATAGTCCCGCAGGCCGGCCTCCCCCTCGACGAGCAGCCGCGGGCTTTCCAAGAGCGCGCCGCCGAAGAGCGTGCCGGCGGTCGCCCAGTGGTTGAAGTTCATCGTGCCCATCGCCCGGCAGTAGGTGCGGTAGACCGAGAAGTTGCCCCGCCAGTCGCGGGTCTTCGCGTAATACGCGGCCGCCTCCGCGCCGCCGACGTAGCCCTGGACCAGCTGGGAGATGTCGCGGTCGGGCAAGAGCCAGGCCCACCAGTAGAGCCGCAGGTGCTCGACCACGGGCGCCGGCAGCGCCTCGCGGTAGCGGGTGCCGATCAGGCCGCCGAACTCGGCGGCGTCGAAGCCCGACCAGCGGCGGGGCTGCCGCGACAGGAGGTCGTCGATCCACTTGCCGTAGGCCTCGTAGGAATCCGGAAAAGCCGGCGGTTTGGGATCCTGCGCCCACAGTTCCTGGAGCCGCTTCCAGGCGGCGTCGTCCATCCCGTCAGGCTTCCGCCGGCCAAACTTCTCGGCCCAGGCGGCGAACTGCTCGGGGCTCGGGAAGACGGCCGTCGGCTTCCCGCCCTTGCCGCCGGCGAGGTTCTTGGCGAGCGTGCCGACATCGGCCGGCGGCGGCAGGGTGAGGCGTTCGGCCGGCCCTGGGCCGAGGTGCACCACCAGTTGCGGGGCCCCAAGGAGCAGCCCGCGGCCGCCCGTACCCGTGGCCCATTCATAGCCTCCCTTCCAGAACGAGGCGTCGTAGACCTCCCACTTGCGGACGAGGAAGCCGCAGTCGGCGAGCCGCCGCAGCCGCCGGCCGAGATCCGCGCCGTAGGCCGCGTCGGTCAGGGCGGCGGTGACGTCGAGGCGGCCCTCGGGCTGGTCGGCGTTGAGCGGCGCCGGGCCGAAGTGGCCGGCCCCGCGATCCCTCCCCACCTCCCGCGCACCATGCCCGGCCCAGTAGCCGGCCCCGTTGATAAAGGCGTTGGCCGTGGGCCCGATCTCGCGGTCGGCCGTCCAGGGCCGGAGCAGCCCCCAGGCCACCGCGTGCCAGCGGGGCTTCTGGGTGGCCCACTGGTTGCCGAGGAAGCTCAGGCCCGCTGGATTTCGGTACGCGGCCGGCGGAAAGACCTCGCTACCCCGATAGGGCAGGACCAGCTCGGCCTTGAGGATCTTCTTGCCGTCTCCGAGGGCGGCGGCGATCCGCTCGGCCGCCTCGGGAAACCGCACCAGGAGCGAGCGGTGCACGGCGTCGCAGGCGAGCGCGCCAGGCTTGTCCTCGGCATCCCAGTCGGCGACCGGGCCGGCCCCGAAGCCTTTCGTCTCGTCGGTCCGCTCGGTCATCGCCCCGTCGGCCGCCAGCGGGATCGGCCGATCCCAGTCCTTGCGGAAGCCGCTGATGCCCGCCGCCTCGTAGGCGTCGAGCACGAGCGTCTCGGTCGCGCCGGCGACCGGCCCCGGGGCGGCGAGGGCCAGCGGGGGCACGTCGGGCACGAACGGCGGCCACCAGCCCGTCGCGGGATCGGCGGCGGGGGCGGCCGCCGGCGCGGCCAGCGACGCCAGCAGCACCGGCAGGAGCATGGCCGAGGCTCGAGCAAGACGGTTCACGGCGGGCATCTGGGGGGCCTCCTTAGCGCCTCGGCGCGGGGGGGCGTCGGGCCGGCAGAATCGGCCGGTCGGCTCGTCGAGACTGTGGGCAGTCGCGTGCCTAGGGCCGGAGTGTAGCGGCCCGGCCGGCGAACCGCCGCAGGAGGGCTCGGGCGAGCCCGGGCCCGCCGCCGGCTTCATCATCGCAGCCACGCGAGAAAAGCGACGGCCGCCGAGAGCTGCGGCCTTCTTCGAAACCGCGGTCACCGGCACGGCTGGCTTGCCGGACGCGTCATCGAAGCGGTCGAGAAAAACCGCGCCCGGTCCTCGTTCAGGCCCGAGGGCCCTGCCGGCGGCGGCGATAGAGACCGAGGCCCACGAGGCCGGTCGCCGCGGCGGCCACGCCGAGCGTCGCCGGCTCGGGCACCACCACGAGCTGGAGGCTGGTGGTCGGGCTGGTGCCCTGCTGGAAATACGCCGACCTGCCACCCAGAAGACCGGTCGCCTGATTCGCCTCGCCGAAGTTGGAGATGTTGGTGTCGTTGAAGCTGAAGGAGGTGTTCAGGAGGGTATAGGTGCCCGCGGAGACGGCAGCCCAGTCCACCGCGGATCCGAAGACGCTCCGCAGACTGGCGACGCCGAACGACGAGTTCAGAGACAGGTTTCCGGTAAGGCTGAGCGTGGAGCCCGTGTCGAAGGCGAAGAGCCCGCCATCGGAGAGCGTGAGGTTGCCGCCGATCGTGCCATCGCCGCCAATCACGGCGCCGGAACTCACGCTCACCGCACTGCTGCCCGTGCTGCCGTCGATCAGCAGCACCCCCGCCTGCACCGACGTGGCCCCGGTGTAGGTGTTCGTCCCGGAGAGAATCCAGCGGCCGGCATCGGTCTTCGTCAGCGACACCGCGCCCGAGCCGTTGTTGGTGAGGTTCTTGCCAAAATCGTTCGCGCCGGTGTTGGTGCCCCGCAAGGTGAGCGTGCGGGCTTGGTTCGCCGCGCCATACGTCAAGCCCACGGAGGGGTCGGTGAACGAGAGCGTGCCGGTGCCCGAGGATTCGATGGTGCTACTGGCCGCCAACGAAAACGCCCGGTTGGTCGCGGAGTTGCCACTGCCGATGTAGGTGAGCCTTCCGCCGTTCAACACGAGATTGCTCGCCGCATTCGTCGATTGCCCGAGGCTGCTGGCCACGCCGCCATCGGCGAGCGCGGCGACCCGCAGCGTGCCCGAGTTCACCGTGGTTACGCCCGTGTAGGTATTGCCGACGTTGCTGAACGTCGTCGTGCCGGAGTTATCGACGGTGAATCCGCCGTTAAAGCCGACGCCACCGCCATTTTGGATCACACCCTCGAACGTCGTGTCGCCCGTGCCTCTGAGTCGAAAGTTCGTGAACGTCGTGGCCGTGGCCGACCGGATGGACATCGTGCCTTGAAGCGTCACCGACTTGCCGGCCGCCACGTCGTTGGTCAACCAACTGTTGGTGGTAGTGTCAAACCGCCATTGCCCCTCCCAGTTGCCGGAGAAGGTCATGCTATTCGAGCCGGAGAACGTGACCGTCCCGGCGGTAAACGTGACGAGCGGTGCGGGAATCTCGATGTCATTGCTCGCGGAGATAACGGCGTTACTGTTGCCGATCCGCCAGTTGCCGCTCCCCAACGCGCTACCGTGGCCGAGCCGGACGTTGAAGTCACCGGCGCTGGCGATGTCGACCTGGCCCGAGACGTTTGTTCCGGCAGCGTTCTTGACGTGCAGCAACCCCGGACCGGAAAACAGGTTCAGCGTTCGACCGGAAGACGAGGAATCGAACTTGTTGAGCGTGAGCGTGCCGCCACTCACCTGAAAGCGGCCGGCAGAGTTCGTAAAGAACGTGCCGGTCGTCTCCAGCGTGCCCTCAGCCCAGACAAAATTATTTTGGGCCCATCGGAAGTTATTCGCGATCGTCAGCGGCGAGCCGCTCGTGTTGGCATATGTGGTTTGGTTGATAACCGCGGTGCCCGTGCCGAGTGCAGACTGGTGGTTGATGTTCAGCCGGGAAACTGTATCGGCGGGATTGATGTCTCCTGACATCGAATTGCTGCCGGCGAGCGTGACAGTGCCTTGGAAGTTCAGGGTATTCGCCCCGGAGATGCTGCCCGAGTAGGTGCCGTTCAGGAGCCGGCTGCTGTTGGACGTGAGGGTGATGTTGCTCGCCAGCGTGCCGCTCGTGATGTTGAGCGTGCCGGCGCCGAGCGAGATGGACCCGGAACTGGGCAGGCTAGCGGCGGGGGCGTTGAGCCGCCCCCCAGTGATCGTGGTGCCGCCCGAGTACGTCGCGGGATCACCCGAGAATACGAGCGTGCCACCGCCGCTCTTCGTGAGCGAACCGGTGCCGCCCAAGGGCCCGCCGTCGAACGTGTACGTGCCAGAGGCGGCAGACACGGTCGTGGACGCGGGGGCGACGCCGCCGGCTTGAATGGTGACCGTGCCGCCGCTCGTGCTATTGAAGATCGCGGCGTCACCTTCGACGTACAGGTTCGCGACAGGCGAGCCGCCCGTCCAGTTGCCCGTCGTGGTGTCCCAGGTGCCGGTCGTGGTGTTCCACGTGACGGTGGCGGCGTCTGCCAAAGCCGCGAAGCCGACGGCCAGACACGACGCCACCGCCACGCTCTGTACCACGCCACCGAGATGCCGCAAGGAAAGACGCATGATCAAGCCTCCGGGAAACCCCCATCGGAACCGATGTCGCGGGTGGCCCCCGCTCGCAATCCAGGAAGCGGTATCCACAAACACGACTAGAAAAAGTTTCCCCACAATCCCCGCCGGCAGCAATAAGCCAAATTGCGACAACCCCCTGCCAATTTGCGACACAGCCCGAGGGCTACCGCCGAGCCGCCCGGGGCGCGGGCGGAAAAAGGCGGGCGGGCGGCGTTACCGCAACCGCTCGGCGCTGGCCGCTTCGAGGCGGCGAAACTCCGGCACGGCGTCTTCGATGATCGCCGCATAGAGGGCGGCGAGCTCGTCCGGAAGGTAGTCGTGCACGACCCGATTCCGCAGATCCCGCAGGCCGATCCACGTCGCCAGATCGCCGATCAGGCCGACCTTCTCCATCCGCAAGAGCAGGTCCCGAAAGGTCTCTGACGCGTTCGCCTCTCGAACCCGCTCCCAGGTGCGGAAAACCTCGAGGCTCGACTCGAAGGCCCTCAGGAATCGATCGCTCAGGGCGTCATACGGCTCCCGCTCCCGGGGCGAATAGATGCTCCCCGCTCCCCCCGAAATCCGCTCCCGTCCCCGATTGCTCGTCAGCGGGCGGCCGCGGCTGCGGCCGGAG
>JBIIYH010000329.1:0-3177 GCA_044346905.1 Pirellulales bacterium
TTGGCCACGCCCGAGATCGCGTAGCCGCCTCCCGGCTTGCCGAAGTCGGGAATGCTGCCGAAGTAGGGCCGATCGCCCCCCCGGGCGAACTGCGGCGAGGCCACCTCGACGTAGGCCGGCCGCTCCGGCGCCATGGCCAGTTCCCGCACCAGATCGGTCACCAGGTCGGCCAGCCGCACGAGCCCCTCGTAGTTGATCTTCTCGGCGGTGTCGGTCGGGCGGTGATAGTCGGAATGGGCCCCGGTGAACAGGTGGAGCACCGGGATCTTTTTGGCGTAGAAGCTGGCATGGTCGCTGGGCCCGAACCCCCCGGGTTCCTTGGCCGCGGTCAGACCGCGGGCCGCGACCAGACGGTCCACGAGCGGCTCGAGGCCGGTGCCGGTGCCGGTGCCCTGCACGATCAGCTTGTCGCCGGTGAGCCGGCCCACCATGTCGAGGTTGACCATCGCCACGGTGTCGGCGAGCGGCACGGCGGGGTTGGCGGTGTAGTGGCCGCTGCCGAGCAGGCCACGTTCCTCGCCCGAAAACGCCGCGAACAAGACGCTCCGTGGCAGCGGCGGCCCGGCCGCCAGCCGGCGGGCCACTTCGACCAGGAGGGCCGTGCCGCTGGCGTTGTCGTCGGCACCGTGATGGATCGCCCGCTCGCCCGGGGCCGTGGAACCGGCACCGCCGTAGCCGAGGTGGTCGTAGTGCGCTCCGAGCACGACCGTCTCCCGGGCGTCGATCGCCGGGGTGTCGCCGGCAGCCCGGCCCGCGCCCGGCAACAGGCCCAGAATGTTGCGGCCCTCCGTCTGCACCCGCTCGATGGCCGTCCGCCCACGGAGCCGCCAGCCCGGCAGCGGGCCGCTTGCCGGCTCGAGCTTGTCGTCGATGGCCTTTTGGATCTCGGTCAGCGAGCGGCCGAGGGCCTGCCGCACGGCCTCGTCGAGCACCGACCGGCGGACCTGCAGAATCGGCATCGTGCGGCGGTCGGAGCCCTCGCCCGCCCGGGTGAAGGCCATCAATGCATCGCCGTCGGCGTCGGTGTCGTTGCAGAACACGAGCCCTGCCGCCTCGTGCTCGGAGGCGTTGGCGGCCTTGCGGGAGAGTGCCGCGTGCTCCGACGTCTGGTTGCCCTGGAAGGCCCCGTGCGGGTCGTCCTTCTGCGGCTCCTGCCGGAGCACGATCACGGCGGCCCCCTTCGCGCCGCCGGCTGCCGCGAGCGGGGCGTAGTCGTCGTAGTGCTCGGCCGGGGCCGTGATGCCGTAACCGGCGAAGGCGAGCGGCAGGTCGAACTCCCCCGAGCCGCCGATCGCCAGCGGCGTGAAATCCTTGCCCAGCTCGAGCCGCACCACCCGCCGGCCGCCGGCCGCGTCGGGCGGCCCGACGAGCTCCGCGGTGTTGGCCTCGGGCGGGCCGAGCTTCGCCTCGAGCGTCATCTCGAAGGGCTGGAGCGGCGACTCGCGATCGGCCGGTGCGAGCAGGCCGATCTCGGCGAACCGGTCGGCCACCCACTCGGCTGCGGCGTCGATGCCCTTCGTGCCCGGTCCCCTGCCCTCCCGCTCAGGTGCGGCCAGCCAGGCCACGTCCCGCTCGAGCACGGCCCGCGTCGGTGCCGGCTCCGCAGCTGCGTCAGCCGCGGCGTTCACGGGCGGGGCTGCCCCGCCGTCGCCGCGGGCAGCCGCCATCAACCCCACCAAGCACCACGCGGCGGTTGCCGCTTTCCATCGCCGCCGGCCCGCCATGTCTTCTCAGGCTCCCGAAGTCGTCCCGGAATCGCTCTCGGGATCGTCACTCCAGATTCTACGCCCTTCGCCCCGGCCGCGGAGGCGTCGCTTCGCGCGCGAGCCGGCTCATGCGACAATCCGGCTGCAGGAACGCTCCGGGGCCTCCGGGGCTCGCCCATCCCCGGCCACCGGAATCCGCCCTTTGCCAGCGCTGTTCGTCATCCAGGGCTTCAACCGCGGCGCCCGCTTCGACTTCGACGGCGATGTCGGAGCGGTGAGCATCGGCCGGGAAGCGGGCAATCTCGTCAAGCTCGACGACCATGAGGTGTCGAGGCGGCACGCCGAGATTCGCCGGGTGGGCTCGACCTTCATCGTCGGCGATCTCAAGAGCTCCAACGGGACGTTCCTGAACGACGCCAAGGTGGAGCGGGCCGAACTCTCCAGCGGCGACCAGATCCGGATCGGCCGCTCGGTCCTGATCTTCTCCGGCGACGGCCGGGAGCCACCGGGCCTGGCCGCGATCGACATCGTGGGGGGCGACGGCGACGCGGACGGCTCGCGGATCGTCCGCAGCATGCGGGAGGAGGATTCGATCGTCCTGGCTGCTCCTGCGGATGACGGCCAGAACCGCTGGCTGGCCCGGGCCCGCAGCAACCTCCAGGTGATGTATCGGACGGCCCTGGCCGTGAGCCACACCCTCGACATCGACGAGCTGCTCGGCCGGATCCTGCAGCTGGTCTTCGAGTGGGTCGAGGCCGACCGCGGCTGCATCATGCTCCTCGACCCCGACACGCGGGAGCTCACGACGAAGGCCCGGCGCGACCGCCGGGCCGGCGACACCGGCACGATGGCGATCAGCCGCACGATCCTCGACTACGTGCTCGAGCGGGCCGAGGGCGTGCTCACGAGCGACGCCCAGGACGACGACCGCTTCGCCAGCGGCAACAGCGTGGTGCGAACGGGCGTGCGCGAGGCGATCTGCGTGCCCCTGCGGGGCCGCTACGGCACCGTAGGCGTGATCTACGTGGACACGATGGTGCCGCTCGTCGAGTCGCTCGACCGGCGCCGGTTCAGCGACGACCACCTCAAGCTGATGATCGCGATCGGCCATCAGGCGGCCCTGGCCGTCGAAGACACCACCTACTACTCGGCGATGGTGCAGTCGGAGCGGCTGGCGGCGGTCGGCCAGACGATCGCCACCCTCTCCCACCACATCAAGAACATCCTCCAGGGCATCCGCGGGGGTAGTTACATCGTGGAAATGGGCCTCGAGAACGAGGACGTGGGCGTGGTCGAGAAGGGCTGGGAGATCGTCCGCCGCAACCAGGACAAGATCTCGTCGCTGGTGATGGACATGCTCTCCTTCAGCAAGGAGCGGGAGCCCGACCCGATGCCCAGCGACCTCGTGGCCCTCGTCGACGACGTGGTCGAGACGGTGCGCCAGCGGGCCGAGGAGCTGGGCGCGGTGATC
>JBIIYH010000330.1:0-3172 GCA_044346905.1 Pirellulales bacterium
GCGGCAACACGCTCGAGGCGATCCGCCGGCTGGCCGAAGCGGGCAGCCTGACCGACCAGGAACGGGCGATTCTGGAGAAGTCTTACACGCTCCTGCGGACGGTCGAGCACCGGATCCAGGTGCTCTATGACCGGCAGGCCCACGTGGTGCCGCGGGACGACCTCGAACTCGGCCGCCTGGCCGTGCGCTGCGGCGCGGCGGCCGGCGCGGAGGGCCGCGAGCGGTTTCGCAGCGAACTGGCCGCCGCCACCGACGTCAATCGCCGGATCCTCGACCATCTCCTGCACGACGCCTTCCCCGACGACGCGCCCCCCGAGCCGGAGGTGGATCTCGTGCTCGACCCCGACCCGCCGGCTGACACGGTCAACGCGGTGCTCGGTGGCCACGGGTTTCGCGACGTGCCCGCCGCGGCACGGGCGCTGGCGTCGCTGGCCGAGGAGCGGGTGCGGTTTCTCTCCACCCGCCGCTGCCGACACTTTCTGGCGGCGATCGCGCCGCGGCTCTTGGCGGCGATCGGCCGCACGCCCGACCCCGATGCCACGCTCGCCACGCTCGTGGACGTGGCCGACTCGCTCGGAGGCAAGGGCGTGCTCTGGGAGCTGTTCAGCTTCAATCCGCCCTCGCTCGACCTGACGGTGAGGCTCTGCGCGTCGAGCCCCTTTCTGGCCCGGCTGCTCGTGACCAATCCCGGCATGATCGACGAGCTGCTCGACAGCCTGCTGATCGAGCGGCTGCCGACCGCGGCCGAGCTCGAGGCCAACCTCGCCGAGCTCTGCCGGGGCGCGGTGGACCTCGCGCCGATCCTTCACGCCTTCCGGGCCTCGCAGCAGCTCCGCGTCGGGGTGCGGGACATGCTCGGCCGGCAGGACGCCGAAACGACGACCGCCGCCCTCACTGCCATCGCCGAGACGCTCGTGCGGCGGGTGGTGGCCGGCGAGGAGCCGCGGCTCATCGAGCGGCTCGGGCAGCCGCTGGCCGGCGACGGGCCGGCGGCCGGCGAGCCGGCCGGGCCGATCGTGCTCGCGATGGGCAAGTTTGGCGGTCGGGAGATGAACTACGCCAGCGACCTGGACGTGGTGTTTCTCTACGACCACGACGGCGGGTCACTGCCGCGGCGCCGCACCGCCGCCGGCACGAGCAACGCCCACTTTTTCGGCGAGCTCGCCCAGCGGACGATGCGGGTCTGCAACGAGTTCGGGCCCCGGGGCAGGCTCTACGAGATGGACTCGCGGCTGCGGCCCTCCGGCCGCAGCGGGCCCCCCGCGACCTCGCTGGCCGAGTTTGCCCGCTACTTCGCGGCCGACGGCCCGGCGGCTGTCTGGGAGCGGCAGGCGCTCGTGAAGGCGCGGGTGGTGGTCGGCTCCCCGGCGGCGGCCGCCGCGGCGCGAGAGGTGATCGAATCGGCCACCTACGGCCGCCGGTGGACGGCCGAAGAGGTCGAGAGCATCCGCCGGATGCGATATCGGATGGAAGAGGGAGCCAAGAAGTCGAACCTCAAGCGCGGCCCCGGCGGCGTGGTGGACATCGAGTTCATCGTGCAGATGCTGCAGCTCGTGCACGGCGGCCGCCTGCCCGCGGTGCGGTCCACCGAGACGCTCGCGGGCCTCGTCGCCCTCCATGCGGCGGGCCTCGTCAGCGACGAGCGGCGGGAGTTTCTCGAGCGGGCCTACCGCACCCTGCGGTCGATCGAGGGCCGGCTGCGGCTGCTCGATGCCGCCGGCCGGCACGACTTTCCCTCGGCCCCCGACGAGCAGCGAAAACTCGCCCACCTGCTGGGCTACGAGCGGCCCGACGACCTCGTCCGCGACGTGCAGGCCGTGACCGCCCGCACCCGCGCGGAGTTCGAGCGGATCTTCAACGAGACCGAGACGGCGCTCGGGGCCGCGTGAGCGGCACTTCGATCGGCCTTGACCAGGTTTTGCCGTCATGCGACCTTCCGCGGCCTTCCGGGAGATACCCCCATGCGGTTCGCGTGTTGGTTGCTGCTGGTGCTCGTGATGACTGTTCAGCCGGCGGCCGCCGAGCGGGCGCCTGGCAGCGTGGCCGACTTGGCCGACCGGCTGGCCACCGGACTGCGGGTGAAGGCCCCCGCCGACGTGGCTTTCTGCGAGCAGGTGGCCGACCTCGTGCGCGAGGGCAAGCTGCCAGAGCAGGTGGTCGATGCCACCTACACCTGGGCGATCGGCCGGGGCAAGAAGTATCCCTTCCCCGCCTTCCAGCACGTGATCCGGCTCAAGGCCGCCAAGCTCGGCGTGCCGCTCTGACCGCGGGCCTCGCGCCGGCCGCCGCTCACTCGGCGAGCTCGAGCACCGCATAGCGGTCGTTGGCATGGAGCCGCTCGAAGGGCAAGTCTTCAATCCCGGGAGCGTCGAGCGGCACGATCGCGATCCGGGCTCCGTAGCGGTCGGCGATGCTTCGCATCCGCGGCTCCCCGAGGGCTGCCGTCGAGCGTTCCATGTCGCGGAGCGTGCCATCGGCCGAGAAGCAGTCGGTGATCCGCCGCCGCCAGGCCACGAGCGAGGCGGCGTCTTGCGGGCTGTTCTTCCACGCCACCACCTCCGGCAGCCCAGTCCGCCAGGTGAAGCTCGCCGCGCCGCGGGGCGTGAGCACGCAGGTGCCCGGCGGCACGTGATCCCTCACCCACCCGCAGATGTCGGCCCAGGCCGCGGCCTCGACCTTGGAATCGCCGCGGGCCACGAGCGAGCGGCCCGGCAGCGGCCAGTGTTTCGATTCGGCCGCCACGTCGGCCACCAAGAGCAGGCCCACGAGGCCACGCACCATCGGTGGCGAGACGGGGAACAGCCGCCGGCAGACCGCGTCGTCGGCGAGCGCCGCGACGGCCGAGATCGCCAGCGCCAAGGGCACCGCCACGTCGGCCAGGCGAAACCAGTAGTACCGCAGGAGTCCGTGGACGGCCGCAGGGGCCCAGGGCTCGAGGGCCGCGATGAACAGCCCCGCGAGTGAGATCCCCAGGGCGACGAGGGTCAACCGCGTCAGCCGGGCCCGGGCCGGGCTCGCGGGAGCCAGCCGATCGAGCAGCCACCAGGCGACGATCGCGAGCAGGTGCCGCGGGATGAAGCCCACGGGAAACGTCCGCGGCAGCAGATGATGATGCAGCCGTTCGACGACGTAGATCCGGGCGGCCTCGGCCCGCGTCGCTGGATCGGCGCCC
>JBIIYH010000081.1:0-11059 GCA_044346905.1 Pirellulales bacterium
GACGGCCGGCCCGCTGCCGCCGCGCCGCCAGCGGCTGCTCGAAGCCTGCGGCCGTCGCCTGGCCGAGCCGGTCACGGCCGACTGCGATTCGCCCCCCTTTGACCGCGCGATGATGGACGGCTTCGCCGTCTGCGACGCCGACTTCGCGGCCGCCGCAAACGCCGAGATCGTGGAACTCGAGGTCGTGATGGACCTCGCCGCCGGCGACGTGACGACGGTGCCCGTCCGGCCGGGCACGTGCATGCGGATCATGACCGGTGCACCGCTGCCGCCCGGCGCCGAGGCGGTGGTGCCCGTGGAGGCTGCCGTGGATGGCACGGCGGCCACGCACGCGGGCGGCCGGGTCCGCCTCCGCGACGACCGCTTCCGGCCCGGGCAACATGTCGGTCGCCGGGGCACCGCCTTTCGGCGCGGCCGCGACGTCTTACGGGCCGGCGATGTGCTCACGCCGGCCGCGGTGGGCTTGGCGGCCGAGGCCGGGGCGACCCACGTGCTCGCCGCCTCGCGGGTCCGCGTGGCCATCCTCTCGACCGGCAGCGAACTGGTGCCCTGCGACGCGCGGCCCGCCGCCGGCCAGACGCGGAACTCGAACGGCCCGATGCTGGCCGCCGCCTGCGGCCTGCTCGGGGCCGAGCCGATCGAACTCGGCGTGGTGCCCGACCGCCCCGAGCCCCTGCGGGCCGCCGTGGCCCAGGGGCTCGCGGCCGACGTGCTCGTGCTCTCCGGCGGCGTCTCGGCCGGCGACCTCGACCTCGTGCCGGCGACCTTCGCGGCCTGCGGTGTCACCCGGGTGTTTCACAAGGTTCGCCTCAAGCCCGGCAAGCCGGTCTGGTTCGGGATCCTGCGCCGCGCCGCCGCGCCGCCGACGCTCGTATTTGGCCTGCCGGGCAACCCGGCGAGCAGCCTGGTCTGCTTCGAGCTGTTCGTGCGGCCGGCGATCCGGATCCTGGCGGGCGCCCCGCGCGATCGCTGGCACCTGCCCCGCGCGACCGCGCGGCTCGTGGCCGCGGTCAAGTCAGCGCCCGACCGGCCGGTGTTCCTGCCATGCCGGCTCCATGCGGCCGGCGCCGGGCTCGAGGCCGAGCCGCTGCCCTGGACGGGCTCGTCGGATCTGGTCGGCCTGGCAGCGGCGAACGGCCTGCTGGCCCTGCCCGCCGCCGGCCGCCGCCACGAGCCGGGCGACGAGGTCGAGGTGCTCGTCGGCGATCGGTCGCGCTCGAACGACTAATCGCGGCCGGGCGTGACTCCCGCGTGGCCGCGGTCAGGAGGGCAGGCTGCGGTGGAAGTGCACGTGCTTCCAGTGGCCACCGATCTTCTGCCACAGCCGCGTCTCCTCGCAGGGCTTCGTCACCGGCCGGCCGGCGTCGTCGAGCGCCTGCGTGAGGCGGACGTAGGCCACGAGCGCGACGGTGTCGGACAGCAGCCGCACAACGGGCGAGGCGAGCGTGTTCGTCACGGGTCGCGCGGGCTTGGCCGGGTCGGATGGCAGCGTGAAGTAGAACTCGTGGAACGCGAGGCCCTCGACGAGCTGGCCGCGGGCCTCGGGCTCGAAGCAGGTCAGGTCGTCGGCCACGAGCCGGCGGTAGGCCGTCCAGTCGCCGGCGGAGACTGCGGCGAGCAGTTGCCGAGAGAGGTCGAGCAGTTCGGATTCGGTCGAGTCGGCAGCGGTCACGGTGCGTTCTCCTGAGGGGCCACGAGGCCCAGGTCGCGAAGTTTGGCCAGGCACTCGTCCCGCTCGCGGCAGCGGTCGAGGCCCTGCCAGGACGGATCCTGGGCCGCAAGGAAGGCGGCCTGCGGGGCCGGGACGTGCCCGGCGGCCGCCAGCCGGCGGATCACCTCCCGGTCGAGTCGCGTCAGCCGCACCGATTCCATCCGATAGTCGAGGAAGGCCTCCCAGACGAGCGGGAAGAGCGGGGCCACGATCTGGTGGCCGATCGTCTCGGCGTAGCGGCGGATCTCGAGCTGGGCGTGCGGATCCATCCGCAGCGCGAGGAAGTGGAGCAGGTTGTGGAGGTCGATCTTCCAGTAGGCCTCGGTGTAGGTGGAGAGCGGGAGGTCCTTGCGGGCCTGCTCGCGGGCGATGCCGGCCGCGAGCCGCTCCTCGTACACCCGCCTGGCCAGGGCCTGCAGTTCCTGCTCGGCCGCGGTGTGCTGGTGGCCTGCCGTGGGCGGGAGCGACTCGCCCGAGCCCTGCCGGTTGCTCGCGGCCTGCGACCGCCACTGGTCGTCGGAGGTGCCCTGCATGGCGTCGATCGCCAGCGAGTAGCGGGTCGAGTATTCGTTGACGCTCGCAGTCCGGTGCCGAATCCACTGCCGCCAGCAGTCCATCGGCACGCGGACGACGAACTTCAACTCCGCCATCTCGAAGGGCGTGGTGTGGGCGTGCCGCAGGAGGTAGCGGATCAGCTGGCGATCGTCGCTCACCTTCCGCGTGCCCTCGCCGTAGCTGACGCGGGCCGCCTGCACCACGCTGCCGTCGTCGCCCATGCAGTCGACGAGCGCCACGAACCCGTCGTCGAGGACGGAGAGCTTCCGCCAGCGGAGCGACTCGACGAGGGCCGCGCGGTCGGGATGGGCCGGTGAGGAGGAAGCGGTCATGCGGCTCTGGCCCTGGAGGCGGAAAAGCCCACAGGATGCGGCAGCCGCCCGGCGCGGTCAATCCTTGGCCAGCAACTCCTGCAGGAGCGTGGCCAGTTGGCGGGCGTCGTCGGAGCCGCGGACGTGCTCGATCCGCGACTTGGGCACCCCCAGTTTCTCGAGCGACCCGGCCACGCTCTCCCAGAGCTTGGCCCGCTTTTTCCCCTCGGCCAGGTAGAGATCCGTCACCTGCTCGCCGACCCGCTGGAGCAGCACGGTATCGAGGTTGTCGTAGTACCGCTTGACGATCGACTGCTGGTGCCGGGTCAGCTGGGCCATGGCCGGGTGCTCCGCGATTCGGGCGGGCGGCCGGCCGGCCGTCTGGCCGCGCCCCGCCCGTGCGGCTACAGTATCGGCCGGAAAACCGCATCCGGTCGAGAGAATCCCATGCCCACCATCACGTTCACGAGCGAAAAGAAGGAAATCCAGGTTCCGGCCGGGGCGAATCTCCGCACCGAGGCCCTGCGGGCGGGCGTGCAGCTCTATCCTGGCGTGCACAAAGTTCTCAACTGCCGCGGCTTCGGACAGTGCGGCAGCTGCCGTGTCCTGATCACCAAAGGCATGGAGAACACGAGCCGCAAGGGGCTCTTGGAATCGGCCCGGCTGGCCGTGTCGCTGGCCGCCATCGGCAACGAGCAGACGATGCGACTCGCCTGCCAGACCCGGGTCAACGGCGACATCACCGTCGAGACCAAGCCGCCGCTGAACCTGTTCGGTGAGAACTTTTTCAGTTGATGCAGGGGCATCCATGCCCCCTGCATCAACAGCGGGCCTCCGCCCGCCGGCCGCACCTCCGGGCGGCCGTGTTCGTGCGCGTTGTGGCGCGCGGCGGGCGTTTAGACGAATCCCGTCCATTTCTGCTTGCCCCATCGTCAACCGTTGGACTGCGAGGGGTTGCCCGTGCCAATCGAGCCGGCCTTGCCAGCGAGCGTAGGCAGGATGCCGAAGCGAAGCTGGCATGGAGCGAGCGAAGGGCAGGATGCCGAAGCGAGCGTCCGGCGAGATGGCACGGGCAACCCCCGAGCCTTCACAACCCAAGGCGTCCGGCGAGATGGCACGGGCAACCCCGAGCCTTCAGCACCCGCGACGCTCGGTCCGGTAAGATGCCCCCCATGAAGGAAGTGATCGCCGTCGTGAAGCCGTTCCTGGCCGAGCGGGTGCTCGAGGCGCTCAGGCTCGCGCCGCTCGAGGCCTGCACCGTCCGGGAGGTGAAGGGCTACGGGCGGCAGAAGAGCTACCTCGACCAATACGGCGAGAGCGAGTATTCGCTGGCGTTCCTCCCCAAGGTCGAGATCCAGCTCTGGGTCGAAGATGCCCGCGTCGCGGAGGTGATCGAGCGGATCACGGCCGCCGCCCGCACCGGCCGGATGGGCGATGGCAAGATCTTCGTGCTGCCGGCCACCGAGCACGGGCCCGGCGTCGGGAGTTGACCGGGTCCGGGATTCCCGCGGGCCAAGCGGGTTTTGGCCGGGGCTTGGCAGGCCGATTGGAGCCCGAGCCGGGCCCGGCGGTACACTCGTCGCCCTGACTCGTCGTCGCCACAACCCCTACGACCCGCAAGGCTTCTCATGACGTGCTCCCGGAACGGCCAGCCGAACCCCTCCTTCTGCCGGTTCGCCGGCCTTCTGCTGATGGTGGCCGTGGTCATTCTCGCCGGCCGGGTCTCCGCGAGCGACCTCGACTCGCTGGCCTCCAATCCCCTGGGGATCGCCCCGGCCTTCGAGCCGGTGAGCGACAGCCGACTGGTGACCGCGGCCGCCAAGCTCCGCGAGGCGCTCGGCCCGCTCGATGCCTGGCTGAGCCGCAGCCAGAGCGGCGAGGGCTGGCGGAAGTATCTCGACTGGCCGGCACTCGAGCAGCAGGCCGCCTCGGCCCAAAACGCCGACGTCGACACGCTGGCCCGGCTCTACCGCCGGCTCGACTCCGGGGCGGAGGGGCTCGAACTGGCCCGGTTCGCCGCCGTGCGGCGGGCGCTGGGCGGCTATCTCGAGGCGGTGGGCACGGCCAAGAACCCCAAGGCGGACGAGGTCTACGGGCGGCGGCTGGAGCAGCTTGCCGGCGCGGTGGCCACGGCTGCGGCAGCCGGCACGCCCGATCCGCTCGAGCCGGTCGGCCCGATCCTGGCCCGGCTCGAGGAATCGGGGCAGGCGGTGGGACTTGTGCAGCGGATCCGGCGGGCCGTGAGTCGGCCCAACCTGATGCTCGAGGTCGACGAGAGCCTGCTGGCCGGCCGGGTCAATCGGGCCGTCGATGAGACCGCGCCGGTCAACGACGTGGTGCTCGGCACCCGTGTCCGCGGCACCGGCCGCACGACCGGTTTCGTGACGCTCGATTTCCGGCCCTCGCACGACCGGGCCGTGATCGACTTCCGGCTCGACGCCACCAACCACTCACGGACCAGGGGCGGCCAGGGGCCGGTCACCGTCCACACGCTGGGCACGACCTCGATCAACGCCTCGAAGCGGGTTCTGATCGACGAGCAGGGGGTGACGGCGCTGCCGGTCGAAGCCCACACCGACGTCGATACCAAGACCGCCGGCATCGGCGTCAACAAGCGGTTCGGCCAGCGGATCATCCGCAAGATCGCCAGCCGCAAGGTGGCCGAGATGCGGCCCCGGGCCGAGGCGATCTCGGAGGAGCGGGCCCGGGAACGGGTCCGCAGCCAGTTCGAGGCCCAGACGGCCGAGCCGATCGCCCAGGCCGCGCGGGACTACCAGACGAAGTTCCGCCGGCGGCTGATGGATCGCGGCTGGTATCCGGAGATGCTCCACCTCAACACCGACGACCGGCGGCTCTACGTCACGGCCCGCAAGTCGCTCGCCGACCAAGTGGCCGCCTTCAGCCAGCCACCGGCGGTCGATTCCGACGCGGTGCTGGCGGCCCGGTTCCACCAGTCGTTTTTCAACAACCTCGCCGAACAGGAGCTGGCCGGCCGCACGCTCACCAAGGAGCGGCTGGAGGCGGAACTGGTGAAGGCAGGCCGCACGATGCCCGATTCGCTCGAGAGCGACAAGGATCAGCCGCCCTGGTCGATCACCTTCGCCAAGCGGAGGCCCGTGGAGCTGAAGGTGGGCGACGGGACGGTCCGGCTGACCGTCCGCGGCAGCGGCTACACCTCGGGCGACCGTGAGTTCGACGCGATGGACGTCTGGGCGACCTATCGGATCGAGTCGGAGGCGGGCCGCTATCGGCTCGTCCGCGACGGCGACGTGCAGATCTACCCGCCCGACTTCGTGCCCGGCGGCGGCAAGAAGCTCTCGATCCAGCAGACCTCGCTGCGGGGCATCCTCCAGAAGCGGTTCAACAAGGTGTTCGACGAGGTGATCGAGATCAAGTCGCTCGAGTTGCCGGGCGAGCTGGCTGCCTCCGGCCCGCTGCCCCTGGAGCAGCTCGAGGCCCGCAAGGACGGCTGGCTGGCCGCCGGCTGGCGGAAGGCCGATCCGGTGGTCTATGAGTCGTTCGCGAGCGGGGAGTCGTTCGTGGACGGGCCAATCGTCCACGAGCGGGTGATCCCCGGCGAGGTGATCATCGAGGAGCGGGTGCTATCCGAGGAGCCCGTGGTCCACGGTGGCGTGATCTTCGAGTCGGCCGCCGAGGGTGGGGCCGAGACGGGCTCGCTCGTGCTCTCGCAGCCATGACGCCCGCCGAGCTCCGCTCCGCGGTCGACATGGCGCTCGCGGGCGAGTGGGACGAGGCCCACGGCATCGTGCAGGCCGACGAGGCCGATCCGACGGCCTGTTGGATCCACGCGGTGCTCCACAAGATCGAGGGCGACTCGGGCAACGCCCGCTATTGGTACGCCCGGGCCGGCCGGCTCGAGTGGGTGACGCGCGACGCGGTCGAGGAACTCGCCGCGATCCGCGACACGCTGCCTACGTAGGTCTGTCACGTCTCGCTCCGTCTTCCGGCGAAGGCTCGGGGTGGCCCGTGCCATCTCGCCGGACGCTCGCTCCGGGCTCGTGCGTGCAGGCTCGGGGGTGCCCATGTCCCGTCGCCGGACGTTCGCTGCGGGCATCCTGCCCTCCGCTCACTCCGTGCCGGCTGCGCTCTCGCCATCCTGGCTTCGCTTGCCGCCAAGGCCTGCTCCTGGGACACGGGCACTCCCTCGCAGTCGAACGGTAAGCAAGGAGGGAACGTCGCGCACGATGTATGCGTACACACACTGCCGCGCGGAGTCGTCTGCACAAACGCCGCGCGCCGCAACCGCGCACGAACACGGCCGCCCGGAGGTGCGGCCGCCGGGCGGAGGCCCGGCAAGGCGGCAATGGCCAGGGATGGCATTGCCGCCGTAAAGCCAGATGGCACGGGCAACACTGAGCCACGCATGACGATGGCGTCAGAGACGCGCCGCGGTGGTGGTGTCGTGCGACCGGCTTACGGCCCAGTCGTGGCTGGTATCACCACATCGATGGGCCGCACCCAGATGGTGCGGAACTGCACCGGGTTGCCGTGGTCCTGGATCCGGATCGGCAGGGCGTCGGCATGCGGCTTGTAGGCGGGCGGCTCGTGCCACAGCGTGCTCCCCTTGATGACCGTGTCGGAGTGGATCGCCACGCCGTTGTGGATCACGCTCACCCGGCCGGGCTTTGCCACGAGCCCGTCGGCAGTGAACCGGGGCCGCGTGAACAGGATGTCGTAGGTCTGCCACTCGCCCGGGGCCCGGCAGGCGTTCACGGCCGGCGGCTGCTGCTTGTAGAGGGCGCCGCACTGGCCATCGGGGTAGGTGAGCGGGCCGTCGGTGCCGTCCTCGAAGGAGTCGAGAATCTGGATCTCGTACTGCCCCATCAGGAACACGCCGGAGTTGCCCCGGCCCTGGCCCTTGCCCACGGCCGGCGCCGGCATCCGAAACTCGAGGTGCAACTGGCAGTCGCCGAAGCCCTGCTTGGACTCGATCATGCCCTTGCCGACCGTGACGACACCATCGGCCACCTTCCAGCTGTCGGCGTTGTTCCAGGCCTCCATCCCCGACCCGTCGAAGAGCACGATCGCGTCGGCCGGCACGGCTGCGGGGCCGGCGGGGGCCGGGCCGGGAGCCACGACCTTCGGCCGCGGCCACTCGATTGGCATCCGCCACTCGCCGCTTTCGTGCTTGCGGCCGCGGAGCTGCAGCCGCCGGTCGCGGAGCGACGCGGTGATGAGCGACGCCTTGGCCTCGGCCTCCGCGACCGGCAGCCCCGGCTGCACGCCCGGCCGCAGGTGGCCGGCCGCCGCGAGGTAGGCATCGCGGAGCAGTTGCATCCGCTTGGTGACGTCGGGCAGGAACCCGACGAGCATCTCGGGCAGGTCTGGGGCCGCGGCGGCCGCGTCGTCACCCAGGCCGGCGATCACGGCCCGGGCGATCTGCCACTCTCCCTCGTCGCCGGGATGCACACTGTCGGCGGCGAAGGCGAACGTCGGGTCCTGCTTCCGCCGCTCCTCCAGGGCCCGCAGCATCGGCCCGTGGACGTCGATCACGAGCCAGCCGTCGGCCCGCTTCGAGACGAGCCACTCGGAGTAGGCCGTGAGCACGGCGTCGTAGTCCGTGTCACCGGCCGGCCCCGGCTTGCCCGGCGGACCGCCATACACCGGCGGCGTGAGGTGGATGATCGTGGCCCCAGCCTGCTCGGCCGCCGCATGCAGCCGCTCGGTGCCGGCCTTGAACCTAGCGAACCGCCCCTCGGCGAGCGGCTGATAGATCCCGCAGTTCATGCCGTAGCAGGCCATGACGACGTCCGGCCGCACCAGCCGCAGCACCCGGTCGAGCCGCTCGTGGAGATCGGGCCGGGGAAACTTTCCGCCGGCGTGGCCTTCCTCGGAGAGCCCCGAAACCGTCTCGCTCGAGAGGCCGCCGTTGATCACCGCGGCGTCGAAGCCCTGGTATTCCATCCAGGCGGCGAGGTCCGCGACCCAGCCGCCGGCATGGGTGATCGAGTCGCCGAGCACGAGCACCCGCTTTGCCACCTCGACGGCAGCCCGGGGCGTCGCGGGCTCGGCGGCGGCTGCCGGCAGGGCGAGCAGGGCTGTCATCAGGGCAGTCATGAGGCAACGGCCTGCGTGGCTCGGGATTGCCCGTGCCAGCTCGCCGGACGCTCCCTGCGCACATCCTGTGCTCCGGTCGCTCGATGCTGGCCTCGCTTTCGCCATCCTGGCTTCGCTCGGCCAGCAACGCCGCTCGCTTGGCACGGGCAACCCCTCGCGGGCCATGGGGCCCGTGGATGCCCGGCGTGGAACGCCGGTCGCCTGCCCCTTCATTTCGTCTGGGCCGGTGTGGCCCCCTCCTTGATGGCGAACAGGTGGCTCTTGTTGGCGATGTAGAGCGTGTCGCCCACGGCGATCGGGGTGGAGTAGACGCTGTTGCCCATGTTGATCTCGCCCAGGATCTTCATTTCGGGGGAGATCGCGAAGATCGTGATGTCGCCGTCCTCGTCGCCAATGTAGACCTTGCCGTCGGCGATCAGCGGTGAGCCCCAGCTCGCGGCCAGCATGTCGTGGGTCCAGTGGGGCTTGCCGGTCTCGAGGTCGAGGCAGTGGAAGAGCCCGCTGAAGTCGGCCACGAAGAGCAGGCCGTCCTGGATCGCCACCGTGCCGCAGGTGCGGTGCATCGTCTCCTCGAAGGAGAGCTTGCCGTTGCCGTCGGCGTCGAGGCCGGGGTAGTGCCACTTCGCCGCGGAGTTGGGATTGGGACGGGCCACCTCCCCCTCCTCCTCGATCACCGCCTGGTTGCGACGGTGGGGCAGGGGGGTGTTCGGGTCCTTGAGGCTGACGGCGATCTCGCTCGAGACGTCGCCCCGCTTGGTGGGGTCGATGCACCACAGGTGGCCGACGCCCTCGCCGTGCTCGGGATCCTCGCCCACGGCGATGTAGACCAGGCCGTCGTGGATCACCGGCGTGCCGATGATGTGGTTGCGGTCGGCCCGGCCGCCAAGGGAATACTTCGACACCTTGGGGTTGCAGTCGAACTTCCAGAGCAGCTTCGCCTTGCCATTGTCGCCCCGGGCGTCGAACGAATAGACCCAGCCGTCGCCACCGCCGAAGATCGCCTGCGGCACGCCCTCGATTTCGGCGAAGGCCGGGCTCGACCATTGGCCGTGGAGCACGTTCGCGCCAGGCGAGCCGTCAGCCCAGAGCAGTTTGCCGTCGCGCTTGTCGATGCACAGGAAGCTCGGGGCCGCGAAGTTGGGGAGGTTGATGTGTCCCTCATCCACGCCGTTGCCGGTGATCACGAACAGCCAGTCGCCGTGGCCGGTCACGCTACAGGAGCACATGTTGTGCTGCGAGACGCCCAGCTCCTTCATCATGTCGAGCACCCAGACCACGTCGGCCTCGTCGTCGGCCACCACCTTCTCCGCCGTGAAGGGGCCGTCGTTCTCGCCGTCGCGAAAGCCCTCGGTGTCGAGACACTTCACCTCGCCGCGGCTGGTCACGTACCAGAGCCGGTCGCCCTCGACGAGCGGCGCGCAGCAGATCCCCTGGAGCGGCCAGTCGTGGACGCGGCCGGTGGGCAGCTTCTCGCTGGAGTCCTGCCAGAGGAAGGAGCCGTCCTTGACGTCGAAGGCCAACAGGCAGCCGAGGTCGGTCGCCGGGGGATACCGCTTCAGCCAGCCCTTGCCGTTGTTCGAGCCCACGAACACCTTGCCACCGGCCACGACCGGGTTGCCGTAGGACTGGCTGCCGAGCGGCGCCACCCAGGCGACGTTGCTGCTGGTCTCGGGCTTCCAGGCCCCGGTGTCGTAATCGAACTCGCCCGGGGCCCACTCCACCGGCAGGTTGGTCGCCTCAGGCGTGTTGTTGCGGGCAGGCGAACCACCCCACTGGTTCCAGTCGGCGGCGGACAGAACGGTGGCGGTGGACAGCAAAAAGGTCAAGCCAACAAAGCAGGACTTCGCTGGGTCAAGCCAAGTGGGCCGGGGTTGCCCATGCCATCTCGCCGGACGCTCGCTTTGGGCATCCTGCCCTCCGCTCGCTCGATGCTGGCCTCGCTTTCGCCATCCTGGCTTCGCTCGGCCAGCAACGCCGCTCGATTGGCATGGGCAACCCCTCCGATGCATGCAGTCCCTGGATGAACCGAAAAAGCTGAACCCAGCGGCTGTCATTTCACGGCCTCCACGGAGACGTTGTCGATGAAGATCTCGGAGTCTTTCGAGTTGCCGAAGAAGCCGGGGCTGCCCTGGAGGTTGCCGGCCTCGTGGACCGCTTCGATCGTCCAGTCCTCGGGCTCGGGTTCATCCCGCGGCCAGACCTTGCCCCGCAGCACTGTCGCCCCGTCCCGCGTACGGGCCTCGAACTTCATGGTGTACCAGCGGCCCGCTTCCCAGGGGAACGGGATGGTCTTCGAGAAGTGGGTGGCCACCTGGGGCGGCCACGAGCGGAGCTGGAGTTGCTGGGCGGCGCCCATCAGGTCGAGCGTGTACCGCTGGGCAATGAGCCCCATGTCGGGCATCCG
>JBIIYH010000331.1:0-3154 GCA_044346905.1 Pirellulales bacterium
GCAATTTGGTGCCAGCCACCAAAACTGGGCAATCTGGCATCTTCTCCAGTTTTTGGTGGCCGGCAGCTTTTCAGTGACGCCGTATTCCCCCCTGCCGCGACCCTTCGATGGGTGGCTAGCACCCCGCAGCGTTTTCCTGGGCTCAGGAGTTGATTGCAATGAATCCGCTGATTACACTGCAATCACTTTAACTGAGGGGCGGCAATGGCCAGTATTACGATCCGGAATCTCGATGACGACTTGAAGCGCCGGCTGCGGATTCGCGCCGCAGAGCACGGCCGTTCGATGGAAGAGGAGGCCCGGGACATACTGCGGCAGGTGGTGGCCGAAACCCCGCCACCGAGAGATCTTGCGGCTGCAATCCGGCACCGCGTCGCCCCTTTCGGCGGCGTTGAGATCGTTGTGCCGCCGCGCGAACCGATTCGCGACCCTCCTCGCTTCGACCATCAACGCGATTGATCATCCTCGACACCAATGTCGTTTCCGAAATCTTGCGGCCTGTGCCGTCTTCGCTCGTGGAGACATGGCTGGCCCGCCAGAATGGTGCAAACGTCTTTTTGACAGCCGTTGGTGAATCTGAGCTGCGACACGGGGTGGCGCTCCTGCCCAACGGACGTCGCCGCAGCCTCCTGGCGAAAGCCATTTCTTCCATCCTGGAAGAGGACTTCCGAAATCGGATTCTGCCCTTCGATTCGGCTGCCGCTCGAGCCTACGCGGGCATCGCCATCAGCCGCCGCTCGGCGGGCCGTCCGATCAGCCAGTTCGACTGCCAGATTGCCGCGATCGTCGCTTGCCATTCGGCAGTTCTGGCGACCCGCAATACGGCCGATTTCGCGGGGTGCGGCATTGAAATGATCAATCCCTGGGCGTGAAGCCGCGCTTTCGCATCAGGGCACCGGTCGCCGGGTCGCGGCCGCGGAACCTCCGATAGCTCTCCTCCGGCGGAGTCGTGTTGCCGACCGAAAACACATGGTCGCGCAGCCGTCGGGCCACGGCCTCGTCCCACGGCCCGCCCGCCTCCTGGAAGGCCTCCCAGGCGTCGGCCGTGATCGCGTCGGCCCAGAGGTAGCTGTAGTAGCCGGCCGAGTAGCCGTCGTCGGCGAACACGTGGAGAAACTGCGGCGTCCGATGCCGCATCACGATCTCCCGCGGCAGCCCGACCGCGGCGAGCGTGTCCCGCTCGAAGGCGGCCGGATCGGCCACGCCGTCGGCCGCCAGGTGGAGCCGCATGTCGATCAGGGCACTGGCGAGAAATTCCACGGTCCGGAAGCCCTCGTTGAACCGCCGCGCCCGCTCGATCTTGGCGACGAGCTCGCGGGGCATCGGCTTGCCTGTCTCGTGGTGAAGGGCGAAGCGGTCGAGGATCTCGGGCGTGGCCAGCCAGTGCTCGAGCACCTGCGAGGGAAACTCGACGTAGTCGCGGGCCACGCTCGTACCGGCGAGCGACGGATACTCGACGTGCGAGAGCAGCCCGTGCAGGGCATGGCCGAACTCGTGGAACAGCGTCGTGGCGTCGTCCCAGCTGATGACGGCCGGCGTGCCGGGGGCCGGTTTCGTGAAGTTGCAGTTGTTGGAGACGATCGGCGTGACCTCGCCGCCGAACCGCTCCTGGGACCGATAAACGCTCATCCAGGCCCCCGACCGCTTGCCCTTGCGGGCGAACGGATCGAAATAGAAGAGGCCGACGTGCCGGCCGCCCGCATCCCGCGCTTCCCAGACCCGCACGTCGGGGTGATAGACGGGTACGGCCTGCGGATCGACCGGCACAAACCGCAGGCCGAACAGCCTCTCCGCCGTGAAGAACATGCCCGCGCGGAGCCTGTCGAGCTGCAGGTAGGGCGTGATCTCCGCCTCGTCGAGGTCGTACTTCGCCTTCCGGACCCGCTCGGCGTAATACCGGTAGTCCCAAGGCTCGATCCGGATGCCGGCCTGCTCGGCGTCCGCCTCGGCCTGCATGTCGGCCACCTCCTCGCGAACCCGGGCCACGGCCGGCTTCCACACCGCCTCCAAGAGCGCCGCCGCCCGCTCGGGCGTCTTGGCCATCGAGTCTTCGAGCCGCCAATGGGCGTGGGTCGGGAAGCCGAGCAGCCGGGCCCGCTCGGCCCGCAGGGCGAGGATCCGGGCGATCGTGGCATGGTTGTCGGTCGCGCCGCCGGCGCCGCGGTCCACGAACATCCGCCACACCTGCTCGCGGAGATCACGCCGGTCGGCGTAGGTCAGAAACGGCTCCACGCTCGACCGCGTATTCGTGATCGCCCAGCCGTCGCGGCCCCGCGCTAAAGCCGCCGCGGCCGCCGCTTCCCGCACGGCCTCCGGGCAGCCGGCGAGATCGGCCTCGGCGAGGAGATCCACCGCCTGCGACTCCTCGTCCTTGAGGACGTTCTGCGCGAAGGTCGTGAACAGCCCGGCGAGTTCCTCGTTGATCGCCGCCAGCCGCTGCTTCGCCGCGGCATCGAGCTTGGCACCGGCCCGCACGAGATCCGTGTAGTGGAGCCAGGCCAGCCGCTGCTGCTCCGGAGTGAGGCCCGATCGCTCCCGGGACTCGTAGACGGCGGCCACCCGGGCGAACAGCTTCTCGTTCTGGACGATCGCGTCGGCGAAGGCCGCGAGCCGCGGCGCCATCCGCCGCTCGACCTCCTGCATCGCGTCGTCGTTGAGGCCGTTGCCGAACACGTCGTAGACGGCGCGGACGCGGTCGAGCATCCGGCCGGCCTGCTCCAGTTCCGCCGACGTGTTGGCGAACGTGGCCGGCTCGGGGTTGCCGGCGATCGCATCGATCCGGGCGAGTTGATCGGCCATGCCGGCCTCGAGGGCGGGCTCGATGTCGGCCACGCGGGCCCGATCGAAGGGGGGCACGCCGCCATACGGGCCGGCCCACGGGGCCAGCAGAGGATTGGTCGCGGGCTCGGCGGCGGTGGTCGTGGAAAGCATTCGGGGCGGGAGTCCCGCCAGCGGCGTCACGGGCCGACCGCGGCCTGGGGCCCGGCAAAGATCAGCGGCCGGTAGTCCTCGTGCCGGTGGAAGTTGGAGGCGGTCAGGGCCGCGCAGGTGGAGAGCTCGGGAGCTTCGCGGGCGACGTCATAGTCATACCGACAGAGCGCCAGCCGCCACTCGGCGCCGGGCTCGGGCCGGCCGCCGGTGTGCCCGAAACTCG
>JBIIYH010000082.1:0-10973 GCA_044346905.1 Pirellulales bacterium
GGGCCGCGCAGAGCAGCTGGGGCCCGACCGTGATGGCCTGCTGCCCGTCGCTGGAGGCGGCCGGCGACCTCGCCGAGGCGCTCGATCGGCTCGGGCTGGCCCGGCACCACGATGTGGTGATCGCCCGCTTCGACTCGCAGGGGGCGGTGCTGCGCGAGGTCGAGTGACCGGTCAGGCCGGCCGCAGGCCGTAGTCGGCGAGCACGCCGCGGAGTTTGTCGGCCTGGGCCGGCTCGAGCGGCACCAGCGGCAGCCGGACATCCCCCGTGTCGCGGCCCAGCATCGCCAGCGCCGCCTTGATCGGGATCGGGTTGCTCGCCAGGCCCAGGAGATCGCGGCAGAGCGTGAACAGCTTCAGGTGCCAGGCCCGGGCGGCGGCCAGGTCGCCAGTGTCGAAGGCGGCGCAGAGGGCCTTCATGTCGGCCGGCACGAGGTTGCCCACCACGGAGACCACCCCCCGGCCGCCGATCGCCAACAGCGGCAGGGTCATGCTGTCGTCGCCGGAGAGCAGCGTGAGGTCGGTGGCCGCGAGCACCTGCGAGGCCTGGTCGAGCGAGCCGGTCGCCTCCTTGACCAGCGCGATCCCGGGCAGCTCGGCCAGCCGGATGATCGTCTCGGGCTCGATGTTGCGGCCGGTGCGGGCCGGGATGTTGTAGATGCAGATCGGGATCTCGACGCACTCGGCGAGCGCCTTGAAGTGCTCGTAAATGCCCTGCTGCGTGGGGCGGTTGTAGTAGGGGCCCACCACGAGGGCCGCGTCGGCGCCCGCGCGAGCGGCGAACTTCGTCAGCCGGACCGCCTCGGCCGTGGAGTTGCTGCCCGTGCCGGGCATCACGAGGATCCGTCCGGCGGCCGCTTCGACGCTCTCGGCGATCACCCGCTCGTGCTCGTCGTGGGTGAGCGTGGGCGACTCGCCCGTGGTGCCCACCGGGCAGATGCAGGTCGTGCCCGCGGCCACCTGAAACTCGATCTGCTCCCGCAGCCGCGCCGAGTCGAGCTTCCCGTCGCGAAACGGCGTCACGATGGCGACGGAGAGGCCGGCGAAGCGTTCGGCACGGGTGGACATCGGGGCGGGGGCTCCGGGGGACGGGAAGGCGGCGGCGGGGGACGGTTGCCAGTTCGCCCGCAGCCGCGCGAGAATATGGTCTCCGCCGCGGTCCGGCAAATGCAGGAGCTCACGCGGCAGGCTGCGGGCCTGCCCGGTTCCTCGGTCGGGCGGCCCGCGGTGGCCCTAGGACGGGGAATCGATGCAGCGGCAGATGCAGGATGCGACAGGCCCCGGGGCGGCGATCGGGCGGCCCGTGCTTCAGCCTGGCCGGCCGCGCCCCGGCGCCGCCCAAGCCGCCGCGAAGGTCATCGCGGCGGGCGGCAGCCGCGGGTCGCTCGGCGTGGTGCTCGGCACCGGCATGGGTGGGCTCGTCGATCGGCTGGCCGGCTGCTGGACGATCCCCGGCGTGGAGACGGGCTGGCTCGCCCGCTCCACCGCGACGGGCCATGCGGGACGGATCGCCTGCGGGAAGGTCGCGGGCGTGCCGGTGGTGATGCTCCAGGGCCGCGTTCACGGCTACGAGGGTTTTCCGCCCGAGATGCTCACCCGGGGCGTCGAACTCCTGGCGGCGCTTGGCGCGCGGCGGCTTTTGGTCACCAACGCCTCCGGCGGCCTCCGGCCCGACATGCACAGCGGCGAGCTCGTGATTCTCACCGACCACATCGACCTGGTGCGGCGACCGTGGGGCGAGGCTCTCGAGCCGGCGGCCCCAGGCGGCTTGGCCGACGTGCATGCGACCTGCTACGACCCGGCGCTCGCGGCCCGGGCCTTGGCCGCGGCACGGCAGACTGGGGCGCTGGCCCGCCGAGGCGCTTACGCCTTCCTCTCCGGGCCCAGCTATGAGACGCGGGCCGAGTATCGGATGCTGCGTCGCATCGACGCCGATGTGGTCGGGATGTCCACGGTGCCGGAGATCGTGGCGGCAACGCGGATGGGCCTGGAGGTGGTCGCCTGTTCGGTGGTCACCAACGTGGCTCGGCCCGACGCCCCCGAGCACACCGACGCCGAGGATGTCTGCCGGCTCGCCGCCGACGCGGCCGAGGGCGTCTGGGCGATCGTCGAGGAACTCGTCCGCGACGTCGGCCCCGCATGAAGATTCTGCTCACCAACGACGACGGCATCGACGCCCCGGGGCTCGAGGCGCTCGCCGTCGCTGCCCGCTCGCTCGGCGGCGAGGCGGTGGTGGTGGCGCCCGCCGAGCCGCACTCGGGCTGCGGCCATCGGGTCACGACCGGCCGGCCGCTGGCGGTGGACGAGGCGGGTCCGGGGCGGTTTCGCGTGTTCGGCACGCCGGCCGACTGCGTGCGGCTGGCGCTCGCGCGGATCGCGCCCGACACGAGCCTCGTGCTTTCGGGGATCAACGCCGGCGGCAACCTCGGAGCCGACGTCCACCACTCGGGCACGGTGGCGGCAGCCCGGGAGGCGGCGCTGCACGGGCGGGTGGCGGTGGCCGCGTCGCAGTATCACCGGCGGGGCAGCGAGATCGACTGGTCACGGGCCGCGGCCTGGCTGGAGCGGGTGCTGGCGGCGCTGCGCGAACGGCCGGAAACGGCCGGTGAGTTTTGGAACGTCAACCTGCCCGACCTCGCCCCCGGCTCACCGCCGCCGCCGGTCGTGGAGTGTGCCGTGGATCCGTCGCCCTTCGCGCTGGATTATCGACTCGCCGATGGCGAATGGCACTATCAGGCCAGTTACCACGAGCGGCCTCGGGTGAGCGGCGGCGACGTGGCAACCTGCTTCGGCGGCGGGATCGCGTTGTCGCGGTTGCGGGTCGTGTGACCGCGGCAGGCGGTCACACCCTGAAATTGCTGGCTCAGAACTGCCGATCTATAGTATTGAGTATTGATTGACGATTGTCCGCTGATCGACCCTCTTGGGTCCGCGTTGGTCCCGTCTCTCGGGGCCGACGGCGACGCGGGCGGTTTCCAACGGAGCGATCCAATGGCAAACGGCTCCCAGGTCGCGTGTGGCCTGCTTTTCATGATCGCGGCCCTGCCCGCGGCGGCCGGAGAAAAGGTGTCGTTCAACCGCGACATCCGGCCGATCATGTCCGACACCTGCTTCCACTGCCACGGCAACGATGCCGGCACGCGGGAGGCTGGCCTGCGGCTCGACGTGCGCGAGGCGGCCCTGGCGGAGACCGAAGGGGGCGTGGTGCCGATCGTGCCGGGCGATCCCGACTCGAGCGGCATCATTCAAAGGATTTTTGACGCCGCCGATCCCATGCCGCCCGAGTCGGCCCACAAGCCGCTCTCGGCCGAGCAGAAGGATCTCCTGCGGCGGTGGGTGGCCGAAGGGGCCGTGTACGAGCCGCACTGGGCCTACGCCCCGCTCGTGCGGCCCGCCCTGCCGCCCGGCAGCGAGGGGAAAAACCCGATCGACGCCTTCGTCGAGGCGAGGCTCGCGGCCAAGGGGCTCGCGCCCTCGCCCGACGCGGCGCCGGCGGTGCTCGAACGACGGCTCGCCCTCGATCTCACCGGCCTGCCGCCGGAGGCCGTGCTGGACGAAGCCGTGCCTCGGCCCGCCGGCGACGCCCTCGTCGAGGCCCTGCTCGCCTCGCCCCACTACGGCGAACGGATGGCGGTCTGGTGGCTCGACATCGCCCGCTACGCCGACACCGTCGGCTTCCACGGCGACCAGAACCAGCGGATCTTTCCCTACCGCGACTACGTGATCGACGCCTTCAACGCCAATAAGCCCTTCGACCAGTTCACCCGCGAGCAGCTCGCCGGCGACCTGCTGCCGAATCCGACCACGGAGCAGCTCGTGGCCACCGGCTACAACCGGCTCAACATGATGACCCGCGAGGGGGGCGCGCAGCCCAAGGAGTATCTGGCGAAGTATGGGGCCGAGCGGGTGCGAAGCGTGGCGGCGGCCTGGTTCGGCAGCACCTTCGGCTGTGCGGAATGCCACGACCACAAGTTCGACCCGATCACCGCCCGCGACTTCTACGAGCTGCAGGCCTTCTTCGCCGACGTCAAGCAGTGGGGCGTGTATAGCGACTACGGCTACACGCCCGAGCGGGAACTCCGCGGGTTCGACAACGAGCATCCGTTTCCGCCGGAGATCCAGGTCGAGAGCCCGTGGCTCGTGAAACGCCAGGCCCGGCTGCGGGAGCGGCTGGCCGGCGTGCTCGCCGAGGCCGCCGGCCGGCTGGCTGCCGATCCAAAGTCCGTGGCTGCCCGCGACGCCTGGCAGGCCAAAGTGGCCACGTTCCTGGCGAGCCACCCCGACGGCTGGCTTCGGGCCGTGCCGCTCGAGCCGCGGATCGTCGCAGGGGGAGAGCCTCGAGCCGACCGCTCGGTGACCGTCGAATCGGGCATCGAGGGCAACTCGGTGCGGAGCGACAAGCCGCTCGGCCGGGACGAGGCGGTCGAGATCGCGGCCGATGTGGCCGACGTCGGCACGATCGCGGCCGTCCGGCTCGCGCTCGACCTCGATCGGCTCGAGCCCGGGCAGCGGGCCAGCGCCGCCGGCGCCCAGCTCAGGCTCGAACTCGCCATCCGGCCCGCCGAGGGCAAGCCGCGGCCGGTGAAGCTGCGGGCTGGCACGGCCACGGTGAGGCGGCCGCTCTATCGCTCGGGGGCCGAAGTGCCCGGGCTCACGAACGAGTGGCGGCTGCCCTTCGACCTGCCGGCCGATGTGCGGCCCGAGGCGGTCTGGCTCGTCGAGCCCGCCACGCTCGCCGCGGGCGAACGCCTCGTGGTCACGATCCGCGGCGAAGGCAGGCTGCCGCTCCGGGTTGCCGTCAGCCCGCTCGGCGCGGCGGAGGCCGCGCAGGTCACCGTCGCCGCCGACCTTGCCGCGCTGGTCGAGCCCGCTTCGGCCCGCTCGCCTGAGCAGGCCGCCCGGGTGAGCGAGCTGTTCCTGCTCTCGACGGCCCATGACCGGGCCGCCTCCGACCAGGCTCACGCCCTGGCCCGGGAGCTGGAGGGCCTGTTCGGGGGGCGGGCCTGGACGCTCATCACCCAGGCCGCCCCGCAGCCGCTCGCCGTCCGCGTCTTGCCCCGCGGCAACTGGCAGGACGAGAGTGGGCCGGTGGTGCTGCCGGCTACGCCTGCCTTCCTGCCCGGGCGAATCGCAAGCACGGAGTCGAAGCGGCTGACCCGGCTCGACCTGGCCAACTGGCTCGTGTCGGACACCAATCCGATCACGCCGCGGGCCGTGATCAACCGCCTCTGGGCGATGTTCTTCGGCACGGCCCTGAGCGCGGCGGTGGACGATCTCGGCTCGCAGGGGGAGCTGCCCACGCATCCCGAGCTGCTCGACTGGCTGGCCTGCGAGTTTCGCGACTCGGGCTGGGACATCAAGCACATGATCCGGCTGATCGTCGCGAGCAAGGCCTACCGGCAGGCGAGTTCGCTCCGGCCGGCGGCGCTGGCCGTGGATCCTGCCAACCGGCTGCTCGCCTCGCAAAACCCGCGGCGGCTGGAGGCGGAGTTCGTCCGCGACAACGCCCTGGCGATCGCGGGGCTCCTCAACCTCGAGGACATCGGGGGCCCGAGCGTGAAGCCCTATCAGCCCGCGGGGTATTACGCCGCGCTCCAGTTTCCGAATCGCGACTATGCCGCCGACGCCGACGAGCGGCAATGGCGGCGGGGCGTGTACACCCACTGGCAGCGGACCTTCCTCCATCCGATGCTCGCCAACTTCGACGCCCCCGCCCGCGACGAGTGCGCCGCCGCCCGGATGGTGAGCAACACGCCCCAGCAGGCGCTCACGCTCCTGAACGATCCCGTGTTCGTCGAGGCCGCCCGGGCGCTGGCCGCCCGGCTGCTTGAAGACTCCACGGCGGCCGACGACGCCGCCCGGATCCGGCTGGCCTGCCGGCTGGCGGTCAACCGGGAGCCGCAGGACAAGGAGGCCGAGTCGCTGGCCTCGTTCCTCGAGAGCCAGCGGCAGACGTTTGCCGCGGCGCCGGCCGAAGCCGCGAAACTGCTTGCCGTCGGCCTCGCTCCGCGGCCGACGCTCGACCCCGTCGAGCACGCCGCCTGGACCCAGCTGGCCCGCGTGCTCCTGAACACGCAGGAAGTCATCACCCGCTACTGAGGGCCTCTCCCAATGCTTCCCCACCACGATCCGCTGGCCATCGCCCGCCGGAGCTTCCTCCATCAGAGCGCCTACGGGCTGGGGGGCATCGCGCTGGCCATGCTCGGCCGCGAGGCATCGGCGGCGGCATCCTCCGGCCTGACCAAGCCTGACGACTGGCGGGGCGCGATCCAGCAGCCGCACTTCCCCGTCAAGGCCAAGCGGGTGATCTTCCTCTGCATGGCGGGCGGCCCCTCGCAGTTCGAGAGCTTCGACTGGAAGCCAGCGCTCAAGGCCCTCGACGGAAAGCCTTTCCCCGAGTCGTTCACCAAGGGGCAGCAGCTGGCCCAGCTGCAAAATGCCGAGCTCAAGGGGCGGGGCTCGTTCGTGGGCTTCACGAAGCACGGGAAGTCGGGCACCGAGATCAGCGACCTGTTTCCGCACCTGGGCTCGCAGGCCGACCGGCTGTGCGTGATCCGCTCGATGCAGACCGAGCAGATCAACCACGACACGGCCCATGCCTTCATGAACACCGGCTCGATCATCAAGGGGCGGCCGAGCATGGGCTCGTGGCTGCTCTACGGCCTCGGCTCGGCCACCGACGACCTGCCCGGCTTCATCGTGCTCACCTCGGCCGGCAAGTACGGCCAGCAGCCGATCTCAGCCCGGCAGTGGTCGAGCGGAGTCCTGCCGAGCCGGTTTCAGGGGATCATGTTTCAGTCGAAGGGGGACGCCGTGCACTACATCGGCAGCCCGCCGGGCGTCTGCCAGAGCACGCAGCGGCAGGTGGTCGAGGAGGTGCGGCGGCTCAACGGGATGCTGGCCGAGCGGCAGCACGACCCCGAGATCACCACCCGGATCGCCCAATACGAGATGGCCTTCCGAATGCAGGCCAGCGTGCCGGACCTGACCGACTTCTCGGGCGAGACCCAGGAGACGCTCGACCTCTACGGGGTCAAGCAGCCGGGCGACGGCTCGTTCGCCTCCAACTGCCTGCTCGCCCGGAGGCTGGCCGAGCGGGGTGTGCGGATGATCCAGCTCTACCACCGGGCCTGGGACCATCATGGCGACATCGAGCCCGGCATGAAGGACGGCGCGGCGGCGGTAGACAAGCCCTCGGCCGCCCTGATCGAGGATCTGGCCCGTCGCGGGATGCTCGACGATACGCTCGTGCTCTGGGGAGGCGAGTTTGGTCGCACGCCGATGGGGCAGGGGAGCGGCCGCGACCACCACATCCTCTCGTTCAGCGTGTTTCTGGCCGGCGGCGGCGTGAAGCCGGGCATCACCTGGGGCGCTACCGACGAGCTCGGCTACCGGGCGGTGGAGGACGTGGTGCACGTGCACGACCTGCATGCCACGATGCTGGCGCTGTTGGGCATCGACCATCACCGGCTGACGACGAAGTTTCAGGGGCTCGACGTGCGGCTGACCGGGATCGCCGGCAACGTGGTCAAGGGCATCATGGCTTGACCCTGCCGCGCGCGGGCTCGGGGTTGCCCGTGCCATCTCGCCGGACGCGAGCGACGGGCATCCGGCCCGTGGCTTACGGCAGAGCGGCCAGGAGTGGCAGCCGCTCGCGGCTCGAGACGACCACGCCGCCGGGTCGCTCGACCGTGATCGCGAACGCCGTGGCCCGGCTGACCGGAATCCGCGGGTCGATCTTGATCACGACGTCACCGTCGCTCTTCGCCGGCACGTCGAACACGCCCCCATCGACGGGATAGGCCTCGTTTCGCTCGGCGTCGAAGATCCAGAGCTGGTATTGGGCCACGGCCGGGTCGTTGGCCGCCAGCCCGCGAAACCGCATGAAGCCCTGCTGGCGGGCAGGACTCCAGACCACGTCGCCCAGGCTCCCGGCGGTCTCCAGGTCGTGCTGGCCGGCGATGACCGAGGGATCGTCGCTCGCCTTCTTCCAGGCGACCGTCACGGCGTCTGGGGCTTCGGCCAGAAGCTGGCCACGCGACTGGGCCAGAGAGGGCGTCGGACCGGGATCCTTGCCGGGGGCCGCGACCCGCGGCAGCCCGCTCCACTGCCAGAAGAGCAGCCCCGCCAGGCAGGCGGCCGTCCACCAGCCTGCCGCCGGGAGCCACGATTGGCGGGCAGACGTGTCAAGCCGGCCGCCGCCGGACCGTGCTTCGGGGCGGGCCTCCACCGCGATCGCCCGCGGCAGATGCGCCGGTGCGTCGCGGCTGATCCTCGCGGCGAGGTCTCCCGGCATGGCCCCGAGCGGGCTGCCGCCGCGGGACAAGATCGCCAGTTCCACCGCCGCCGCGGCGAGCTCCCAGTCGCCCGGGGCCGTTCCGGGTGCTCCGGCCAAGGCGATGTCTTCGCGTTCTGCTTCGAAGCCGCTCATCGCCCGCTCCTTTCAGCCAGCATCCGGCCGCGGCCACGGTCACCCCGCGTGCGGCCGGCCAGCTTCTGTCGCAGGCTGTCGAGCCCGCGGCGGATGTGCGACTTGACCGTGCCCAGCGGCAGGCCCGTCTGCTCGGCGATCGCGGAGTGCGAGAGGCTGTCGAAAATCGAAAGCCGGAGCACTTGTTGCTCCTCGGGCTTGAGCTGAGCGAGCTGCTCGTCGGCGAGCCGGGCTTCCTCGCCCAGTTCGAGCCGCCGGTCCACCGCGTCACCCGCCGGTTCGGGAAGTTCCGCCGCCCCGGCCTCGTCAATCGAGGAGGTCTGCCGCGACTCCGCCCCTCGGCGGAGCCTGTCGATGACGCGTCGTCTGGCAATCATCGCCACGAACGTGATCTCCTCGGCCACCTGGGGATCGAATCGGTCAGCCGACCGCCACAAATCGACGAATACCTCCTGCACCACATCCTCGGCATCTTCCCGGCTCGCCAGCCGTCGCCGCGCGAGCGTCCAGACAAGCCCGCCATACCGGGAGATGCACTCCGGCACGGCCGACTGGTCGCCGTCGGCGATTCGCGGGAGAAGCGAGTCTTGCAAAACGAGCCTCTGCGTCCGTGAATCATTCGTCAAACCATCGCCGGCCGCGGATCGATCCTGCCGGTCACCCCCGGCATCGTAGCCAACCGCGGTCAGCCTTGGGAGAGCCCGTCGAACGGACAGCGGGGCGGGCTCGCGCCCGCCCCGCCTCGAATCCGTCTGCCGGCGGGCTTGGCCGCAGGTTGCCGACTACTTGGCGGGGGGCAGGATCACCGCGTCGATCACGTGGATCACGCCGTTGCTCGTCTCGATGTCGGTCTTCACGACCTTGGCACCGTCGATCATCACCGCGCCATCGACGACCTTAACCTTAGCCTTGGAGCCCTGCACCGTCGGGGCCTCGGTGAGCTTGACGACGTCGGCCGCCATCACCTTGCCCGGCACCACGTGATACGTGAGCACGGCCACGAGCTTCTCCTTGTTCTCCGGCTTGAGCAGCGACTCGACCGTACCCGCGGGCAGCTTGGCGAAGGCCTCGTCGGTGGGGGCGAAGACGGTGAACGGGCCCGCGCCCTTCAAGGTCTCGACCAGGCCGGCGGCCTGCACCGCGGCCACCAGGGTCTTGAAGCTGCCGGCACCGACGGCGGTATCGACGATGTCCTTCTTCTCGGCGTTGAAGGCCACGGTCTGGACGTGGGTCTGGGCCTGGGCCTTCTTGGCGGCGGCCAGCGGGCAATCGTCGGCCATGGCCAGGGAGGCCACGGGGAGGGCCAGAGCGGCCCCGAGGGCGAGACGGAACGATGAGCAACGCATGAGGGTTCCCTTTCAGGAGTTTGGAGAGACCAGGTTGCCGGCGTCACAAGACCCCGACAGCCAAGGATTCGTAGGCGCTCGGCGATCGGATGCAAGATTTTTTTGGGATCTGGCGAAAGTTCCGCCGCAGGCTGGCCGAGACACTGCCAGCACCCCGCACTCCCCCGCGGGCAGGACCGCCGAGCGGGCCAGCCCGCGACTTTACGCCTGCCAGGCGGCGACGTCGGCGTCGAAGACGCGGACCTTTGCCCACGTCGGGGCGTTCGCCGCGATGAACTGCTCGTGCCGCAGGGCGGTCTGATAGGCGTCGTGGGCGGCCTGCGACTCGAACACGATCAAGAGGAACACGTCCCAATCGCGGTCGTTGACCTGGCGGTCGTAGGCCGCGAGCGTGCCGACGGAGAAGGCGACCTCGCCGGGGTGGCCGGTGAGGTGCTCGCGGCATGAGGCCACCAGGGCCGCGGCCGCCGCGGGGGTGCGGTCTTTGAGCGTGAAATAGACCGAGTGGGCGAGCACGGGCGGTCAGGCCTCCGGGGAGCGGGCGTCGCGGGCGGCCTGGGTCATAGGACCGGCCGAGCGGGGCGTGGCTGGGCCGATGATCTCCACCACTTCGGTGTCGTCGAGCATCTCGCGACTCTCGAGCTCGCCGGCCAGCCGATCGAGCTTGCCGCGGTTTTCCGAGAGCAAGTGCACGGCCCGCTCGGCGGCCTCGCCCAGGAACCGGGCCACCTCCTCGTCGATGATCTGGGCCGTGTTCTCGCTGAACTCCCGCTGCTCGTAGACATCGCGGCCGAGGAAGGGGTGCTCGTGGGAGCTCTGGCAGGAGACCGGCCCGAGCTTCTCGCTCATCCCCCAGTGGGCCACCATCTTGCGGGCGATCCGCGTGGCCTGCATCAGGTCGTTTTCGGCGCCGGCCGAGTATTCGCCGAACACGAGCTTCTCCGCGGCCCGGCCGGCGAGGATGAAGGCGAGGCGATTCTGCAGGTCGCTCTCCCCGACGTTCATCCGGTCTTCCTCGGGCACCAGTTGGGTGACCCCCAGGGCCCGGCCGCGGGGGATGATCGTGACCTTGTGGAGCTTGTCCACCCCCGGAAGCAGCCAGGCGGCGAGCGCGTGGCCGGCCTCGTGGTAGGCCGTCATCGTCTTTTCGCGGCCGGCGAGCACCTCCTCCCGCTTGGGCCCCATCAAGACCTTGTCGC
>JBIIYH010000117.1:0-7879 GCA_044346905.1 Pirellulales bacterium
CCGTGCGGGCCAGGAGGAAACCTACTGGCTCGTGGACAGCGTGTTCCTGCAGCGGGACAACCAGTCGACCGACCAGATCCTCGCCGCGATCGGCCCCGACGCGCTGATCACGACCGGCGAGCCGCAGTTCGCGGTCCAGCCGGGGCTGCGGCTGTTTCGCGGCCACGTCGACGACTGCGGCCGCGGCTGGGAGGTGGGCTACCTCGGCGTCTGGAACATGTTCGCCGATCTCGAGCAAGGCGGCGCGGCCGACATCAACGCCGCCGATCCGCTGGCGCTGCTGGTCGACGGCTTCGACCGCCGCTCGCTGGCTCGGGCCACCTATGCCTCGACGCTCAACACGGCCGAGGCCAACTACCTGTGGCGGGTCGAGGATCGCGGCTGCTCCCGGTGCTCCCGTTACCCCTGGGAGCGGTGCGGCAACTATCGCCGCGGCACGCTCGACTGGCTGGCCGGCTTCCGCTGGGCCGGGCTCGACGAGGCCGCCGGCCTCGAACTCTCCGGCGGCGACTTCCCGGGCCCGAGCCGGTACGACGTCCGCTCCTCGACCAACTTCTTCGGCGCCCAGATCGGTGGCCGCGGGCGGATGGAGTGGGATCGTTGGGGCATCGACGGCTGGGCCAAGGCGGCGCTCGCCGGCACGGCGATGTCGCAGTCGGCCGACCCGATCGGCTCGGTGTTCGTGCCCGACCCTCCGGTCCGCCGGGCCCGCTCGGCCACCGAAGGGGGCGTGGGCTTCATCGGCGACCTCTCCGTCAACCTGTCGTATCGGCTGAACGAGACCTGGCGGCTCCGCACCGGCTACAACTTCCTCTGGCTCACCGGCGTGGCGCTGGCTCCCAACCAGTTCGACTTTTCCGCCACGAACACCTCGGGCACCGGCCTCAACGGCGGCGGCGGCGTGCTCCTTCACGGGGCCAGCCTGGGCTTCGAGGCCGCCTGGTAGCGGCGGCCCGCGACAACCATGTCCCGCGGCTGCCGAGCGGCTACGCTGCAGGCATGCCGTCACCGACCCGTTCTCAACGGCCCAGCACACCGCCGCGCCGGCGGCCCGCGGCCGAGCGGAGCCCGGCCGCGACGATCACGGCCTTCCGTGACTGGTTTGCGAGCCGCGGCTGGACGGCGTTCGAGTTCCAGGACGAGGCCTGGCGGGCGATGGCGGCCGGCGAAAGCGGGCTGCTCCATGCGCCGACCGGCACCGGCAAGACGCTCGCGGCCTGGCTCGGCGGCCTGGCCCGGCTGACGGCCGCGGCTGATGACGCGTCGTCGGCCGCGCCGCCCGCAGCCGGCGGGCTCCGGGTGGTCTGGATCACGCCGCTCCGGGCCCTCGCCGCCGACACGGCCGCTGCGCTCGAGGAGCCGCTCAACGCCCTGCGGCCGCTGACGGCGGGCATCTCCGTCGGCATCCGCACCGGCGACACCTCGCAGGCCGACCGGCGCCGGCTCCGCGACAACTGGCCGACCGCGCTCGTCACGACCCCCGAGACGCTCTCCGTCCTCCTCTCCCTGGAGACCGCCCACGAGATCTTCGCGAACCTCGACACCGTGGTCGTGGACGAGTGGCACGAACTGCTCTCCACGAAGCGGGGCGTGCAGACGGAGCTCGCGCTGGCGCGGCTCCGGGCCCTCCGGCCCCAGCTCGTCACCTGGGGGCTCTCGGCCACGCTCGCCAATCTCGCCGAGGCGACCGCCGCCCTGGTCGGGCCCACCGCGGCCGGGAAGGCCCGGCTCGTCTCGGCGGCGCTCCCACGGAAGCTCGAGATCGAGACCTTGATCCCCGAGCCGATGGAACGCTTCCCCTGGGCCGGCCACATGGGGATGCGGCTGTTGCCCCAGGTGCTCGCCGCGCTCGACCGGGCCGAGACCTCGCTCGTATTCACCAACACCCGCTCGCAGGCCGAACGGTGGTTCGACGCGATCCGGCAGGCCCGGCCCGACTGGAAACACAAGCTCGCGCTCCACCACGGCTCGGTGGATCGCGAGCTCCGCACGGCCGCCGAGCAGGGGCTCAAGCGAGGCAAGCTGAAGTGCGTCGTAGCCACGTCGAGCCTCGACCTCGGCGTGGACTTCGGCCCGGTGGAACAGGTGTTTCAGGTCGGCAGCCCCAAGGGGATCGCCCGGCTGCTCCAGCGGGCCGGCCGCAGCGGCCATGCCCCGGGCGCCACCGGCCGGCTCGTCTGCGTGCCGACCCACGCGCTCGAGCTGATCGAGTGCGCCGCCGCCCGCGGCGCCTGCGAGCGGGGCACCGTCGAGGCCCGCGAGCCGCTCGAGGCCGCGCTCGACTGCCTCGCCCAGCACATCGTGACGGTCGCCTGCAGCGGCGGCTTCCGCGAGGCGGATCTCCTGGCGGAGGTCCGCTCCACCCGCGGCTTCGCGAATCTCGACGACGCGTCGTGGCGGTGGGCGATGGATTTCGCCGCCCGCGGGGGGCCGGCGCTCGCGGCCTATCCCGACTACGCCCGAATCAAGGAGCGGTTCGGCCGCTGGTACGTGGCGAGCCCCGCCATCGCCCGCAAGCACCGGATGGGCATCGGCACGATCGCGGGCGACGCCACCGTCGAGGTGAAGTGGCTCCGCGGCGGCCGGCTGGGCACGGTCGAGGAGTCGTTCATCTCGCGGCTGAAGGAGGGCGACCGGTTTCTGTTCGCCGGCCGGCCGCTCGTGCTGTTTCGCTTCGACGGCCTGACCGCCTGGGTGAAGCGGTCGCGATCCCCTGCCCCGCTCCAGGTGCCCCGCTGGAACGGCGGCCGGATGCCGCTGACCACGCTGCTCTCCGACGCCGTGCTCGATCTCGTGCGGGAGGCGACGCGGCCCGGCGGCCAGGCGGCCCGCGAGCTCGAGGCCGTGCGGCCGCTCCTGGAGATCCAGGCCCGTTGGAGCCGGCTGCCCGACCGCGACACGCTCTTGGTCGAGCGTTGGCGGGGCCGTGACGGCGAGCACGCCTTCGTGTTTCCCTTCGCGGGCCGGCTCGTCCACGAGGGGCTCGCCTCGCTCGTCGCCTGGCGGCTGGCGAGCCGCCAGCCCGCCACGCTCACGCTGGCCTTCAACGACTGGGGCTTCGAGATCGCCGGCCGCGACCCGCTGCCCGACTCGGCCGCCGAGTGGCGGCGACTCTTCTCGCCGGTGAACCTGCTCGCCGACCTGATGAGCTGCCTCAACTCGACCGAGATGGCCCGCCGCCACTTCCGCGAGATCGCCCGCGTCGCCGGGCTCGTGCAGGGGGGCGGCCGCAGCGACCGGCAGACGCAGGCCTCGGCGGGGCTGATCTATGACGTGCTCGCCGAGCACGACGCGGGCAACATGCTCCTCGCCCAAGCCCGCCGCGAGGTGCTCGAGCGGCAGTTCGAGTTTCAGCGGCTCGCCGCCGCGGTCGAGCGGATCGCCACGCAGGAGATCCGCGTCGTGGAGACCCCGCGGCTCACGCCGCTCGCCTTCCCGATCTGGGCCGAGTTCATCCAGTCGCGGCTGACCACGAAAGATTGGCTCGCGCGGATCACCGACATGGCCCGCGAGCTCGAGCAGGCGGCGTGTCGTGGATGACGCAGGCTCGGGGCGAGGCCCATGCCATCTCGCCGGACGCTCGCTTCCGGCATCCTGCCGTCCGCTCGCTCCATGGCAGCTCGCTCTCGGCATCCTGCCTTCGCTCGCTGCCAAGGCCGGCTCGATTGGCATGGGCCTCCCCCCTCGCAGTCCATCGGTGGTCATGCGATGAATACGATCATCCGGGAGCCGGGGGTGGAAGCCGAAGGAGCCTGGAGATTTCGCTGAGTTGAGGTGGGAGTTGGGCAGTCGTCCGTGCGAAATATCCCAGCGACGGAGGCTTTCACCCCCGGCTCCCACGCCAGAGGTTGCCGACCCATAAGACCCGGAGTCAGCGGGCAAGATGCCCGCCGCGGCGAGAACCTGTCGGTTTCGTATAACGAAAGCTTCCCTCGAACGACCCCATGCGCATCCTCCCCGTCACGTCCGCCGCTCTGGCTCCGGCCGCCGAGGCCGAGATCGTGCTCGTGCCCGGGCGGGCGGCGTATCTGCCGGCGAGCCAAACGCTGCTCGTGGCCGACCTCCACCTCGGCAAGGCGGCCACGTTCCGGAGCAAGGGCATCCCGGTGCCCGAGGGCTCGGCGCAGAAAGACCTCGCGCGACTGGCCCTGCTCGTGGCCGCCACGCGGGCCAAGCGGCTGCTCGTGCTGGGCGATCTGTTTCACGCCAAGAGCGGCTGCACGGAAGAGGTGTTCGCCGAGTTCACCGCCGCCCGGGGCCGGTTTTCCGACACCGAGGTGCTGCTCGTGGCGGGCAACCACGACCGCTCGGTCGGCCGGCTGCCGGCGGGCCTCGGCATCGACTCCGTCCTGCGGACGCACGACGAGCCGCCGTTTCACTTCGTCCACGAGCCGGGCACGCCGCTGCCCGAGCCGGATCGCGACGAGCCATTCACGATCGCGGGCCACCTCCATCCGGTGATCGCGCTGGCCGCCCCATCGGGCGACCGGCTCATCGACCGCTGCTTCGTGGCCGAGCCGGGGCTGCTCGTGATGCCGGCCTTCGGCTCGTTCACCGGCGGCCACCGCATGTCGCCGACCGACCGCTCCCGCGTCTGGATCGCCCGCGACGACGGCGTGGCCGACGTCACGCCGTTGTTTCGGCCGACTCGGAACGCGTCCCGCTCAGCCGGCGGCCGGTGACGTGTCGCGCGGCCGCCGGGCGGTGGTCACGACCACGGGCAGAGCAGCGGGATCAGCGACCGGCCCAGGCGTCGATACCGGGCGAAATGACGGTCGAGCGTCAGCACGCGACTGTCACGCTGGAGTTCCGACAGCCTCACGAGGCACGCGTCCGCGAGCGACATCGGGGCATCGGCATACTTCTCGAGCAGTGCTGAAATCGCCTCAGCCTCCTGCTCGACGGCCAGGCCGACTCGAATGTGGCCCGCGGCCACCGCCCTCAGCAGCCTGCCTGGATCGCCCCCCTCGCGGGCGTAGAGAAAGCAGGCTTCGGTCAGGACAGGCTCGCAGGTCACGAGCGGGGGCGAGATCGTGGCGAAAGTCTGCACGGCCCAGCGATGCCAGCGGTCGCCCCGGCACAGCCAGGCCACCAGCGGCCCGGTGTCCAGGAGCACCGACTCCTTCATCGGCCCAGACCGTCGAGATGCCGGGGATTGACCGACAAATCCCGCGGCCCGTCGATGGTGCCGGCAAGATCCGCGAGCACATCGGCCGCGGTGGGCTGACCCGGCACCTGCCGCCGCTGCTCCAAAGCCTCGCGGATGATCTCCGATCGGGAGCGGCGCTGGGCAGCCGATTCCCGGTCCAGCCAGCGGGCGAGGGTCTCCGGCAGTTTGACGCTGATCGACTTCATCGCCTCATGGTACTACCGCGCTGCCAGAGCGGCAATACCAGCGGCGGACAGCTCGCCCGCTGACGAGGTTCAGCCGGCGGCGAACCGCTTCGCGACCTCGTCCCAGTTGACCACCTGCCACCAAGCCTTGATGTAGTCCGGGCGGCGATTCTGGTAGGTGAGGTAGTAGGCGTGCTCCCAGACGTCGAGGCCCAAGAGCGGCGTCTTGCCCTGCGAGATCGGCGAGTCTTGGTTGGGCGTGGCCAGAATCTCGAGGCCGTCGGGCCCCTTGGCCAGCCAGGCCCAGCCGCTGCCGAACTGGCCCGCCGCCGCGGCGCCGAACAGTTCCTGAAACTTCTCCACCGAGCCGAACTTCGCCGCGATCGCCTCGGCCAGCTTGCCCGCGGGGGCGTTGCCCTCGCGCGGGGACCGCATCAGCGTCCAGAAGAGCGTGTGGTTGGCGTGACCGCCGCCGTGATTCCGCACGGCCGTCCGCACCGCCTCGGGAATCGCGGGCAGGTTGGCGAGCAGCTGCTCGACCGTCTTGCCGGCCAGCGACGGCTCGGCGGCCACCGCGGCGTTGAGCTTGTCGATGTAGGCCTGATGATGCTTCGTGTGATGGATGGTCATCGTCTTCTCGTCGATGACCGGGGCCAGCGCGTCGTAGGCGTAGGGCAGCGGCGGGAGCGTGAAGGCCGGATCGGCCGCCAGCAGGGGAGAACCACGGCCCACGACGGCAGCACCGCCCAGGGCGAGACCCGTGCGGAGGAAGCTGCGACGGCTGGGGAGCGTGCGGGGCGAGGCGTTCATCGGGCTGGTCCTCCTCGGGATACGGAAGCGGCGAGACGCAAAACACTCGCGTTCAGCCGACCTGCTGTTCGGAGCGGCGTCATGGTAGCACGGTCGCGGCCCGGAAGCCGACGTGCAGCCGCTCGAGGAGATCGCGGGCCGTGAGCGAGATCTGGCCGAGCTCCGCGGCGGCCGCGTCGCCGGCGGCCCCGTGCACCCAGGCCGCCAGCCGGGCGGCAGCGAACGGCTCCATGCCCTGGGCGAGCAGCGCCGCCACCACGCCCGTGAGCACATCACCGGTGCCGGCCGTGGCCATGCCTGGATTGCCCGTCTCGTTGACCGCCTCGCGGCCGGCTCCGACGACGAGCGTGCCGGCCCCCTTGAGGACGACCACCGCCCCCGACTCTGCGGCGAACTCGCGGGCCAGCCGCACGAGCATGGCGCGGTCGGTGGCCTCGGGCCCGGCGGGATCGTGGCCGGCCAGGCGGAGCATCTCGCCGGCGTGCGGCGTGACCAGCCGCGGGCCGGCGTGGTCACGACGGGCGGCGGGGTCGAGCAGGCTCACCGCCCAGAGCCCATCGGCGTCGAATACGGCGGGGATGGCCGCCTCCCGCCAGAGCGTCGCCACGAGCGTGGCGACCTCGCTTGACCGCCCGAGGCCCGGGCCGATCGCGAGCGCCGACGCCCGGCGGATGGACTGCACGATCTCGGCCGTGGCGACCGCTGCGAAGGTGCCGGCACTCGTGGCTGGGAGTCCGCGGGTCATCACGCAGGGATCGAAGCCAGCCGTGATCGCCATCACCGGCTCGGGCACGATCGCCTCGACGAGGCCGGCACCGCTCTTGAGCGCCGCGGAGGCCGCCAGCCCCGGCGCCCCCGCCATGCCGAGGGAGCCGCCGACGACGAGCACCCTGCCGAAGTCTCGCTTGCTCGCGGCCTCGGGCCGGGGGGGAGGCGGTGGCAGATCGCGTGGTGGCGTGGCTGGCGAAGTCGTCATGATTGGAGTCGCGACGGCTGCGGAGGGAGTGTCCGCGGCCGCGGGGCCGTGTGCCGCGACCGGCCTGCCGCCCGCCCGAAACGCCGCCGTACCTTGACCGAAACCTCCCGCGACCGCTACCCTCCCCCGAGTTTACCGATGTTTTTCGGCCGCCCCGACGGCCGCCCTGGAGACACCCCACCCACATGTGTGCCGCTCAGACCCGGGCCGACATTTTCGACGTCAAGAAGGTCCGCCAGCTCATCGAGCTGATGAAGGAGCATGATCTGTCGGAACTCGACCTGCGGCAGGCCGACCACCGGGTCAAGATCCGCCGGGGTGGCGAGGTGGTCGCCTACACCGGTCCCGTCCAGGCTGCCCCGGCCCCCGTGGCCGCCTCCCCGGCGGCCCCCGTCGCCGCAGCGGCTCCGGCCGCCGCCGATTCCCGGATGCTCGTCATCAAGAGCCCGATGGTGGGCACCTTCTACAAGGCATCGGGCCCAGACTCGCCGGCGTTCGTCAAGGTGGGCGACCGGATCGGGCCCGAGAAGACCGTGTGCATCATCGAGGCGATGAAAGTCTTCAACGAGATCCCCGCGGGCGTCTCCGGGCAGGTGGTAGCGATCCTGGTCGAGAACGGCGCGCCGGTCGAGTTCGGCCAGCCGCTCATCAAGGTCGAGCCCGACGCCTGAGCCTCACCCGGCACGCGACCACGGCCCGGCTCGCGTTCCGGGCTCGCCGCGGAAACCGGGCCCCAGACCGGAATCCAGACCGGAATCC
>JBIIYH010000341.1:0-2991 GCA_044346905.1 Pirellulales bacterium
CCAGACCGGAATCCAGACCGGAATCCCACAGGGCAGAATCCCCATGTTCAAGCGGATCCTGATTGCCAACCGTGGCGAGATCGCCCTCCGTGTGATTCGCGCCTGCCGCGAGCTCGGTGTCGAGACCGTCGCGATCTACAGCGAGGCCGACCGCGACGCCCCCTACCTCGAGCTCGCCGACGAGGCGATCTGCGTCGGCCCGGCCAAGGCGGCCGACAGCTACCTGCGGATCGACCGCGTGATCAGTGCCGCCGAGATCGGCAACGTGCAGGCGATTCACCCCGGCTACGGCTTCCTCTCCGAGAACTCGCACTTCGCCGAGGTCTGCCGTTCCTGCGACATCGGCTTCATCGGCCCGGCGCCCGAGGCGATGCAGCGGCTGGGCGACAAGAACTCCGCCCGGGCCCTGGCCCGCGAGGCGGGCGTGCCCACCGTGCCCGGCAGCGAGGGCCTGCTCACGAGCGAGCAGGAGGCGGTGAAGATCGCCCGCGAGATCGGCTTCCCGGTGCTGCTCAAGGCCACGGCCGGCGGCGGCGGCAAGGGCATGCGGGTGGCGGCCAACGACCTGTCGCTGGCCACGGCCTGGCAGCAGGCCTCGGCCGAGGCCCAGGCGGCCTTCGGCAACCCCGGCATCTACATCGAGAAATACATCGAGCGGCCGCGGCACGTGGAGATCCAGATCCTCGCCGACACCCACGGGCAGGTGTTTCACCTCTGGGAGCGGGACTGCTCGACCCAGCGGCGGCACCAGAAGCTGATCGAGGAGAGCCCGTCGCCCCGGCTCCCGCAGGCGACCCGCGAGGCGATGGCGGCCGCGGCGGTGCGGCTGGCCAAGACGGCCGGCTACTACTCGGCCGGCACGGTCGAGTTCATCGTCGACCAGGAAGACAACTTCTACTTTATCGAGGTCAACGCCCGGATCCAGGTCGAGCATCCCGTCAGCGAGATGGTGACGGGCATCGACCTGGTGAAGGCCCAGATCCGCGTGGCCGCCGGCGAGAAGCTCGCCCTCAAGCAGGCCGAGATCGTGCCCCGCGGCCATGCGATCGAGTGCCGGATCAACGCAGAGGATCCCGCCCACAACTTCCGTCCCAACCCGGGCCGGATCGAGCGGATCATCGCCCCGGGCGGCTTCGGCGTCCGCTGGGATTCCCACGCCACGACCGGCTATGTCGTGCCTCCCCACTACGACTCGCTCGTGGGCAAGCTGATCGTGCACCAGCCGACCCGCAAGGACGCGATCGACACGATGACCCGGGCCCTCAAGGAACTCCGCGTGGCCGGGATCGCGACGACCGTCCCGCTCCATCTCGAGCTGCTGGCCAACACCGCCTTCCACGAGGCCCAGGTCGATACCACTTTCGTGGAACGAATGCTCGCCGGCTGAACCCTCGGCGGCTGAACCCAGGAACTCTCCATGAGCGAGTCTCTCTCTCGTCCGCCCCAGCCCGCCCACCACTTCCGCCGCGTCGCGATCCTGTTCGCCGGCGGCCCGGCCCCGGGGGCCAACGCGGTGATCTCGACCGCCGCCACTTCCTTCATGCGGCAGGGCACCGAGGTGATCGGGATGAAGCACGGCTACTCGTCGCTGGCCGACTTCTCGCCGGCCCAGCCGCTCGTGGCCGGCCGCGACTACGTGAAGATCAGCCCCGAGTTCTTGAAACGGACCCGCAGCGGCCAGGGGATCATGCTCGGCACCGCCCGCACCAACCCCGGCAAGCACGTCTCGTCGCCCGCCCACCTCGACGACCCCGAGCGGTCGCGGCCGCTGGCCAACGTCTACGCCGGCCTGCGGAGCCTGGGCGTGGAGGCGCTGATCTCGATCGGCGGCGACGACACGCTCAAGACGGCCAACAAGTTCAAGATGTACCAGGATCGGCTGCCGGCGGACGCCCCGCGGATGCCGGTCGTGCACCTGCCCAAGACGATCGACAACGACTACATGGGCATCGACTTCACGTTCGGCTACTTCACGGCCGTCGACACGCTCGGCGGCGAGATCCGGAATCTGCTCTATGACGCGGAGGCGAGCCGCGGCTACTTCCTCTGCGAGACGATGGGCCGCAGCGCCGGCTGGCTCTCCTACGGGGCCGCGATCGCCGGCGAGGCCAGCCTGGTGATGAGCGTGGAGGACATCCACGGCAAGTATCGCAGCGAGGAGACGGTCACCGCCCCCGACGGCACCACCAAGATCAAGCCGGTGATGAACGTGGAGCTCGTGGTGGACCGGATCGTGAAGACGATGCGGGTCCGCGAGGAGCAGGAGGGCAAGCAGTACGGCGTGATCGTGTTGGCCGAGGGGCTGGCCGAGTATCTGCCGGCCTCGGCCCTGGCGGGCATCCCCCGCGACGACCACGGCCACATCTCGATCTCGCACGTCCAGCTCGGCAAGATGTTCGCCAAGCTCGTGGCCGACGAGTTCAAGAAGCAGACGGGCCGCAGCCGCAAGGTGGTGGGCCTGCAGCTCGGCTACGAGTCGCGGTGTGCCAAGCCCCACGCCTTCGACGTGATGCTGGGCAGCCAGCTGGGCGTGGGGGCCTACCGGGCGCTGGCCGAGCGGGGCCTCAATGGCGTGATGGTGAGCGTGTCGGGACAGCTCGATCTGAACTACGTTCCCTTCGAGGAACTCGTAAACCCCGAGACGCTGGTCACGGTCGTCCGCTACGTCGAGCGGGGCTGCGACTTCCACCGCCTGGCCCGGTTCCTCGAAACGTACGTGAATGAGTAGGGCGGTCGCTCGGGGTTGCCCGTGCCAATCGAGCCGGCCTTGCTAGCGAGCGCAGGCAGGATGCCGAAGCGAGCTAGCACAGAGCGAGCGGAGCCCAGGATGGGCGCAGCGAACGTCCGGCGAGATGGCACGGGCAACCCCGAGCCTCGCAGGAGGTTGCCTCGAGAGCACCGACGGGGACAGTCTGCGCATGGCAGCCCCGGCGGTCAGGCCTGCGTGAGCGTGCCCTTGGTGCTCGGGATGCCCGGCTGGCGCGGGTCGGG
>JBIIYH010000332.1:0-3124 GCA_044346905.1 Pirellulales bacterium
CGTCGACTTGCCCGAGCCGCTCGCTCCCACGAGCCCGACCATCTCGCCCGGCTCGATCACCAGGTCGATGCCGTGGAGCACCTCGCGGGCCCCGTAGCGGAACCGGACGCCGTCGATCTCGATCCGGCCGCGGAGCCGGCCCGGGTCGACCGGTCGCGCGGGCTCGGCGACCGTCGGCACGCAGTCGAGGATCTCGAAGATCCGTTCGGCGCTGGCCGCGGCCCGCTGGGTGGCGGGCACCATCCGGACCATCGACTCGAGCCGGCCGTAGAACCGGGCGATGTAGGCGAGAAACGCGGTCAGCGCGCCGACCGTGAGCGACCCGCCGAACACCAGCCAGGCTCCCGCCGCCCAAACCACGAGCAGCCCCAGTTCGTTGGCCAGGCTGACGAGCGGACCGAAGAACGACCAGACCACGTTGACCCGGTCGTTGGCCACGAGCACGCCCTGGTTGGCCGCCTCGAACCGGCGGCTCTCCCGCGCCTCCTGGGCGAAGGCCTTCACCACCCGCGCCCCCGGAATCGCGTCGGCCAGCAGGCTCGTCATGTCGGCCCAGGCGGTGCCGGCCCGGGTGAAGCCCCGCCGCATCCGCTCCCGCACGCCGTTCACCAGCCAGACCACGAACGGAAACGGCACCAGCGTCACCAGGGCCAGCCGGGGGCTGATCCAGACCAGCACCACCCCGGTCAGGAGCACCAGCAGCACGTTCGACGAAAAGTCGATCAGGTGCAGCGAGAGGTAGTTGTTGATCCGGTCGGTGTCGCTGCTGACCCGCGAGATCAGGTCGCCGGTGCGGCGGGTGGCGAAGAAGTCGAGCGACAGGCTCTGCATGTGGGCGTAGGTGCGGCTGCGGAGGTCGGCCGCGATCCGCTCGCTGACCCAGGCGAGCGTCCAGGCCCGGGCCCAGGCCAGCAGCCAGGAGACGATGGCCGCCACGGCCAGGATGCCGAGGTACCACCGCACGAGATGGAAGGGGACGTCGGCCCCCGCCTGCCGCGGGATCAGCACGTTGTCCACCAGCGGCATTGTCACGTAGGGGGGCACGAGCGCCATGGCGGTGCTGGCCAGCGAGAGCAGGCAGCCGAGGATCGCGACGCCGGCATGCGCCCGGGAGAACCCGAGCACCCGCATCAGCGGCCGCCACGAGCCGCGGTCGCCGCCGGCATCCTCGTCGTCGAGCCACCGCGAGGGCGGGGCCGGCGACTCCGCAGCGGCGGTTTCGTCACCCGCCGGCCGCGGCTCCTTCCGTGCGTCCCAGGCCTCCGCGAGCGACTGGACGGCGGCCGCCCGGGCCGAAGTGAACTGCCAGACCGCCTCGGGGCGGCCGGCCCGCACCAGCTCCAGCCGTCCGAAGGAGACCCGCATCCGCACAGCCAGTTCGCAGGCGTCGTCGAGCGGCCAGACCTGCGGCGGCCGGCCGCTGTCGCCCGTCGCCGGATCGTCGGCCAGGAGCCGCCCGGCGGTGAGCAGGATCCTGCCCGACGTGAACTTTCCGGCGGAGTCGAGGTCGTAACGACAGCTTGCCAGCACGGTCTCATCGGCCGGCACGAGCGCTCCCCAGCCGGGCGGCAGGCTCCCGGAAGCCGTCGCCGGGGCAGCCCGATCCGGGGCGGCGGGCGGGAAATGGTCACCGACGGGAAGGGGTGATGTCATCGGTTGGAGCGTGAAACCCGGCTGGGCCGGCCGCAAAAACCGACCTGGTGACCGGTGAGTTGCGGGACCACCCCGGCTCTTCTACCATTTTTTTCCGGTGTCCGATCCGGTCGGCCAGCGGGGCCGTCCGGGCAGGAAAATCCGTCGTTCGCGGTCGCTGCACGGCACCCCGGCGGCGTGTAAGATTGCAAAAATGTCGGTCGCGGTCGTCTTTCCGATCGCAAGCGTTCCTTCGGATTGTCATTTTTTCATGACCACGTGCTTGGCTCCGGCCTTGCATGCCGGCTTCGCCCGGGCGCCTTCTGCGCCGGGGCATTTCTTCCGTGCATGGCACGCGACGTGCATGTCATCTTCGTTGTCGATCGTTGGTTCCCGCCTTCCCCTTCCCGCCCCCCCGTCGCGGACTATTCTCCGCTGGAAATGCGAGCGTCGAGGCCGATGAGCCCCGTCTGCCCCCTGGCCCCCTTCGGCGGTTACCGCCGCGCATCGGGTCGATGCGACACCCCGCCCCGCCCGTCGTCAGCCCGCCCATCGACAGCTTGCCTCAGGCTCGAGCGTCGCGCCGGAGGTGCCGCGTGACCAAGCTCGCCGCCACGATCGAACGCTCGTTCGAAAACTTCGACCGCCACCCGGCCCTGCGGGACCGCGGCCTGGGATGCTATTCCCTCCGGATGCTCGACTGGCTGTCGGGCGACTTCCTCCAGCCGCACATCAACGTGATGGCCATCACGCGGTACGGCAAGGAGCCGGCCCGGGTGGAGAACTCGTTCGACTTCTTCTTCTCCTCGGAGAAGACGTCACGGGTGCGCACCGACTCCAGCATGGAGGAGCTCCAGCCATTCTTAGAGGAGAGCATCCGCCGGCTGCACGACAACTTCCCCGAGTCGTATGTGCTCTGCTACCAGTCGTCGCGGGAGCTCGAGCGGCTGGCCCGGGAGTATCCCAGCATCCGGATCATGAACCCGGCCGCGGCGATCACCGAGATGCTCAACCGCAAGACCTGGGTCCGGCGGCAGCTCAAGGAGCTCGGCGTGCCGGTGATCCCGGGCTCGGAGGTCTTCCTGGACCCCGCTCAGTTCGATGATCTGGCCCGGCGGTACGGCCTGCCGCTCGTGGTGAGCCTGGACCACTCCGCTGCGGGGTCGGGCGTGCACCTGGTCCACGGCGCGGCCGATTTCCGGGCCCTGGCCGAGGCCCACCGGGGCGCCGCGGCTTCCGTGATGCGGTTCATCGACGGCCGCAGCCTGAGCATGGCGGCGGTCCGGACGGAGGAGGCCGTGCTGCTCGGCGAGCCGTCGCTGCAGGTGATCGGCCAGCCGGGCCTCACGAACCTCAGCTTCGGCTGGTGCGGCAACGACTTTTCAGGAGCGCACCTTCAGGAGCACGAGCTCGAGCAGATGCGGTCGATCCAGACCAGGGTCGGCGAGTGGCTCGGCGACCTCTGTGTGGGCGGCCACTGCGGCTTCCGCGG
>JBIIYH010000112.1:0-8248 GCA_044346905.1 Pirellulales bacterium
GCCGGCCTGTCGCTCGATGCAGTGAAGGGACTCGCCGTCACGGCCGACGAGCGGCCTGCCGAGCTGGGCGAGTTGTTTTCGATCTCGGGCGACACGGCCGGCTCGGTGCTCGAGTGCCACGGCGATTTCAGCCGTGTCCACTCTGTCGGCGCCGGCATGGCCGGAGGGACGATCCGCGTCACGGGCAACGTCGGCCGGCATGCCGCCGAGGGCATGAGAGGCGGCCGGCTCGAAGTCGCGGGCGACGCGGGCGACTGGCTCGCGGCCGAACTGAGCGGCGGCGAGGTGATGGTCGAGGGCTCGGCCGGCGACAACGTGGCCGGGGCCCTGCCGGGCAGCGATCACGGGCTCCGCGGCGGCGTGGTCGTGGTGATGGGCGACGTGGGCCGCCTCACGGGCCAGCGGATGCGGCGCGGGATCGTGGCCGTGGGCGGTGACTGCGCCGCGGCAGCGGCGTTCGAGATGCGGGCGGGAACAGTGCTGGTGGCGGGCCGCGTCGGCCCCCATCCGGGGCTCGGAATGAGGCGGGGATCGCTCGTGGCCCTCGCCGATCAGCCGGCGATTCCGGCCAGCTTTCACCGGGGGCGGGCCTGGCTGCCGCCGTTTATCGGCCTGCAACTGGCGGAACTGCGGCGGGCGGGCTTTCGGCCGACCACCCTCCCGCCGGCCCGCTTTCGCCAGTGGCACGGCGACCTGATCGCCGGGGGCCGCGGCGAGATTCTGGCTCCCGAGCCTTCCTGAGCCCCCCGCTTCCGTCGGCGCAGTCCTTCGGTTATTCTCTGGGGCTCCCTGAAAAAGGTCTCCCCAAAAGCGTTTCCGCATGCCCACGATCAGCCAACTCATTCGTCACCGCCGCCACCCGAAGCGGAAGTTCTCCAAGTCGCCGGTGCTCGACAAGTGCCCACAGAAGCGGGGCGTCTGCCTGCAGGTGCGGACGATGACGCCCAAGAAGCCCAACTCGGCGCTCCGAAAGATCGCCCGCGTCCGGCTCTCCAATAAGAAGGAAGTCACGGTCTACATCCCGGGCGAGGGTCACAACCTGCAGGAGCACTCGATCGTGCTCATCCGCGGCGGCCGGGTTCGCGACCTGCCGGGCGTCCGTTACCACATCATCCGCGGTGCGCTCGACACGCTGGGTGTCTCGGGCCGGAAGCAGTCACGCAGCCTCTACGGCGCCAAAAAGGGCTGAGCCAGAAGGGTTAAACCAGAAAGACCACGACCATGGGAAGCATCACCGCCAGCCGTTCGCACCTCCGCCCCGACCCGCAGTTCGGCTCGCTGCTGGCCAGCAAGTTCATCAATTGCCTGATGGAAGACGGGAAGAAGAGCGTCGCCCAGGGCATCTTCTCCAAGGCGATGGAGATCGTCGCCAAGAAGATCACCGACGTCGAGCCGATCGAGGTCTTCAACCGGGCGATCGAAAACATCAAGCCGGCCGTCGAGGTCCGCTCCAAGCGGGTGGGCGGTGCCGCTTACCAGGTGCCGATGCAGGTCAATCGCAACCGGCAGCAGTCGCTGGCGATCCGCTGGCTTCTCCAGGCGGTTCGTGAGAAGAAGGGCCGCGGCACCCACGAGAAGCTGGCGGAGGAGATCATCGCCGCCTTCAAGCGCGAGGGTGCGGCGGTGACGAAGCGTGAGAACGTCCACCGCATGGCGGACGCGAACAAGGCCTTCGCCCATTTCGCCTGGTAAGACCAGGCGAAACGCTCGCTGCACGCCGGCTTGTGGCTGCCTGGCTCTTGCCGGCTGGTTCGACCCCTCACCGCACCCGCACCCGCAGCGGCATCAAGAATTGCGGCCGGCCAGAGAGTAGCTGCACGAGCGTGTCGGCCTCGGCCGCCAGGGGATCGAGACCCGGCAGCCCCGCGATCCGGGCCATGATCAACGCCCGGATCGCCGCGTCGCCGGCCGGCAGGCCGGCCCGCCGGGCCACCGGCGCGATGTCGCCGCCGGCCGCCGCGAACAGGTCGTCAAACAAGCCGCGGGGCTCGGGGAGCAGAATCCGCTCGAGTTTCTCGCCGGCGTCGATCTCCGCCAGCTTCCGCGCCTCGTCGATCGCGTCGTCGAGCGTGCCCAGCCGGTCCACCAGCCCCGCCTCCAGGGCCTGGCGGCCCGTGTAGACGCGGCCCTCGGCCAGCGAATCAACCTTCGACTGGTCGAGCTTCCGCCCCGCGGCCACCTTCCCCGTGAACAGCCGGTAGACGTCCTTCATCGTGCCCAGGAAGGCCTCCCGCTCGCCGGCGGTGAACTTCTCGGTCAGCGACAGCCAGCCGGCGTTCTTGCCCTTGCTCACCACGTCGGTGTGCACCCCCACCTTCTCGAGCGCGCCGCCCACGGCCAGCTTGCCGCCGACGACGCCGATCGAGCCGGTCAGCGTGCCCGGGGCCGCCACGATCCGATCGGCCGCCACGGCGATGTAGTAGCCACCGCTGGCCGCGATGTCGGAGAGGCTCGCCACCACCGGCTTCTTGGCCCGCTCGGCCTCTCGCCAGATCAGGTCGCTCGCCAGCGCCGAGCCACCGGGGGAGTCGATTCGGAGCACGATCGCCGCCACCTTGTCGTCATTCGCCGCCTCGCGGATCGCCTTCACGATCGTGGTCGAGCCTGCCGACCCGCCCATCACGAGGTCGTCGGTGCTCTTGCCCTCGCGGATCTCCCCGGCCACGTGGACGATCGCGACCCGTTTTCCTTTTCCGGCCGACGTGGCCTTCTGCTGCCCGGAGAACAGCTCCATCAGCTTCACGAGGCCACCGAGACCGGAGAAATCATCGTCGATCTTCCGCTCGGCATAGTCGCGGAGGATTTTCGGCTGCGCGACGCCGAGGCTGGTCGCGAGGGCCGCGACCGCCTCATCCTCATACTGCACGGCGTCGATCAGGCGGGCCGCCCGGGCCGCCTCGGCCGTGAACACACCGGTATCGATCAGCTCCCGCACGCGGCCGGCCTCGAGCTTCCGGTCGGCGGCCACCTGCTCCACGAGCTGCTCGTAGAGGTCGCCGATAAAGGCTTCGTATTGCTGGCGGAGGGCGGGGCTCATGCTCGTGCGCGTGAACGGCTCGCCTGCCCCCTTGAACTCGCCCACCTGGAGGATCTCGGCGTCCACGCCGAGCCGGTCGAGCAGCTCCTTGAAAAACATCATCTCCGCCCGCACGCCCGTCAGCTCGAGCGTGGCCGCGGGCGGCATCGCCACGCTGTCGCAGGCCAACGCGACCGAGTAGGCCGCGGGCGAGCCGCCGACGAACACGGCGGCGACCTGCTTGCCCGCCTGCCGCACCCGGCCGATCGCGGCCCGCAGTTCGGCGGCCCGCCCCCGGCCGATCGCGGGCGACTCGATCGCCACGAGCACGCCTGCCACGCGTTCGTCACCGGCCGCCTTCTCCAGCCGTTCCACGAGCCGATGCAGCCGCGGCGCGACATCGGCCAGAAGGCCCCCCTGCCCCACCCCGTCGGGCAGCTCGCCGGTGATTCGCAGGTGGGCGATCGAGCCGGCCGTCTTGCGGCCGCCCTCCTTGCCTGGCTCGGCGGCCGCGGAGGCCGTCGCGGAGGCGTCGGCGACCGCCCCGGCCGGCTCGGACGACGCCCTCTCGGCAGCCGTTCCGGCCTGGAAAACCAGCGCCCAGCAGACTCCCAGGACATGGATTGCAAACGGGGCCGAGCGTGTCATGATTCCAGACTCCGGGGGCCGAGGGGGGGGCGGAAGGGTCAATGTACGCCGAGGGCGGGCCGTTCGAAAAGTTTTTTTTGGTGGGCCTTGAAAATGCACGCCCGTATAGTAAGATACCGGCGTTCACACTCCGTGGCTCGTTCCCCTACCGCCCCCCGAGGAAGCGGCCCCTGCCGCCAGACACCGATGTCGAAACGCAAGAAGACCGCCGTCCGCACCGCCAAGTCACGCACCGACGGGCGTCCGAAGCGGGGCCGCGTGGCTGCCGCCGTGGCCGCGGTTCGAGGCAATCCGCTCGGACTCCAACTGGCCGAAGACGAGGAGCAGGGGGATCTCCCGACCGACCGGCAGATGGAGATCTATACCTTCATTCGCGACAAGATCCATTCCCGCGGCTTCGGCCCCACGGTTCGTGAGATCGGCCTGGCCTTCAAGATTCGCTCGCCCAACGGCGTGGTCTGCCACCTCAAGGCGCTCGAGCGCAAGGGGCTGATCAGCCGGGGCAAGAACATGTCGCGTGCCATCGAGCTGGTGAACGAGCCGGCTCATCTTCGCGGCCTGCCGATGGCGGGCTGGGTGGCGGCCGGCACCCTTCGGACGGCCGACGAGCAGCGGGAGCGGGTCGACTTCGAGAGCCTCTTCAACCGCGACAATCACTTCGTGCTGAAGGTCATGGGCGACTCGATGATCGACGCCCAGATCGCCGACGGCGACTGGGTGGTGATCCAGAAGAAGCAGACCGCCCACGCCGGCGACATCGTGGTGGCCCAGACGGAAGACGGCGAAGCCACCCTCAAGCAGTGGTTCCCCGAGCGGGACCGGATCCGGCTCCAGCCGGCCAACTCCTCGATGAAGCCGATCTACGTCCGCAGCGCGAAGGTGCTCGGCGTGCTCGTGGGCGTGGTCCGCAAGACCTGACGGCCACTACGCCGACTTGTCGAGTTCCCCACCCTGCATCTGGTGCATCTTGTTGTAAAGCGTTTTGAGGCTGATGCCCAGTTCCTCGGCGGTCCGCGGCTTGTTGCCGTGGTTCCGTTCGAGGCCGGCGAGGATCGCCTCGAGCTCAAGTTCCTTGAGCGTCTGCGGCCGCGGCAGCTCGGATAACCGGGTCGCAGCGGCCGCCACGGCTGGACCAGCCAAGGCCGGCCCGGGGGCCGGTCTGAGCCCGCTCAGCCGAACGGGAAGGTGGTCCAGCGACAGGGGTAGTTCGTCGCACAGCACGAGCGCGTGCTCGACGACATTGGCGAGCTCGCGGATGTTGCCCGGCCAGTCATGGGCGGCGAGCGTCGCCAGCGTGGCGGCGTCGATCACGGACGCCTGTGGCGGCAACTGCGGGCGGCTCCGCCGCACGAGGTGGTCCACCAGTGCCGGAATGTCTTGCTGCCGATCCCGCAGCGGGGGCACCACGATCTCGAAGGTGTTGATCCGAAACAGCAGATCTTCGCGAAACTCCCCGGCCCGCACCATCTGCTCGAGGTTCCGATGGGTGGCGCAGACCAGCCTCACGTCCACGGTGATCGGGTGGTTGTCGCCCACGCGGCGGATCTCGCCGCTCTCGAGCACTCGCAGCAGCCGCGACTGCAGCGACCGCGGCAGCTCCCCGATCTCGTCGAGGAAGAGCGTGCCGCCGTCGGCCACCTCGAACAGCCCCGCCCGGTGCTCGTCGGCCCCGGTGAAAGCTCCCTTGCGGTGGCCGAAAAGCTCGCTCTCCACCAAGTGCTCCGGCAGCGCGCCGCAGTTGACGGCCACGAGCGGCCCGCCGGCCCGGCCGCTGCCTTCATGCACGGCCCGAGCCACGAGCTCCTTGCCCGTGCCGGTCTCACCGCGGACGAGCACCGCCGCCTCGCTGCCCGCCACGCGGGCCACGAGCTGCCGCACCCGCTCGAGCGCCGGTGAGCCACCCACCAGCCGCGTCGCCCCCTCGGCCCGCCGCACCCGCTGTTCCAGGGCCCGGAGCCGGGTCGTCAGCTCCCGCTTCTTGCGAACCCGCTCGAGCACCGCCTGGATGTCGGCCAGCCGGCAGGGCTTTGTCAGGTATTCGAACACCCCCTGCCGAACCGCCTCGATCGCCGTTTCCACCGATGACTTGCCGGTGATGATCACCGTCTCGGTGTCGGGTGACGTCTGCCGCACACGGGTGATCACCTCCATGCCCCCGACGCCCGGCATGTCGAGGTCGACGATCACGCAGTCGTAGGCCGTCAGGTCGAGGGCGGCCAGAGCCGTCCGGCCGTCGGGGCAGACCGTCGCCTCGTGACCGAGCCGGGGGAGCTCGATCCGCATCAGTTCCTGGATCGAGGCCTCGTCGTCGGCGAACAGGATCCGCATCGGGCGGTTGGTCTTCACGGTAAGCATCTCCGAACGCGGTGGTTCATGCGGCCCGGTCGAGCGGCGGGGCTGGCGGGTCGCCGGCCACGGCCCCGATCTGGGCCAGCGGCAGTGAGACCCGGAAGGTGGAGCCACGGCCCGGGCCCTCGCTGGCCACCTCGATCCGGCCGTCGTGATCGGTGATGATCCGGTGCACGATCGACAGCCCGAGCCCGGTGCCCTGGCCGCTCTTCCGCCGCGTGAAGAATGGCTCGAACAGGTGGTCGAGCACCTCCTGCGTCATCCCGCAGCCGTCATCGGTGATGGTGAGCACCCCCGTGCCGCCGCTGCGGCGGGCCGCGACCCGCACCCGCCCGTGCTCCTCGATCGAGTCGAGCGCGTTGACCAGCAGGTTGAGCACCACCTGCTTGATCTCCTGCGGATTGACCATCACGAGCACGTCCTGCCCCTCTTCGATCTCGATCGAGCGGCCGGCGAACCGGCCCACGTGGCGGAGCATGTCGGCCACGTCGGTGGCGAGGGCCGCCAGGGCGGTGGCCTGCCGCTTGACCTCGCCCAGCCGGGCGAAGTCGAGCAGCTTTTCGGTGATCCCCTTGCAGCGAAAGGCCTCGCTCTGGATCAGCGACAGGTAGCGGCGGGCCACCTGGGCCTCCGACTCGGCCGGCGCCAAAGCGTCGATCCGGCTCTCCAACGACTCCGCGCACATCGCGATCGAGGCCAGCGGGTTGTTGATCTCGTGGGCCACGCCCGCAGCCAGGAAACCGACGCTCGCCAGTTGCTCGCTGCGGATCACCTCACGGGTTCGAGACTGCACCTGCCGGTCGAGGTCGTCGCGGATCGCCTGGAATCGCTCGGTCATGTCGTTGAGGGCGTCGGCCAGCTCGGCCATCTCGTCGTGGGTGTCGAGCTGGATCCGGTAGGCGAAATCGCCGGCCGCCACGCGGCGGGAACCCTGGCCGAGGTGCCGCAGTGGTCGAAACACCCAGCGGTAGGTGAGCACGCCGATCGCGGCGAGCAGGCCGGCGGCCGCGGTGGCGGAGGCCCAGGTCACGACGATCAGCGTCCGGTAGCGGCCGCGAACCTCGTGCGACAGGTCGTGGAGCCGCTGCTGGAGGAAGGTGGGCAGTTCCGCGGTCAGGGTTGCGAGCCGCTCGAGCTGGGGCGTGGCCTCGATCAACGCCGCATGGCCGAACACGCCCGACGCTCGGGGCAGCCCGGCAGCAGGAGCCACGGTGGTCTCGATCCCGGCCAGGCAGTCGGCGATTCGGCGGGCCGTGTCCCGCTCGCTGGTTCGGTCGGCGAAGGGAACGTCGTCGAGCTCGCCCGCCTCGAGTTCGCTCTCATAGGCGGCCAGCGCCTCGACCGTGGCCCGCACACCTGCCAGCAACCCCTCCACGGCGTCGTCGGTGGCCAACGCCCGAGCATGGTCGAGCCGCAGGCTGGCCACCCGGGCATCGAGCTCGGCGGCCAGCGGCAGCTCGGCCGCCCGACTGGAGAGCGCCCGCACCAGCCGCCGGTAGGAGTAGACGCCAAGGAAGCTGCTCGCCGAAAGAATCGCCACCATCACGCCGACCAGGAGGCCGCCGAGCAAGAGCTTGTCGCGGATGGGACGGCGCTTGGCCATGACGGGGCTCCGGGCACGCGTCCGGGGCGGAACGCGGGGCGGGAGGGTAGCAGGCCGGGTCCAGCGACAAAATGCCGGGAATCGCCCACTTTTTCCGGGGCGTTCGCCCTACACCAGCCCCCACTTCTTCCGCAGGTACCACTCGGCCGTCAGGCAGCCCGCCAAGAGGAGCAGCATCGGCCAGGTATCCCAGGGCGTGAATGACCACTGCTCACGGCTCTCGTATTCCGCCGGCCGGGCGGCGATCTCCGCGAAGATGCCGGGCAGCTCCTCGGGCAGCCGCACGCCGCCGCTGGTCGCCTCGGCCAGCTGCCGCATCAGAAGCGGGTTGGCCCGCGGGTTGGCCAGCTCGAGATCCTGGCGGAAGACGGTGAACCGCGCCGACCGCTCCAGCGGCACCGCCGCCCCCGGCGGCCGGCCGCGGACGACGAGCGTCCAGTCGCCCGGCTCGTCGCTTCCTGTCACCGTCCCGGCAAACGTCTCGCCCGCCGGCACCGCCCGCACCGGCCGCGACTGCCCGCTCGGGGAGATGACCACGGCCTCCAGTGGCACGTCGGCCCGAGGCCGCCCCTCCGGGCCGGTGATGCCGGCGTCGAACTCGAGCGGCGACCCCGGCGAGATCCGCCGCTGCG
>JBIIYH010000373.1:0-2597 GCA_044346905.1 Pirellulales bacterium
GATCCAGCGGAAGTCCACCTGCATGTCGGGGCTGGCCGCCAGCACCCGCCGCAGAAACCGCTGCTCGACCCGCAGCGCGCCCTCGAGGTAGAGCACCTTCAAGCCGCCGTCGATCACGGTCACGAAGGTAGAGAGCTGGTTGTTGGTGAGCACCACCTCGCCATCCTGGGGCTCGACCTGGAGCGTCAGCTTTCGCTCGCCCAGCGCCTTCGGGGTCCAGGCCAGCCGCACACTCTCCTCGCCGCTCTCGGCGGCGGTCTGGACGGTGGTCCGGGCCACCTCCTCCATGCCCCCCTTGCCGTCTTCGGCGAGCAACACGACCGCCACCGACCTCCCGGCCAGCCCCTCCAGCCGCACCCGCCCGGCCACCTCCAGCATGTTCTCCAGATAGACCGTCTCGGCGACCGAGAGGTTCACGACCGCCGCGTCCCGGCCCTGTCCGCCGCCACGCTGCTGGCCGAAGGTGACGCTCCAAATCGGCGCGCCGGCGTCGGCGACATTGCGGGCGGCCGTCTGCGGCGGCAGGTCGCGGGGGGCGTAGGCGTGCTGGGCGCCGTCGCTCAAGACGATCAGTCCCGCGAGCCGCTTGCTGCCGATCGTCCGCAGCGCCTCGTCCACAGCCGAGCCGAGTGCCGTCTCGTCGGCGGTCTCCCCGTCCCGCCAGGCCCCGAGCGGAAAGGGGTCCTCGCCCCGCGCCGCCAGCGGATGGAGCTCCCGGTCGAACGTCCAGGCTGCGATCTCGACGTCGCCCCGCGCGACGAGCTCGGCCGCAGCCGGCCGGGCCGCCTCGACCGCGCCGGTCAGCGCCTCCCAACGGGTGCGGCCACCGGCGACATCGGCCACGGTCATGCTCTCCGACGCATCGACCAGCACGATCACCGTGGCCTGCTGCCGGGCCTTGCGGGAGGAGACGAGCGTGGGCCGGAGCATGCAAGCCACGAGCGCGAGAAACGCCGCCAGCCGGAGGGCCACGAGCCCGAGCCGCCGGCCACGGGAGAGCCGCGTGCGGTCCGGGGGCACGGCCAGCAGCACCGCGGCCAGGGCGAGCGTGATCAGCGCCACGAAACCCCACGACCCCACCGGGTCGAACTGCACGGTCAGCTCCTCGAGCCAGGTCTCCTTGTCGCTCATGCCGGCGCTCCGGTCACCGGGGGTAGCGGCGGCGGGCTGGTTCGACCGGGCAACGGCGGCGCGGCAGCGACACCTGAGTCAGCTGCCTCGTCCCCCTCGACATTCTCCGACACCGCCTCGGCGAACTCGGCCACCGCGTCACGCTCCGCGTTCACCGTCTCCCGCGGCCGGTAGAAGCGGTTGGCCACGATCCAGTCGCCGGCCATCGCGAGGGCCGCCAGCACGATCAGCCAGCCGAACAACTCCGTGCCGATCCGGTCGAGGTTGACGTCGCGGACGATCTCGTCCTCGGTGCGGGCCAGCCGGTGCCCCGGCCCGAGCACGCGGGCGAGATCGTCCGCCGCAAGCCGCCGAAAGTCGGTGGCGGCCGGGTCGAGGTTGGCGCTGAACCCGTCGGCCACCCCGGCCGCCTCGCCGCCGGCCCGGACGCTGTAGTTGCCGGGCTCGAGCGTGGCCGTGATCGTGACCGTGCCGCGGGTGCGGTCGATCGCCGCCGGAAACGTGTCGCCCCCCGGCGTCCGCACCACGGCCGTGGGCAGGTCGCGGCGGCCGAGATGCAGCGTGGCCGCGCCGCCGGCCACCACATTGCGGTCGTCGGGGCTGGCGATCGCATGCAGCAGCGTCTCGTTGGCGAGCATCAGGAAGGGCCAGGGCTCGAAGCCCGTGGCGAGCGTGTTCCAGGCCGCCGGATCGCCTGCCTCCCGGGCCACGGGCGTGGTGATCACGACGGCGGTGCCCTGCCCGACGCGATGCTCGAGGATCGCCGGCAGGCCATTGCGATAGGCGGCCACCACCGCCGCCGGCCCGCCGGGTTCGCCGTCCGCCGCCGGCGGCAGCCGTTCGAGCGGCGAAAACTCCCAGTGCCTGAAGACGGGAAAATCCTGCCAGGGCACGGCATCGCCCACGCGGCGAAACGCCGCCAGGATCGGGTGGTCGAGCGCGGCCGGGGCGAGATAGTTGCCGGCGTCAGCCGTCCGCCAGACGCGAACAAGCTCGCCCCCCAACAGCCGCCGCGAGCCCTCCGTATTGAAGCCACTACCGCCGGCGGCGGCGGGCCCGAGCCAGATCACGAGCCCGCGGCCCGGGGCGAGCCAAGCGGCCAGGGCCTCCCACTGGCGCTCGGCCAGTGGCGGCGGATCGAGGAGCACGATCCCCGCCGCCGTCTCCCAATCGGTGGCATCGAGCGACTCGTAGTCGACCGGGTCCGGGGCGAATCGGGCCGTGCCCGCCTTCCGCAGCGCCGCCGGCGCGAGTGCCTCGAGGATGAACCGCGCGGTCTGCGTAGCGGGACGCTGGGCCGCTACGATCACGCGGGCCGGCGATCCGACCTCCACCGTGAACGACCGCACGTCGTCGGCCCCGAGGTCGTCGCTGCCGTCGAGCACCACGCGGCCCTGCCGGGTGCCCGGCTTGAGGCCCCCCACCTCGAACGACACCGTCGCCGGCCCGCCTTCCTCGCCAGCGAC
>JBIIYH010000083.1:0-10925 GCA_044346905.1 Pirellulales bacterium
ACCCCACCTCGCCTGTCGCCCCGACCCCGGCCGCGTTGACCAACAGCCCGAGCTCGGGCCATTCCTCCCGCAGCCGGTCGTGCACCGCCCGCCAGGAGTCGGCAGCGCGGACATCGGCGACGATGGGGGACACGCCCGGGCGGCTTGGCAGCGACGCCAGTGGGCCTTCCAGATCGAGGGCCGCCACCTGCCAGCCGGCGGCGACGAGTCGCTCGAGCATCGCCCGGCCCAGGCCGCTGGCGGCGCCGGTGACGACTGCGGTGGTTGGCCTTTCGGGGCGGGGCTGCACTGCGGTGAAAAGCGAGGGTGACGGGACTCGAACCCGCGGCCTCCAACGTGACAGGCTGGCGCTCTAACCAACTGAGCTACACCCCCGTGGTCCGGCCGAAGCCGGCGTCGGGTCTGTCACCGCAGCCAGGCAAGTATAACGCCCGCCTGCTCCGCGCGAAGCCGTCATGGGCGCGAGGCCCGGAGGGCTGCAAAGCCCTCATGGGCGCGAGGCCTGGAGGGCCGTGTTTCTTCCGGCCGGATGGCCGGCAAGGCTTCGCGGGCCATGGATGGCCGCGAAGCCGTGATTTTAAAAAACCCCACGCGAGGGGTCGAAGCCCTTGCGCTCCGCGATCGCGAGATCCTGCTCGGCCTGACCCCGCAGGCCGAGCGCCTTGCAGGCCAGGCCACGGTGGTGGTGCATCACGGCCAGGCCGTGATCCGCCACCCGCAGCCGATAGGCCAGTTCGCCGTCGGTGAGGTGCCCCGACAAGAGCAGCAACCGGCGGCGGTCTTCCTGGGCCCGCTCGATCGCGGCGTTCAAGTCGGCGAGCGCGTCCTGCTGGCGGCCGAGCAGATGGAGCACGAAGCCGCGGGTGTCGAGAAACTCAGGACTGCCTTCGCCGCTGCCCTCGAGGGCGGTCTCGATGTCGGCGAGGGCCGCCGGGAGGTCCCGGCCCACCAGCGCCCGCATGTAGGCGCGGTGGTTGAGCGCCTCGGGATCCCCGGCGCCGGAAAGCTCGATGACCATCTCGGCGGCGGCCAGCGTGGCTTCGGCGTCGCCTTGGATTGCGTGAGCCAGCGCCGTCACCCGCTGCGGTTGCTTGTCGGTGGGCGCGATCGAGGCGGCGACCGCGGCGTCGGCCAGCGCGGCGGCGGGGTCGCCGTTCTGGATCGCGAGCATCGCCCGCCAGCAGAGCAGGCGGCACTTCTCCGCCGGCTCGGCCTCGAGCACCGGACCTCCCCAGTCGATGGCCCTGGTCATGTCGTCGATCGCCGCGGCCACCGCCCCGCGGCCCTCGCGAAGGATCGCCCGCTCCAGCGACCAATCCATCACGGCCAGGCGGACGGCCGGCATCACGGCCGGCGCCACGATCGCGGGCACGACCAGCCCGAGGATCAGGGCCACGAGAAACAGCCGCTTGCCGGGGCCGGCTCGGCCCCCGCCGCGGGGCTCAGGCCGGGGCGGCAGGCCGGTTTCATCATCCGTGGGCCGGTCGAAATCCGGCGGGATCGGGAAGCCAAGGCGATCGTACTTCATGGTCGAACCTGCACGGGGCCAGCCGCCGACCGGCACGCATCGGGCGGCGCACTCTCCACTTCCGACAGTTTACCCTCGACGTCCGAATCGGCCGCCGGTTTGACGCTGGGGGCGGCCTGGCTTAGCCTGCCCACTATCCCTGGGAGATTCCGGCATGCCGCTCTTCGAGATCGAGACCAGTGCCCACATCATCATCTCCTGGGCCGCCGACGAGCAGGCCGCGGGGGAGGTGGTCCGCGACGCCTACCCCACCGAGGCGATCGTCCGCCTCACCCGCAGGCCGCGGGATACCTGGGTGATCTCGAAGTCGGCGCTGGGGCTCACCGACTCCCGGGTCGACCCCTGCCACACCGCCCGCGAATGCCTCTCCAAGGCGGCGGGCGACAAGGTCCACGCGATCCGGCTCTACATGCACGAGACGGGTGACGATCTCGACCGGGCCCGCAAGGTCATCGAGTCGAACATGGTGATGGGCTGGTGAGCCGCAGGAAGAGAATCGCCAAGCCGGCCACGACGGCGGTGACCCCCAGCAGCGAGGAGTCGATCGGCGGCGGGCCGTCCCGCAGCCGCAGCGTGACCAGCTGATTGGGCGTGCCGAGTCCGCCGTTGTCGGCCACCCCGACGAGTAATCGCCGGCCGTCGGCCAACCTGGGGCCGAGGCAGAGCCCCTCGAGGTTGCAGCCCAACGCGTCTTCCCAGAGCGGCGAGCGGGTGAGATGGCGATCCGACAGGTCGGCCAGATCGGCTGCCAGATCGGAGACGTCGCCGGCGGCGGAGGTCTCGATCAAGGTGATCCGGCTCTTGAACGGGGGCAGGCCGGGCGCGGCGGCGCGTTCCAGCGCCAAGAGCCGGCCGTCGCCCAGGGCCACGAGCGCCACCAGGCCGGCCAGCGGCTCCCCGGCGAAGATCCGGAAGAACGCGTGGGGTGCCGCCACGGGGTAGGCAAACTGGGCATCGGGCGGGGCGTCGGCCGCGTCGGGCACGGCGATCCTGGCGATCCGCACCACCGTGCCCCGTCCCTCGCCCGAGGCGGGGCCATCGGCGGGCAGAGCCTCCTCGAGCGCCGTCCAGATGACGCGGCCGTCGGGATCGACCGCGAGCGACTCGAGCCCACGATTCGGCCGCCGGCCGGCGAAGCTCGCGGGCAGGGGCACGATCCCGAGGAGTTCCCCCGAGTCGGCATCGACGGCTCGGATGGCCGGCGTGTTCTCCTCGCAGACCAGCAGGATGCTCGTCGGCATCCGGTCGCCGCGGGCCCGGCGGCGGTCGGCGATCCGGCGGGCCAGGAGCGGTGGGCAGGGGGCCACGTCCTCGTAGTCGTGCTGTTCCCCGAGGCGGATGAGTTTCAACTCGGAGACCCGCTCCGGTTCCCCGCTCGACGAGACTTCCAGCCTGAAAGAGAGCAGCCGGTCGCTGTTGTCCATCACCGCGACGTAGCGGTCATCGCCCAGCCAGGCGATGCCGCTCAGGCCGGTGATCAAGCCACTTTTCAAGTCAGCTTTTGGGGGGCCATCGGTCTCGACCCGCTCGGGCAAGGTGAGCCCGCCGGCCCGCTCGATCTGCGGCAGAGGGGCCGCGGCCCAGACGCGGCCGGCGCAGACCAGGATGGCGACCGCCAGGACGGTGGCCGGTGACGGAAACGCCGGGAGGAGGGGCAGCCACGGACGCATGCCGCGACTCTACCACGGGCCGTTGAGGGCGATCCGAGCGGGTGCGAAGCAGCGGTCTAGAGCGCATCCTGGCTAACTGTAGCGATGCTTTGGCAAACCAGACGGGGTAGGCGACGGGGGTCGGCGAACGCTCGAGGAGCCTATGGCCGCTTCGGCCATCAGCGACGAGACTTTTGCCGCCCCCGAGCCGGCGATACACGTAAGTCGAACCCGCTCTAGCGGCCGGCTGCCGGGGCCTCGAACGACGCGGGTGTCACTCCCGCTGCCGGCGGTTCGTCGCTCGCCAGGATCGTCCGACTGGGCCGATAGCTCGAGGTGCCGCCGGGCCGGTAGCCCGGATCGGGGCGGCGCTGGGGCGGGGTCATGCCGCCGGGGAGTTGGCCGCCGCCAGCCGCCGGTGGCGGGAGCGTGGTCGGAGCCGTGGTGGCCGACGGAGCGGCCGGCGGAGCGGCCGGCGGAGCGGTCCAGGTGGGCTCGAGCGGTGCCGCGGCCGGTGGCGGCTCGAAACCTGTCGGCGCGCCGAAGCGGCTGCCGGTGGCTTGACCATACCGCGAGTCGCCGGTGACCGCGGCCGCCGGGGCCGGTTGCATGGCCGCGGGGGGCGGTGGGGAGGCGGCCCAGGATTCGACCGGGCGGGCATCGGCATACCGCGCTGCCGGCGGCTGGGCGAGCGGAGCCTCCGCGGCACCGAAGGCTGGCGCGGCGGCCAGGCCAGCTGTGGCCGCGGCTGCCGGATCGATGGCGCCGGGCGGAGGCGGGGTGTGCTGCTGCGGCTGCGGCTGGATTCCCGCATACGGGCCCACCTGCGGGCCGATCGCCGTCGGGGCCGCGGCCGCGGTCGCCGCCGGAGACGGCTGCGCGGGAGGGGTCGCGGGGGAAGTCGTGCCGTAGGTCACCGTCGAGGGTGCGACGAGCCCCGGAGCCGCGTTGGCCGCCTGCCGGCCGGGGTCGGTACTCGTGGCGCCAGTGAGCGCGTAGCCGTCGGGCGTGCTCGTGGTGGGGTAGGGCTTGGCCGCCTCGGACGGCTTGACGACGTCCTTGTCGAAGCTCGGGGCGGTCGCCAACGACGAGGTTTCGGCCGTGCCACCGAAGCTCCACCAGGAGGGCTTCGCGCCCCACGAGCCCGACTTGCAGCCCGCGGCGAGGACCCCCAGCATCGCGATGGCGCAGCCGATGCCTCGTGTGTGCACCGCCTGCCTCGAAAGCCCGACCCTGACCATGCGACTGCCTCCGCGCGGAATGATGTGTCCGGTAGCGGGGCAGGAGATAGGCCACCGCCGCCGGGCGAGTCAATCGCAACCCGGCGGCGGTGGGGGATCGTGGGCCGGCCGGTCACCCGTGACGGGAACAGGGCAACCTGGGCAGGGCGGGGGGCGTCAGGAGCGGGCGGCGGCGAACCGCTTGCCGACCGCGTCCCAGTCGATCACGTTGAAGATCGCTCCGACGTAGTCGGCCCGGCGGTTCTGATAGAGCAGGTAGTAGGCATGCTCCCAGACGTCGATGCCAAACAGCGGCGTGTTGCCGTGCATGATCGGGCTGTCCTGGTTGGCCGTGCTCTCGACGAGCAACTTGCCCTTGGGGTCGAGCGACAGCCAGGCCCAGCCGCTGCCGAACCGCTTCATGGCGGCGTCGCTGATCGAGGTCTTGAAGTTCTCGAAGCTGCCGAACACGCTTCCGATCGCCTCGCCGAGCGGGCCCTTGGCCTCGCCCCCCTTGCCCTTGCCAAGCGACTCCCAGAACAGCGTGTGGTTGGCGTGGCCGCCGCCGTTGTTGCGGACAGCGGTGCGGATCGCCTCGGGCACCTGCTCGAGGTCGGCGATCAGTTTCTCCACCGGCAGGGCGGCCAGGGCGGCATGCCCCTCGAGCGCCTTGTTGACGTTCGTCACGTAGGCGGCGTGGTGCTTGTCGTGGTGGATCTCCATCGTGCGGGCGTCGATCGAGGGCTCCAGCGCGTCGAAGGCGTAGGGGAGGGGGGGGAGCGAGTAGGCCATGGTCGAGGGTTCTCCGGTGAACGACTGGGGGTCTGCGAGAAGGTGCACTGCCGGCGTGCCGCTGCCCGCAGCCGCACCCGCCGTGTGGCCGGATCGTAGCCCTGATGGCGGCGGCCGGCAAATGCTGCGGCTGGTGACGGTTGTGGCGGCGATGCCGCGGGAGCCGCCCGTTCCGAACGTGCCCGGCGTGCGTGCTGTCCGGCATGGTGGCCGAAGCGGTGAATCCGCGGCCGTCGTTCGGCCGAACGATCTCGTACGGATCGGCGCCGCCCACGGCCGCCGGTCCGCGCGGCGCGAAGGAACGCGCCGCCGAACCGCGAACGGATTCGAGCTGCCGCGATGGCCTTCCGCGCCTCCATGCGCCGCGATCAGCGGCGCCGCCTGCTGGCCTCCCGTCAGCGGGACCATGCCGGCGGGGACGAAGCGGCCTCCGGCGGGGCCGGCCCCGGGGCCGTGACCGCCTACGACGACGAGGCCCATCCCGAACGGCACCCGGCGATCGCCACCCGGCTGCCGGTGTCGGCGGGGCGGTTCGTCGCGGTCACGCTCGGGATCCTGCTCGCCTGCGGCGGCTCGATCGCGGTGGCCGTGAGCGGGCCGCTCTTCGGCCGGCCACTCCTGGCGGGGAGCGGCCGCTTCGCCCGGACGCTCGCCGTGCTCGCCTCGGCCTTCGATCCGCAGGTCGGCCTCTCGGTGCAGGTCTGGTTGGCGGAGCTCGCGATCTTGGCCGCGGCGGTGGTGGCCGGCTCGGTGCGGTTCATGCGCCGGCATCGGCGAGACGACTACAAGGGGCGGTTTCGGGCCTGGGGCTGGCTGGCCTGGCTGCTGGCCGCGGCCGCGTGGGCCGGGGCGGTGCCGCTGGGGCCGCTCGTGAGCTCGTTTGTGTCCGACGCCACGGGGATCGTGCTGGGTCCGAACGGAGTCGGCTGGTGGGTGGCCGCGGCGGCGGTGGCCTTCGCGATCGTCCTGCCCTGGGCGGTGCTGCCGCTGCGAGAGCGCGGGGCGACGCTCGCCTGGATGGTGCTGGCGATGGCGGCCTGGAGCGTGGCCGCGGCCATGCCCTGGGCCACGGCCGCCGGCTGGTTCGGAGGAGAGGCCCGCGGGCTGGTCGTGGCGCAGGCGGCGTGGGTGGCGGGCGCCGGGCTCGTGCTCGTCGCGATGCTGGCGGCGGCCCGGAGTGTGATCCGCGAGGTCCGCGGGCAGTGTGCCGCTCCGGCGGCCCGCCGCCCGAAGCGGAAGCCGGCTGCGGCGGCCCAGGCTGCGGAGGGCGCCGACGAGCGGGGCGAAGATGCTGGCGAGTCCGCCGCCGAGCTCGATGGGGCCGACGAGGATCAGCCTTTCGACGAGGCAGCGGAGACGGATGACGACCGCGGCGACGGGGACTTCGTGGACGGTTCCGAGGGCGGGCACCGGCGGCTCTCGAAGGCCGAGCGGAAGCGGCTCAGGAAACTCGCCCGCATGAACGGCCACGCGGCATAATGCGGCCCCCTCCAGGAGCCTGCCCCGCATGACCGTCCGCACCCGCTTCGCCCCCAGCCCCACCGGCTACCTCCACATCGGAGGCGTGCGGACGGCCCTCTTCAACTGGCTCTTCGCCCGGCAGCACGGCGGGCAGTTCATCCTCCGGATCGACGACACCGACGTGGCCCGCAACGTCGACGAGGCCCTGCAGCCGATCCTCGACGGCCTGAAGTGGCTGGGGATCGACTGGGACGAGGGGCCGGGCATGGGCGGGCCCCACGCGCCCTACTTCCAGTCGCAGCGGGCCGACGGCCACCGGGCCGCCGCGGCGAAGCTGCTCGCCGCGGGGCACGCCTACCGCGACTACGCGACCCCCGAGGAACTCGACGAGGAACGCAAGGCCGCCCAGGCCGCGGGCCAGCCCTTCCTCTACAGCCGCCGATTCGCCGCCTTCGACGACGCGGCCGCGGCGGCGTTCGAGGGCGAGGGCCGCAAGGCCGTGGTCCGCCTCAAGATGCCCCGCGAAGGGTCGCTCGTGATCGACGACGCCGTCCGCGGCCGCGTCGAGTTTGCCTGGGAGCGGGAGCAGGATCACGTGATCCAGCGGGCCGACGGCTCCTGCCTCTATCACTTGGCGAGCGTGGTGGACGACCACGATCTCGCGATCACGCACGTGATCCGGGCCGAGGAGCATCTTTCGAACACGCCGCGGCAGGCCTTCATCGCGGTCTCGCTGGGCTACCAGCTGCCGGCCTACGCCCATCTGCCGCTGGTGGCCGAGCCGGGCAGCCGCACCAAGCTCTCGAAGCGGAAGCTCGCGCAGTATCTCAAGAACCAGGACTTCCGCCGGGTGATGGAGCACGGCCAGGCGATCGCCGCGCGGATCGGCCTGGCCGCCGATGCCGACACCTTCAATCCGGTGATCGTCGATTTCTATCGGGCCGTGGGCTATCTCCCCTGGGCGATCGACAACTATCTCGCGCTCTTGGGCTGGTCGTACGACGACAAGACGGAGTTTTTCTCCCGGGCGGAACTCGTGGAGAAGTTTTCGCTCGGGCGGATCAACTCCTCGCCGGCGAGCTTCGACCCCAAGAAGCTCTGGGCTGTGCAGGACCATTACATGACGAGCCTCTCGACCGAGGAGAAGCTCGGCCTCATGCTGCCCTATCTCCAGAAGGCGGGCCTCGTGGCCGATCCGCCCACCGCCGAGCAGGGGCGAATCGTCCGCCGGGTGATCGAGGCCTCGGGCGACCGGCTCAAAGTCGCCGGCGACATTCTCGCCTACGCCGACTTCTTCCTCGTGGACGAGCCCGAGATGGATCCCGAAGCGGTGGCCAAGCGGCTGGCCACGCCCGCGGCCAAAGCGCACCTCGAGGCCTTCGCGGCGCGGCTCGAGACGGTCGAGCCCTTCGAGCCGGCCGCGCTCGAAGAGGCCCTCAAGGCGACGGCCGAGGCGGCCGGCGCGAAGGTGGGCGACCTCGTGCACCCGGTTCGCGTCGCCATCACCGGCAAGGGCGTGGGCCCGGGCCTCTACGACTGCCTGGCGATCCTGGGCCGGGAGCAGTCGCTCACGCGGATCACCCGCGCGCTGCCGCGCTGTAGCTGAAGGTGCGGCTTCATCCCCGGTGAGCGTGTGGTGCACGGCGCCCAACGGAGTGGGTCGCCGGGGGTGAAAGCCTCCGTCGCTGGGATATTTCGCACTCACGGCTCCTCAGCGCCCACGTCAACTCAGCGAAATCTCCAGGCTCCTTCGGCTTCCACCCCCGGCTCCCGGTCGTGGATTCAGCGAGGGGCAAGCCCATGCCGATCGAGCCGGCCTTGCGAACCAGCGCAGGCAGGATGCCGGAGCGCAGTTCGCATGGAGCGAGCGGAGGGCAGGCGGGCACCGATCCGCGCAGCGGATTGGTCGCGTAGCGAGCGTCCGGCGAGATGGCACGGGCTTGCCCCGAGCCGCGGCACCCGGGATTTTCGCGAAAAGGGTAGGCTTCCGACCTCGCACCCTCCCCAGGAGCTCCCCATGCCGCTGCTCGTCGTCGGAAGCGTCGCCCTCGATTGCGTCGAGACCCCCACCGCCAGCCGGGACGACGTGCTCGGCGGCTCGGCCGTGTTCTTCTCCTATGCGGCGAGCTTCTTCTCGCCCGTCAAGATGATCGGCACGGTGGGCGAGGATTGGCCCAGCCAGCACACGCGGTTTCTCGAGGCCCGTGGCATCGACACCTCCGGCATCGAGGTGATCCCCGGCGGCAAGACGTTTCGCTGGCGGGGCCGGTATCTCCCCAACATGAACGACCGCGAGACGCTCGAGGTGCATTTGAACGTGTTCGGGGAGTTCAAGCCCAAGCTCAACGGCGGCCACCGGGAGAGCAAGTTCGTGTTTCTGGGCAACGCTTCGCCGGTCACGCAGCTTTCCGTGCTCGACCAGGTGCCCGGAGCCCAGCTCACCGTGGCCGACACGATGGACCTCTGGATCAACATCCAGCGGGACGAGCTCGAGGAGCTGCTCCGGCGGGTGGATGGGCTGGTCTTGAACGACGCCGAGGCCAAGCTGCTCGCCGAAGACGAAAACCTCGTGCGGGCCGGCCATGCCGTGCGGGCGATGGGCCCCAAGTTCGTCGTGATCAAGAAGGGGGAGCACGGGGCGATGTTTTTCAGCGAGCACGAGATGTATGTGATGCCCGCCTACCCGACGCCGCAGGTACTCGACCCGACCGGGGCCGGCGACAGCTTCGCCGGGGGGATGATGGGGCATCTGGCGGCCCTGGGCCGGTTCGACCCCCAGGCCCTCAAGGAGGCCCTCGCCTACGGCGTGATCACGGCCAGCTACACGGTGGAGGATTTCAGCCTCGACCGGCTGGCGGGGATCGAGCGGGCCGACCTCGACCGCCGGATCAAGGAATACCGGCAAATGCTGAGTTTCTAGGGGTTTCGTGGGCCTGAACGGGCGTCCAGAAAATCTGCTTGCCAAGCCGCGGGCCGACCGATACTATACCGCGGTTCAGTATTCGGTTTCGCGTCAAGTCGCTCGATTCATGGTGGCGAAGCAACCACCCCGACGACGTGCCGGGACCGCTGGGAGGCAGTCGCCATGGTGATGGCAACGGCAGGAGTCAACGGACGGATGGCCAAGGACAAGAAGAAGGGTGCCGAGGGCAAGGGCAAGCGTGGGGCTGGCGGGGCGGATCCGCTGGGCTTCCTGCAGCAAAACTCCGAACTGCGGCACACGCTCGCGCAGATCGAGAAGACCTTCGGCGAAGGGGCGATCATGCCCTTGGGGGCCGAGCAGCAGGTGCCCATCGAGGGGATCTCCTCGGGCAGCCTGTCGGTCGATCTGGCGCTGGGGGGGAAGGGCTTTCCCCGCGGCCGGATCATCGAGGTCTACGGGCCGGAGTCGAGCGGCAAGACCACGATCGCCCTGCACGCGATCGCGGCGGCGCAGAAGACCGGGGGTATCGCAGCCTTCATCGACGCCGAGCATGCCCTCGACCCGAGCTGGGCCAAGAAGCTCGGCATCTCGCTCGAGCAGATGCTCGTCAGCCAGCCGACCAGCGGCGAGGAGGCGCTCCAGATCGTGGAGATGCTCGTGAAGAGCAACGCGGTTGACATCATCGTGATCGACTCGGTGGCGGCCCTCACGCCGCAGAAGGAGCTCGACGGCGAGATGGGCGACTCGATGGTGGGCGTGCAGGCCCGGCTGATGAGCCAGGCGATGCGAAAGCTCACCGGGGCGATTTTCAAGAGCAAGACGACCGTGATCTTCATCAACCAGCTGCGGGAAAAGATCGGCGTGATGTTCGGCAGCCCCGAGACGACGCCGGGCGGCAAGGCGCTCAAGTTCTACGCCTCCTGCCGGGTAGACGTCCGCCGGATCGGCACCCTCAAGGACGGCGAGGAGGTGGTGGGCCAGCGGGTGAAGGTGAAGATCGTCAAGAACAAGGTGGCCCCGCCGTTCCGCGTGGCCGAGTTCGACATGATGCACGCCGACGGGATCAGCACCGAGGGCGACATCCTCGACCTGGCGATGGCCGCCAAGCTGGTGGATAAGACGGGCACCTGGCTGCGGTATGGCGAGACCCACCTCGGCCAGGGCCGCGAGCGGGCCCGGCAGTTCCTCAAGGACAATCCGGCCGTGGCCGACGAGCTTCGCGAGAAGATCCTGGCCGCCAAGGAGGCGGTGGTCGCCGTCGACAAGGCGATCGCCGGCGAGGCCGAGGCCCAGGAAGACGAAGACGACGGCAGCGGCGAGTGAGGCCGGACAGATTCAAGGCTGCAGGGGCA
>JBIIYH010000007.1:0-32606 GCA_044346905.1 Pirellulales bacterium
TGCCCGCCGACTGGACCCACTTCAACTCCGTGGACTACAACCCCGAGCTCGATCAGATCGTCGTCTCGCCGCGGGAGTTCGGCGAGGTCTGGGTGATCGACCGCAGCACGACGACCGAGGAGGCCGCAGGGCGGACCGGCGGCCGGGCGGGCCGCGGCGGCAGCCTGCTCTACCGGTGGGGCAATCCGGCGGCCTACAAGTCGGGCTCGGCCGCCGACCAGCGGCTCTTCTACCAGCACGACCCCCAGTGGATCCGGCCCGGCCTGCCGGGCGCGGGGAACATGCTGGTCTTCAACAACGGCTGGAACCCCAACCCCAAGCTGCCGAGCTTCTCGACCGTGGAAGAGATCACCCTGCCGGCCAACGCCCAGCAGTGGTTCCTCAATGAATCGGCGGCTCCGACGGTTGCCTCAGCGACGCAGTTCAACACCGGTCTCGTTCCCGCGGCCTGGGTGCCGCTCAAGGGCGATTGGACGGGGGGCGGCCGCGATTCGGTCGGCTACTACGATCCCGCGGAGCGGCGATTCCTGCTCTACGGGGCGACGACCAACGCCAGCGATCCCCAGACGATCATCGACGCCTCCGGCGCCGCGGTGGCCGGCTGGATCCCGCTCGTCGGCGACTGGAACGGCGACGGCACCGACACGCCCGGCTTCTACGATTCCGCCACGAACACGTTTCGGCTGAGCAACTCGACGGCGTCGTTCACGGCCGACGTCGAGTTCGCCGCGACCCACTGGAACGGCGGCCGCCTGCCGGCCTCGTTCAAGCCGCTGGTGGGCGATTGGGACGGCGACGGCGATACGAACGTCGGCCTCTATAACCCGGCCACCAACCACTTCTGGCTCAACCGGCTCGACGCCACCTGGGCTCGGACGCGGCCCGAGGGGCTGATCCTGTTCCGGCCCCGACTGCCCTACTTTTTGCCCCGGTCGTGGGTGCCGCTGGCCGGCGACTGGAACGGCTCGGGCACCGACACCGTCGGGCTCTACGACCCGCTCGGCCGGACCTTCTACCTCAACAATCGGACCGACGGCTCGATCACCTCGGTCGTGTCGGCGCGCACGCCGTTCGCCGACCGCAGCTGGCAGCCCGTGACCGGCGACTGGAACGGCGATGGCCGCGACACCTCCGGCCTGTTCAATCCGGGCTTCGCCGCCGAGGGCTACGCCAAGCAGGGCCGGGCTTACGGCCCGACCGCCTCGACCTGGCGATACGTCGCCACGCCGCGACAGAGCTTCTACGCCCGGATCATCTCGGGCATGCAGCGGCTGCCCAACGGCAACACGCTGATCAACGAGGGCACCGAGGGGCGGTTCTTCGAGGTCAACCCGGCCGGCAAGATCGTCTGGGAATACATCAATCCGGTGATCGGCCGAAACCCTGCCGACGTGCTCTACCAGGGGCAGCGGCCGCAGTTGGCCGCTGGGATAGGCATCCCGGGCACCTACCAGAACCTCGTGTTCCGGGCCTATCGCTACGCGGCCGACTATCCCGGATTGGCGGGCCGCGACCTCACGCCCGGCAATCCGATCGAGCGGTATGCCGAAGGGGCCGACACGATCGGCCGGTTCGCCCCCTCGGTCAACGTGGCCCACCTCAGCAACCGCAACAGCAGCTCCAACGCCGCCCTCAGCCGCGTGCCGCTGGCCCTCTCGGGGGCGGGCTGGCAGGCTCTGGCGGGCGACTGGAACGGGCCGGACGGCGAGGGCATCAAGCGGGACGCGACCGGCGGCTACAACCCGGCCACCCGGCAGTTCCGCCTGTTTGCCGACAACGCGGCAGCCCAGGCGATCACGCTCCAGGCGCCGCCGACCATGCCGGCCGACGCGGTCGCCTTCGCGGGCGACTTCAACGGCGATGGCATCGACACGGTGGGCCTGTTCGTGCCCAGCCTGGGAGCCTGGCACATCAACAACGACCCGGCGGTCTGGAACCCCGTCTCCTTCACGACCGGGGCGGTGCCGGCCAACTTCCGGCCGCTGGCCGGCGATTGGGACGGCGACGGGGCCGACGGCATCGCCTTCTACGACCCGCTCGGCAAGCGGCTCTATCTCAACAACCGCACCGACGGAGACATTTCGGGGGTGCAGACGGTCGATTACGCCTGGGCCGGCACCACCTGGCTGGCCCTGGCGGGCGACTGGGACGGCGACGGTCGCGATGCGATCGGCTTCGTCGATCCCGCCGACTCATATTGGCGGCTGAGCAACCGGCTCGACGGCACGACAGCCGACCTGATCGTGTTTCCCTGGCTGTTGCCCGCCGGCTGGCAGCCGCTGACCGGCAACTGGAACGGCCGCGGTGGAATCGCCGGTTAGCCGGCAGCCACGCCGGTTTGCTAGAGTACCGCCCCGGCCGCGCAGGGACGGCCGGGGCAGGCACCAGGAGACCAGGCCGGATGGCACAGGCAGGCGAGGCGTTCGCGGGGATCGGGAAGATCGGCTACGAGGGGCCGGCCACCAAAAACATGCTGGCCTTCCGGCACTACGACGCTGACGCGCTCGTGGAAGGCAAGCCGATGAAGGATCACCTCCGGTTCGCCGTCTCCTATTGGCACGCCTTCCGGGGCACCGGCTCCGACCCCTTCGGCCCGGGCACGATGATTCGCCCCTGGGAGAGCGAGGGGGATCCGCTGGGGATGGCAGTCAAGCGGGTGGACGTGGCCTTCGAGTTCCTGGAGAAACTCGGGGTCGGCTTCTACTGCTTCCACGACCGCGACGTGGCGCCCGAGGGGAGCACCCTCGCCGAGAGCAACCGGAACCTCGACGTCGTCGCCGACGCGCTCGAGAAGCACCAGCGCCGCACAGGCATCAAGCTCTTGTGGGGCACGGCCAACCTGTTCTCGAACCCGCGGTACGTGCACGGCGCCGCCACCAGCCCCAACGTCGAGTCGTTCGCCTACGCGGCCGCGCAGGTCAAGAAGGCGATCGAGGTGACCCACCGGCTCGGGGGCGAGGGCTACACCTTCTGGGGCGGCCGCGAGGGCTACCAGTGCCTCTGGAACACCGACATGAAGCGAGAACTGGATCATCTCGCGACCTTCATGCACATGGCCGTGGACTACGCCCGGGAGATCGGCTTCACCGGCCAGTTCTACTTCGAGCCCAAGCCCCGGGAGCCGATGAAGCACCAGTACGACTTCGACGCGGCCACCTGCATCAACTTCCTGCGGACCTACGGCCTCGAGAAGCACGTCAAGATGAACCTCGAGACCAACCATGCCACGCTCGCCGGCCACGAGATCCAGCACGAGCTCGAGTATGCGGGGATGCAGGGCTTCCTGGGGTCGGTCGACGCCAACACGGGCGACACGCTGGTGGGCTGGGACACGGACCAGTTTCCCACCAACATCTACATGACGACGCAGATGATGTACTCGATCCTCAAGTACGGCGGGCTCGCCCCCGGCGGGATCAACTTCGACGCCAAGGTCCGCCGTGAGAGCTTCGAGCCTGTGGATCTGTTCCACGCCCACATTGGCGGCATGGACGCCTTCGCCCGGGGCCTGAAGATCGCCGCGGCGATGCGGGCCGACGGGGCGATCCAGAAGCTGCTCGAGGAGCGGTATGCGACCTGGAAGAGCCCGCTCGGCAGCCGGATCGAGGCCGGCCAGGAGTCGTTCGCCTCACTCGAGCAGGCGCTGCTTGCGAAGGGCGAGGCGGCGGCCTGCACCAGCGGCCGCCAGGAACTCTTCGAGAACGTGATCAACACCTACATCTGAGCCGGATTCCCCGTGGTCCCCAGGCGTTCTCGTGGCTCAGGGCTACCCGTGCCCCGGCGCGGGACGTTCGCTGCGGGCGGCATGCGGCGACCGCTTGCAATCCTGTTCGGGCTGCTGGTGGCGGGCGGCGGCTCGGCCGCCGAGCCGGGCGGCGAGCTTGTCGCACCGGCCTGGAAGCTCGAGGCGATCGAACTCCGTGACGGCCGCCGGATCGAGGGGCTCGTGCTGTCGGGCCCCGGCGGCGCCCCCGGGCCGGACGCCGACGACATCGCCTTCCTGCAGGTGGTGCGGGCCGAGGGGCGGAAGACCCACCTGATCGGCTGGCCGGGTTTTCCCGCCGAGACCGTGCGGTTCATCGAGCGGCTTCCGGCCGCCGGCCACGACCAGCTCGTCGGACGGATCGAGGCGTTTCGGGCCGGACAACGCCGCGAGGAAGCCGTGGCGGCGGTGCACCTGGCCCGCGCTGCCGACGAGGGTCCCTGGCGGTATGCGGGGCCCGAGTTCACGCTCGAAAGCACGGCCGATCCGCAGCTCACCCGTCACGCCGTGGTGCGGCTGGAGTTGGTGCTCGCCGCACTGACCTCGCTCGTCCCGCCGGTGGCCGAGGCCGGCCCGCCGGCCGTCCGCCTGTGCGGCTCGCTGGCGGAATACCGGCAGGTGCAGGAGGAACTGGGCCTGCGGATCGAGAACCCGGCCTTCTACCTTCCGGACCGGCGGCTGCTCGTCGCCGGCAGCGAGCTCTCGGCACTCGTGGCCGAGGGCCGCACGGCCACCGACCTGCTCGATGCCGCCGCGCAGCGGCAGGCGGAACTCGACGGGGTGCTCGAGGCCCGGCTGCGTGAGCTCGCCACCGACCTCGAGCGGCAGGGCGTGCCGGCGGCCAGACGGGCCGAGATCGTGCGGCTGGCCCGCCAGCGCTGGAATCGGGAACGGACCGAAGACGCGGCCCGGGTCGAGGCGGCCCGCCGAAGCAACGCGGAACTGATCGCCCGCGTGCGCGCGGCGTTCGACGCCCGGCTGGCCCACGAGGCCTGGCACGCCTACGCCGACCGCCGGCTGCGGTCGCCCAGGGCGCCGGGCCTGCCGGCCTGGCTCGACGAGGGCATCGCGCAGGTCGTCGAGACCTCGCCCATCGAGGCGGGCGAGGTCAGGCTCGACCTCTTCGACCGCGACCGGCTGGCCCGACTGCAGGAACTGCTGCGGATCGGCGGCGTGCCCCCCCTGGCCGACATCGTGGCCGGCGGCCAGGAGCCCTTCATCGCCGGCCATGCCGGAGGCGATCAGGCCGTGGCGTATCTGGCGGCCTGGGGGCTGGCTCTCGACCTCGCGGTCGTGCGGCCCTTGCTCTCGCCGGCCAAGGTCCGCGAGCTCTCCGCCGCGGGCGACACCGACCCGGTCGCCCGGTTCGAGTCGCTCGTGGGAATGCCCGTCGACCGGTTCGATCGGCAGTGGCGGGAACGGATGCTGGCCGTCCGCCACCCGGCAGCCGGCGTCAGGCCGACCCCCGCGGCCCGGTAGCGGCCTCGACCGCCTGCTCGATCCGCCGGCGCACGGTCGCCTGCAGGTCGGCGGCGTCGACCTTGCGGCCGGCGGCGTCAGTCACGTGAAAGGCATCGACGACCTGATCCAGGTAGGTGCCGATCCGTGCCGCCCGCACCGACAGGCCCGCCTCGTGGAGCACCCGCGCCACCCGGGAAAGCAGGCCGGGCGAGTCGTGGGCGAAGACCTCGATGATCGTGGCCTGCCGGGAGCTCTGGTTGTCGAACCGCACCTGCACCGGTCCGCGGCCGGCGGGCTGCAGCTGGGGCGCGAACGGGTTCCACTGCGGCCTGATCAAGGGCGGTTCGGACGCGTGCACGGCCGAACGGATCGCGGCGGCGATGTCGGCGAGCCGCTCGGCCGGAGGCTCGCCCGCGAAGTCGGGATCGCGGACGGTGAACCGGTCGAGCACCTCGCCGGCTGGAAAGGTGTGGATGTCGGCCGCCAGCACCTCGAGCCGTTCGGCCGCCAGGGCGGCGGTGACCCGATGAAACACGCCGACGGCGACCCGCTCGTGCGTGCCCACCGTGATCGAGACGGTGGAGGTCGCCGGTTGCCAGCGGGCGATCGTGAACACGCCGTCGCCGGGCAGCCGGGCCAGACGGGAAAGCTCTTCGGCGATCCGTGCCGGGGGCACTCCGCGGACAGCCGACCCGGGCAGGAGCCGGGCGAGTTCGTGGACAGGGTCGTCGGCGGGGCGGTCTGCGAGCAGTCCCTCCAGGGCAGCCAGCGCCGTGGTCTCTCCCGTTGCTGCGGCCGGCTCACCGGCCAAGAGCTCCCGGGTCCGGTCGTAGAGATGGCCCAGCAGGTCGGCCTTCCAACTGGTCCACGTGCCGGGGCCGACGGCCGCCACGTCGGCTGCGGTCAGCAGCGCGAGCATCCGTAGGACTTCGGGCGAGCCCACCTCCCGGGCGAAGCCGGCGATGATGCTGTCGTCGCCCAGGTTGCGACGAAAGGCCAGGTGGGCCATCAGGAGGTGCTGGCGGACGAGAAACTCCACGATCTCGGCCTCCTCGGCGGGCAGGCCGAGCCGGCCGCAGGCAACCCGGGCCATGGCCGCCCCGACCTCGCTGTGATCGCCGGGATAGCCCTTGCCGAGATCGTGCAGCAGCAGGGCCACGAGCAGCGGCCGCGGTCGAGTCAGACCCTGCCAGGCCCGGCCCAGCCAGCCCGGATCGCCCGCCAGGTCGAGACACCGCTCGACCGCGAGGATGCAGTGCTCGTCGACCGTGTACTTGTGGTAGTTGTTGAACTGCAGCAGGTCACGGGCATGGGCGAACCCCGGCACGAACCGCTCCAGAATGCCCACGTCGTGCAGGCGGCGAAGGAGGTCGGCCAGGCCGGCCCGCCAGGCCGCCACGGCCCCCGCCGGGGGCAGGAACAGCCGCAGGAACGCACCGCACGCCGCGGAATCGGGGGGCGGGTCGGCATCCGTAGGCCGGGACTGCCCGGCCCGGATCGCCTCCCAGGTGGCGACATCGACCGGCAGCCCGTGGAGGAGCGCGAGTTCGAGCAACCGGAGGATCGCGGGCGGGTCGGCCGCGATCCGCGGCTCGTGCCCCGGCAGCGCCGCCACCGTCGCCGGGCCGACCCGGTAGCGGCCTTCGACCGCATGCCCCAGCAGGCTCGCCGCCAGCCGCCCGCCACCGCCGCGGACCGCGGCGACTTGGGCATCCACGATCCGCTTCACGCCCCGCGTGTGGCCGATGTATTCCCGCATGAACCGCTCGACGCCCAACAGCCCGCCGCGGGATTCGACGCCCCGCTCGCCGGCGATTCGCGCCTGGTGATCCCGGGTCAGCTCGTCCTGGCAGCGACCGGCCTGGAGGTGGAGGTCGGTGCGGACGCGGGCCAGAAACGTAGCGGCCTCGCGGAGCGTGAGCAGGTCGCCGCGGCCGATGCCGCCGACCGCCGCCACTTCAGCGAGCGACTCGGCCTCGTGGAGCACGACGCCGAGCCAGTGGACGAGCTGGATGTCCCGCAGGCCTCCAGGGGATCGCTTGACGTTCGGCTCGAGCAAGGAGACCGTCTCGCCAAACCGGTCGGCCTCCTCGCGGCGGGACGCGATCAGCAGCTCCGCGAACCGCCGCGGCGACCGGCGCACCAGCCGCCGCAGCCGCGCCGCCAGCCGCTCCACCAACGCCGCCGGCCCAGTCACGCACCGGCTCTCGAGCAGGCAGGTGAGCACCGTGGCGTCGCCCGCCGCCAGACGGCAGGCCTCGCCGATCGTGCGCACGCTCTGCCCGACCTGGAGCCCCGCGTCGAACAGGTCCTGCACCACCCGGGCCGCCAGCTCCGCCACCACGCCCGGATCCCGGCCGTCGTGGAGCAGCATCAGATCGACGTCGGATGCGGGGGCCATCTCGCGGCGGCCGTACCCCCCCACGGCGACGAGCGACACGCGTCGGGCCGCCGCGGCCGCGGCCGGTGCCAGGTCGGCCACGATCGACTCCCAGAGCGCCGTGATCGCCTGATCGAACAGATCCGTGGCCAGCGTCCAGGTCGCCAGCGGGTCGGCGCCGGCTGCGTGCTGAGCGGCCACCCGCCGCCGGATCTCGAGCACCGCCTCGGCTGCCCGGGTGGCGGCCGGCCGGACAGCCCCCGGCGGGGCGGCCGGGGCGGTCATGCGGGAACCCAGGGGTCGTCGGCCACGCCCGCCTGACGGTTCGCGGCGCGGGCCAGCACGAACAACAGGTCGCCGAGCCGGTTGAGGTATTCGATCGCGTTGGCCGGGATCGTGGTGTCGAGCTGGGCGGCCAGGGTCACGACCCGCCGCTCCGCGCGACGGCAAACGGTCCGAGCGACGTGCACCGCCGCCGCCAGCGGCGTGCCCGTGGGAAGGATGAAGCAGGCCAGCGGCTCGAGCGTGGCCTCCGTCTCGTCGATCAGCCGCTCGAGGGTCGTGACGTGGTCGGGCGTGATCCGCTCGGCCGTGCCCCCGGGCGTGGCGAGCTCCGCGCCGAGGTCGAAGAGCTCGCATTGGATCCGGCGCAGGACCGGGTCGAAGGTCTCCGCGCCGGAGAGGGTGCGGATCAGGCCCAGGTGGCTGTTGAGCTCGTCGACAGTGCCGAAGGCCTCGATCCGGGCATGGTTCTTGCTGACCCGCGGGCCACCGAACAGGCCCGTCTCCCCTTGGTCGCCGGTCTTCGTGTAGATCTTCATGATGGGAGGTCCTCAGGGGCCTACGGGGCTGGTGACGGCTATACTGTCGCCGATGCCGAAAACCTGCAACGTAGCCGCGATCATTTTGCCGGCGGTCGTCGCCGCAGTGCTGCCGCACGCCCTCGGGGCCGAGCCGGCGGTGGCAACTGCCGACGGCTCGCCGCTCGAACGGCGGTTCATGGCCGAACCGGTGCAGGTCACGGCGGGGATGTCGCGGGCCGGCGAAGGCTATTTTTCGCCGGTCACCAACCAAATCTGCTACCAGGCCTATCCCGACGGTTATCCCTTCTACCAGATCTTCGTGCAGGACTTCGATCCGGCCGCCCCCGGCCCCCGGCCCCCGCGCCGGGTCAGCCCGGGCCGTGGGCGGACCACCTGCAGCTGGTTTTCCAACGACGGCCGGCGGCTGCTCTTCGCGTCGAGCCACCTCGATCCCGCGCTCGCCGACACGGAGGCCAAGGCCAGGGCAGAGGCCGAGGCAGACGCGCGGTCGGGCCGCCGCCGGCGATACCAGTGGGACTTCGACCCGCACATGGATCTGTTCACGGCGCGGCTCGACGGCACCGATCTCGTGCGGATCACCGACACGCCCGGCTACGACGCCGAGTGTTCGTTCTCGCCCGATGGCAAGTCGATCCTGTTCGTGAGCGACCGCGACGGCGACCCCGACATCTACCTCAGCGACGCCGATGGGACGAACGTGCGGCAGCTGACCGACCAGCCCGGGTACGACGGCGGCCCGTTCTTCTCGCCCGATGGCGAGTGGATCGCCTACCGCACCGACCGGCTGGAGAAGGACATGCTGCAGATCCACGTGATGCGGGCCGACGGCTCTGATGACACGGCGATCACGCAGGGCAGGGGAGTGCACTGGGCGCCTTTCTGGCACCCCAACCAGCCCTGGCTGATCTGGACTGGCGCGGATCACTCCGATCCGAAGGCCCGCCCCAACTACGACCTCTGGATCGCCCGCTACGACCCGGCCGGCAACGCCGCCCGGATGGGCGAGCCGCTGCGGCTCACCGACCACCCCGGGGCCGACGTCCTGCCCGCTTTTTCGCCCGACGGCTCGATCCTGCTCTGGACCGCGAGCCGCGACGACGGCGGCGGCCGCACGCCGTCGAGCCAGCTCTGGGCCGCGCGGCTCGACATCGAGGCGATCGAGGCGGCGCTGCCACCGCTCCCCCCCGTGAAGGCCGCCCGATGAGCGACGCGGGACTGGGGCCCGCGGCCGGCGGCGGCGTGGCACTGATTGGCGGCGGGCGGATGGCGTCGGCCCTGGCAGAGGGTTTCTGCCGAGCCAAACTGCTCGCCGCCGAGTCGATCACGGTCTACGACCCGGCGCCGGCGGCCCGCGAGGCGCTCGCCGCCAGCCTGCCCGGCGTGCGATTCGCCGACACGCCCGCGGCGGCCGCCGCCACGGCGGAGCTCGTCTGGCTGGCCGTCAAGCCGCAGCAGGCAGCCGACGCCTGCGGCGGAATCGCCGCCGTGATGCCGGGCAGGACGCTGATCTCGATCCTGGCCGGCCTCTCCACGACCACACTTCAGTCGCTCGCGGGCACGCCCCGCGTGATCCGGGTGATGCCCAACACGCCCTGCCTCGTGGGCCGGGGCGTGTCGGTCGTCTGCCGGACGCCCGAGGTTCCGGCCGCGGTCGCGAGCCGCGTAAACCACCTGCTCGCCGCCGTCGGCCACGTGCACGAGGCGGACGAGTCGCTCTTGAACGCCGTCACGGGCCTCTCGGGCTCGGGCCCCGGATTCTTGGCGTTGGTCGTCGAGGCGCTCACCGCCGGCGGCGAACGGGCCGGGCTGCCGCGGCCGCTCGCGCTCGCCCTGGCAGTGCAGACGCTCGAGGGCACCGGCGGGCTCCTCGTGCAGACGGGCGAGGAGCCGGCGGTGATCCGCGACCGCGTCTCGAGCCCGGGTGGCACGACGCTCGCCGGCCTGGCTGTCTTGACCGAGCGGGGAGTGCCAGAGGCGATCGCCGCCGCGGTCGAGGCCGCCGCCGTCCGGGCCGCCGAACTCGGCCGCTGACCGCGGGCCCAGGGTTCATGCCGTGAGGCGTCGGGCCGCCAGGGCGATCTTGGATCGCCAAGCGTCATCGCCCTTGCTTGCGCACGGGGGCTTGTATGACGGCTGCCAAGACTGTGCCAAACCGAACTCCCGGGGATGGCTTCGTCCCCGCTTAGCCGGATGCCCCCGAAAAAAGAAACGATGCTCTATCGCTTGCGGGACTTGGCCTTCTTCTTGGCCGCCTTCGGCGCGGCGGCCTTCTTGGCGGTCGCCTGCTTGGGCTTTGACTTCGCCTTTTTTGCCGCCGGCTTGCCCCGGCGGCCGCCCCCCGCGCCGCCGAAAATCTGCTCCCAGCCGTCCGCGTATGTGCCCGTGCTGCCGACTCGAATGACCGACATGGTCGATGCGCTCCTCGTGATGCGACGCCGCCGACATTCGCCGGCCCCGCCAAGCTTGTCGTACCTGTCGTCGCGACCCAACGTCAAGCGTGAGGCGGTGTCCAGTCGCGGATTCCGACGCCGGCAGGGCTCGATCTTTGGAAGCGACTTCAACCTCTGGGCTCGATCTCCAGCCGCACGCTGCCGATCGCCGGGGGCAATGGCAGGCGGCCGTGCGCGGGGCGGACGGCAGGGTCCGGAGCGACCGCCACTTCTGGAATCAGCACCAGTTCGTTCCGCAGCCCCAGCCGGCCGGTGATGTCGTGCCGCGAGAGCCGGCCGGCCGCCGCAGCCGGCAACCGCTCACCGTCGAGCGCGAGGTCGCACCCCGTCGCCGCCTCGATCACCAGCCAGACGCGATCACCGGGCTCGATGCCGGCGGGCATCCCGAACCGCCGCGTCCACGCCACGCGGCCGGCCGCCGCATCCGGCGACTCCCAGGCCGTCGAGAGGTTGATCACGTGCGGCACGCTCGAAGCCCTCGCTGATTCGGCCGCGAAGATCCGGATCGCCCTTCGGCCCTTGGGGTCGCTATACTTCGGCGACCCGGCTTGTAAGGGCCACCGCGGCGCCTTCCCGGGAGTTGAGCGTACCGCGGCCGCGGCCGCACCGGAACCGACAGGAGCCTGAGAAGACGATGGGAAAAGCCCTCGAGTTCACCGACAGCAACTTTCAGTCCGAGGTCCTCGAGTCGCCCGTGCCGGTGCTCGTCGATTTCTGGGCTCCGTGGTGCGGCCCCTGCCGGATGATCGGCCCGGTGATCGAGGAACTCTCGGTCGAGAACGCGGGCAGCTTCAAGGTCGGCAAGGTGAACGTCGACGACAACAACCAGCTGGCGATGACCTACAACGTGGCGAGCATCCCCACGATCATGATCTTCAGCGGCGGCCAGCTGGTGCAGCAAATGATGGGGGTCCAACCGAAGGCCCGCCTCCAGCAGGCCCTCGACGAGGCGAAGTCGGCCTAGGCCGGCTGCGCGGACGGCGTTCGCAGGGGCGGCTCCGTGATACTTGTCACGTCCGTCCGACCGGTCGCTCAAAACTCGTCAAACGACACCTGCTCCGGATCGATGCCGCGACCAGCGAGCATCGCGCGTGCCGCCTCGATCATCGCCGGCGGGCCGCAGAGGTAGTATTCGACCTTCCCGGGCTGGGGATGGCCGGCGAGATGCTCCCGCTCGAGGACGTCGTGAATGAAGCCCACGTGCCCCGTCCAGTGGTCGTCCGGCAGCGGCTCGGAGAGCGCCGTCTCGAACCGGAAGTTCGGAAACCTACGGGCCAGGTCCTGGAAGTACTCGACGGAGAAGAGCTCCTGGCGGGACCGCGCCCCATACCAGAAGCTCACGCGGCGACCGATCTCGAGCGTGTCGAAGAGATGCGACAGGTGTGACCGCAGGGGCGCCATCCCCGCTCCGCCGCCGAGGTAGACCATCTCGGCGGCGGTCTCTTTGATGAGGAAGTCGCCGTACGGGCCGAACAGTTCCACCGTGTCTCCCGGCGCGAGGCTCCAGACATAGGCGGACCCAACGCCGCCCGGGCAGTCCTGGCCACGGGGTGGCGTGGCGATCCTCACGTTGAACCGCAGCACCGAGTCGGTCGCAGGGTTCGTCGCCAGCGAGTAGTTCCGCCGGAGGTGCATGTGGTTTTCGGCCGCGTGGTCGAAGACGTGGTGGGCCCGCCAGACCGCGTCGAACGGCGGCGGCACCTGAAAGTCGGCGAACCGAACCGTGCCATACGGCGGGATTGCGAGCTGGACGTACTGCCCCGGCCGGTAGTCGAGCCGCCGTTCGCCGGGGAGCGGCTCGAGCGTCAGTTCCCGGATGAACGTGGCGACATTCCGGTTGGATACCACTCGGCAGCGTAATGCCGCCTCCTGTCCGCGGTCGCCCTGCCCGCGGGGCTCCCGGACGTTGATCGAGAGCAGGCCCCCGACGCTGCGCACCGGATAGGTCACCAGCGGCACGCACGCGGGCGGCCGCTGCGGCGAACCGTCGCGAACGTCGAACCGGCCGTTGTGCTTCGGGCATTCGATCAGGCAGCCCTTCACCAGGCCCGCGGCGAGGTGGGTGTTGCCGTGGGTGCAGATGCCGGCGGTCGCGTGAAACGTGTCGCCTTCGGTGCGATAGACGGCGTAGGTGCGGCCGCCATGGTCGAAGCGGATCACGTCGGCACGACCGAGCATGGCGGCCGGACCGATCGCCACCCAGCCGTGCGCATCGGCCGGGTCGCTCGACGAGACCGTCTTGGCGGCGACGGTCACGGCGTCGCCGCGAGCCGGCGCGGGCAGCTTCCGCCGCACGTGGTAGCCCGGATCCCGCACCTGCCGCAGCACCGTGGGCACGATCTCGGCCCAGGCCTCCCACAGGCCGCGGTAGGGCGCGGGGAAATCGTGCTGCACGAGCTCATGCAACCGCGGCAGGGCGTGGTAGGGCACCAGCGGAAACATGTGGTGCTCGGTGTGGTAGTTCATGTTCCAGTAGAGAAACCGGTTCACCGGGTTCATGAGGATCGTGCGGCTGTTGAGCCGGTGATCGAGCACGTTCTCGGCGAGGCCGGCATGCTGCGGAATGCCGTAGATCGGCATCAGCCAAGCTCCGAGGATGTTCGGCAGGCCGATGAACATCAGCGGCAGCAGCGACCGGGTGGCGAGGCAGGCGGCCCCGACGGCGGCGTAGATGCCAAGATGCACCCAGGCCCGCACGAGCAGCCTGCGCCGGGCGGCGGCGGGGATGAAGGTCGCCTCCGCCGCATCGAGCCCGCCCCGGGCATGCAGGACCAGGCTGCGGAAATACCGCACGGCCGCCGGGATGCCCACGAACCCTGCCAGCATCCGGGCGACGTTCGGCGGCCGCGGCACCGCGATCTCCGGATCGCGGCCGACCACGATCGTGTCACTGTGGTGCCGCGTGTGGCTCCAGCGCCAGACGATGCTCTCCCGCATCACCATGAACGACGCGATCTCGTAGAAGAGGTCGTTGAGCCAGTCGGTCTTGAAGGCCGTGCCGTGGCCGAACTCGTGCCACCGGGAGTCGGACGAAGACCCGTAGATCACCCAGTAGACGGCGAAGGGCACCAGGCACCACGGACTCGGCCAGAGGAGATAGCCGGCCGTCCCAAACGCCGCGAGCAGGCCGAACCAGAGGATCGTGTCACGGAGGGCGGGGCCGTCGCGGCGCTCGAGCAGGTCCCGCATCGCCTCGCGCGGCACCGGCGTCTGATACCAGTCGGCCTCGGCCAAGCCCCGCTCGACGGCCCGCCGCGACTCTTCGCCGACGAGGCTGTAGTCGCCCGAGCGATGGGGCACGGACTCGGTGGCGGGGGCGATGCTCATGGTTTTACCTCGCAAGTCTCACCGGCAGCCGGTCTCGCGCATGATCCGGGCCGTCTCGGCGTGGGCCTCGGCCACCCACTCCACGATCCGGTCCGGCTCGGGCGAATACTCGAGTTCGATGCTGACCGCTCCGTCGTAGCCGGTGTCACGAATGGCGGCCAGATACGCGGCGATCGGCGTCACGCCCCGGCCCGGCGGCAAGTCGCCATGCACGCGGCCGTCGCAGTCGCTCAGGTGAACGTGCTCGATCCACCCGGCGAGGCGGGCCACGTCGGCCGGCGGGGTGTGGACGAGATGGAGGTGCGAGATGTCGCAGTTGGCCCGCACCGTCTCCGGCAGGCCGACCTCGCGGAGAAACGCCAGCATCGTGTCGATCGAGTTGACGAGCGACAGCCGGAAGGGCTCAAGCTCGATCGCGATCTTCACGCCGCGGTCGGCGGCATCATGGCCGAGCTCGCGGACGGCCTCGACGCCCGCCCGCCACTGCTCCGCCGGCGGAATCACCTCCTGCTGCCAGACGTATTCACCGAGCACGAGCAGCAGGTTCGAGCAGCCCAGGTCGGCCGCCAGAGCGAGAAAGGCCCGGCAGCGATCGAGATGGAACCGACGCACCGCCGGATTGAAGTCGACGAGCCCGAGGGCCACGCAGCACAGGCTCACGATCGGCAGGTCGAGGTCGCGGCAGCTGTCCTTGATCAGGGCCCGCTCGGCGGCGTCGATGTCGAGCGGATCGGTGAAGATGTCCACCGTGTCGAAGCCGAGTTCCTTCGTCTTCTCGAGGCCGAAGCGGGTGCCTTTGCCGGCCTGGGCGAAGGCTGAGTTGATGAGGCCGAGTCTCATGCGGAGGGCTCCTGGGTGGACGACGGGGCTGTGGTCGTGATCTCGGCGATCTCCACGCCGCGGTGCTCGCAGGCCGAGCGGTAGGCGGCATCGACCACCGCCATCGTGAGCAGGTTGTCGTCACCGGTGGCGACGGCCGGGGCCGTGCCTTCGAGATCGCGAAGCAGTTCAGCCATCGGGCCGACGAATGCGTCGGGAAACCAGGCCTCCGGCCAGCGGGGCCGCTGCCAGCCTCCCGCCGTCGTCGTGTAGTCGAGCGTGCTCGGTCGGCGCTCGGGCCAGGCCGGCCAGCCGATCTCACCGAGCGCCAGGCCCGCCGTGCCCTCCACGCGAAACCGTACGCCCAAATCGGCTTCGGCCCCCTCGCGAGCCGGTCCGGCCCAGACGTCGTCGATGGTCAGGCAACGGAGCCCCGAGTCGTATTCGAGAATCACGATCACGATGCCGTCATCGTGGGCGAACTGCCGGGCCGTCCGCGGGTCGGTCCGCACCGATGCGATCACCCGCCGCGGCGTACCGAACCAGTGGCGAAACGTGTCGAGGTGGTGGATCGACATGATCCGGAGCGTCACCCAACCGAGCCGCGCCTGCCACGGCATCCAGTGGGGCACCGCCCGCATTTCGATCGTGGCCAGCACCGGATCGCCGAGCAGGCCGCGGGCCAGCAGCGTGCCACACGCCCGCACCGCATGGTCGTACCGCATGTTCTGATTGACGACGAGCCGCACGCCCGCCGCATGGCACCGCTCCACGATCCGCTTCGCCTCCGCGTAGTTCGTGGCCAGCGGCTTCTGCGCGAGGATGCCCCGGATGCGACCGCGGCGTTCGAGCACCTCCTCGATCACCGCCGGCTGCACGTCGGGCGGCACGGCGATGTCGACGACCGCGACCGCCGGATCGTCGAGCAGCCGGCGGTAGTCTTCGTAGGCCCGCGGGATCGCATGGCGGGCGGCGACCGCGGCGGCCGCGTCATGCCGGCGAGCGGCGATCGCGACGGGGTGCAGGCCTGCGGCGCGGTAGGCCACGAGGTGGCAGTCGGCCATGATGAAGCCGGCCCCGATGCACCCGATGCCGACCGTGCGGTCGGCCGGCAAGGGCGGCATGTGGTCGAGCACGACCTGGTCCATCAAGGCACCGTCAGGCGGAGGAATATCGCACCGCAGTGGCTTTTCCGACCCTGCAAAAATAGCCCGATCCCAGGCCTGCGGCTTGTACGATGGCCGCAGCGGCTTGTGTCGGCGACGCATGAACGGGGGCGGCCCCGGCCCGTGCCGGTGCTCAGGAGGGCGGCTTGCGGCGGCGGCGGTAGGCCTGCGGAGGCAGCCCGGTATGGGCCTTGAACGCCTTCGTAAAGTGGCTCTGGTCGTAGAAACCGCATGCAACGGCCACTTCGCCCACCGTCGCCGGCGACCGCTCCAGCATCTGCCGCGCGACCAGGAGCCGGGTTCGCAGGATGTAATCGGTCGGGCTGATCCCGAACAGCCGGCGAAACTCCCGCTGCAGCTGGCTGAGGGAGAGTCCGCAGGCACCGGCCAGTTCGCCGGCCCGGAGCGGCCGCCCAAAGCCTGACGTCACGAGCTGGATGGCCGGAGTGAGGCGGCGATATTCCCGCGGCGCGTTGCCCGCATGGTCGAACGGCCGGAGGATGCCGGCCAGCCCCGACACCGCCCCGGCCGGATCGAAGAGCGGGAGTTTCGTGCACAGAAACCAGACCGGCATGCCCGTGTGATCCGGCACGAGCCACGCCTGGTCGCGCAGCGGCCTGCCTGATCGCATCACCCGCTCGTCTTCGGCGATGTATTGCGTGGCGAGCGCCGGCGGATGGAAGTCGTGATCCGTTCGCCCGGCGACATCGGCTTTCGACCGACAGCCGTGCATCGCGAGAAAGGCGCGATTGGCGCCCACAAACCGGCTCGCGCGATCCTTGACGAATAGAAACACGTCCGGCAGCACGTCGAAGAGCTCGAGCAGCTGTTCGGCTTCGGACGGCGGTGAATCCTCGGTCGCCATGCCGTTGGGATACAAGCGGCATGGCCCACGGTCAACCGCTGGCCCGGCTGGTGCACGGTCAAACGCCCGCGGGCTCGAGTTCCGCCTCGGCGGGCCGCCGCCACTTCTCGACGAGCGACTCCGAGACGAAGCTCGCCAGGTCAACATCCACGCCGGGCTGACGGAGCTTCTCCACCGCCTTGGCCTCGATCTGGCGGACCCGCTCGCGGGTGACCTCGAAGATCGTGCCCACCTCCTCGAGCGTGTAGGCGTAGCCGTCGGCCAGGCCGAACCGGAGCCTGATGATCTCCCGCTCGCGATAACTCAGCCCTTCGAGGGCCCGGCTGATCGACGACTTGAGGGCCTGGCTGTTGACGTCGCGGAGCGGGTCGACCTCCCGGCCGTCGCTCACGAACTCGCCCACGCTGCCCTCGTCGCCGTCGCCGAGCGGCTGGTCGAGCGACACCGGCCGCCGGGCCATCCGCGCCACGCATTCCGCCTCCTCGACCGACAAGCCCGCCAGGGCGGCCTGCTCCTCGAGCGTGGGCTCGCGGCCGTTCGCCTGGAGAAACCCGCGGGTCAGGTTCCGCAGCCGGTTGATCGTGTCGGCCATGTGCACGGGCACGCGGATGGTGCGGCTCTGGTCGGCGATCGCCCGCGTGATCGCCTGGCGGATCCACCAGGTGGCGTAGGTCGAGAACTTGAAGCCCCGGGCATGCTCGAACTTGTCGACCGCCCGCATCAGGCCCGAGTTGCCCTCCTGGATCAGGTCGAGGAACGAGAGCCCGCGGTTGCGGTACCGCTTGGCGATCGAAATCACGAGCCGGAGGTTGCCGGCCGCGAGCTCCCGCTTGGCCGCGTCGTACCGCTGCTTGAGGTCGGCGAGCAGGTCGAGCCGCCGACCGAGCGTGCAGCGGCTCTCCCGCGTGGCCAGCAGGATCCGCCGCTGCTCGCGGGCGAGGTCCTCGGCCATGGCCGCGCCACAGCCGCCGGCGAGCTGCCGCTGGATGGCACGGTAACGGTCCCACTGATCCTGGAGCTGGCGGTGCAGGGGATAGAGCCGCTGGATGCGGAGATTCATCTCCTCGACGAGCCGCACGGCCTTGTTCCGCTGCCGCACGAGCCGCCGCCAGGCGTCCTGCCGCCGCGCGGCCGGCACGGAGCGAGACATGGCGACCCGGAACAACCGCCGCTTCTCCGCCTCGATCCGCTGGAGGGTGGCGAGATTCGGCCCCAGCCGCTTGAGCAACTGCTTCTTTTCCCGGGTGTTGGTCACCGAGACCTCGATCGTCCGATCGAGGCGGAGCTTGCCCGCCTGAACCCTCTGCAGCAGCTGCACGGCCCCGGCCAGCACGTAGTCGTTGGCCAGGAGCGTGCGGCGATATTTCCGCCGCCAGTGCTCGATCTTCTTGGCGCTCGAGACCTCGGTCTCCCGGGTGAGCAGCGGGATCCCGCCCATCTGGAGCAGATAGAGACGGATGGGGTCGTCGATCACGGCCGAACTCCGGCGTTTGGCGGCAGCGGCAGGGCGGGGTGCGGCGGGCATGCGGGGCGTTCCTGGGGGACGGGATCGGAGGCTCGCGATCGGATGGGCCGGTCGGCCGGCCGAGATCCCGAGCGCGTCCTCCATCACATGCACGTCTGGTGCCAGACGCCTTCGGACACCCGGGCGGATCGCCGCAACAGTGGAAAACCAGGGGTGAGAAGCCCCGCTGGCGGTTCGGATCGGCCCCCGGCAGCGTCCTGCCGGCGGTGCCCGCCGGCGACACCGGCCGCGGCGCGTCGCCCGGATGCGACGCGCCGGGCCCCGCGACTCAAGCCCGAGGGGTCGTCGATACGAAAGCACACCAGGGGGGTGCGGGCTCGTCGGGGATATACTCCGAATGGAGTGATCGTGCGGGTCGTGCCGCCTCGCGAACTGTCCTGCTGGTGTCGAGCATGTCTACTGCCGCCATCGTGTTTCTGGCGCTGGTCAGCCTGCTCTTGCTGACGGCGCTCGTGGCGTTCGGCGTGGGGCACAAGCGCTGGAGCTGGGTCTCGGTCGCCGCCTCGTTCCTCGTGGCGCTCACGCTCGCAGGCTACGTTTACCTAGCCGCCAGGCTCCTCCATTTCGAGTGGCGGTGGGTGCAGGTCGCGCGGAACACGCTGATCCGAATCGATGAAGTTCGTGACGCCAACCGGCCCTCGAGCGATCCGGACAACCCGGGACGGCTCGAGAGAATCGCAGGGGCCAAGTCGATCGCCGAACTGCGGCAGGAGCGGGAGCGATGGGAACGGGCCCTGGAACGCACCAGCAACTGGCGGGGCCGTCACTGGGACAAAGCTTCGTTCCGGCCGCCGGCCAACGACGGTGAGACCGGCACGCTCGAGATGCCACCACCGGAGGCCGTCGTTGCCGGGGACGACCTCGGCGATCCGGCTGCCGACCCGGCCGCGGCTCCGCCCGCCGAAGGCGATCCGGCGCCGGCCCGGGCCGCGAGCGTCCCACTCGACCCAGGGGCGACCGTCTATGTCTTCGACGACACGCCCGCCAAGGACGGAGGGCTGTATCTCGGAGCGTTCCGCGTCGAGGGGGTCGCCACCGACGAGGCCACCGGCCGGCTCAAGCTCACCGTGACCCAGACCGCGCCGCGGGACGACTATGACCGCCAGGCATGGAGCCGGGCCTACGATGCCGTCACCGTCTACGACACGCTGCCGCTCGACCGCTGGCTTGCATTCTCGGAGACTTCGCGGGCGGCCGCGGCTGACGACGTCGACCAGCAGATCGCCCCGCAGCCGGCGAAGAAGCCGGAGGAGCAACTGGCCGAACTCGTCCCCGAGCCGTTTCGGGCCGACGTGGAACGTCACGCGCTGTCGGCGGCCGCCGCCCGAGACCGGGAAGTGGTCGACGAGGCTGACTGGCAGGCGTTGCGGGCGGCGGTCGCGGACGGCGAGCGGCTCCCCGGCGAGGTCTGGGCCGAAGTCGAGTTCAACGACCAGGTGGACCTTGACGCGTTCCTGGGACTGGAGCGGGATGGAACGCCGGAAGCCCTGACCGCGGAAGTCGAACTGGGAAAGGCGTTCGAGCTGGTCGATGAGGGCAAGGGCAAGATCCTCAAGGTGTTCTACCGCCGGCGACTGATCGACGCCGAGACGCTCGTGCACGGAGCGGTGGTGCCGGGCGGAAAGGACGCCGCCGACCTGATGACCGACGGCCTGGCGACGCTGATGCGGCGGCTGCAACAGGACATCGCGGCCCTCGACGCGGCCAACGAGCGGCTGGCGGCGACCCAGAACAACGTGACCGCGGAGCGGGCCATCGTCCGTGGGCAGGCCGACGAACTGGCGGCTGACCTGGTCACCTGGGAACGCGACGTGGCGGCGGCCACGCGGCTCGCCGCCGCGTTCGAGGCGGAGGCGGCCCAGGCGGCGAAGCGGCTCGAGGCGGCCGAGCGGGCCGTCGTGGAACTCGGCCGCGAACTCGATGCTCTGGTGGACGGCGCCGTCCGGGCGATCGACCGGGTGGCACCGCCGCCGCCGGGCCGGGGGGCAGCCGCCCCCGCGGCCACCTTCTAGCAGGCCGGGAACGCCCGGCGTCGACGGCCTGACCGCGGATTCGCTACATTCCGGAGGTTTCCGCCCACGGCCTCCAGGGATCGGTTCGCGTCATGAGCAGCCTCGCGCCAGCCCGCAGCAACACCCACCGCCTCCGCAAGGCCGTGCATCACCATCGGCTCGCCAGCCGCCGGGGGATGCTCGAGCGAATGTTCACGCTCTGGTTCCGCGGCTTCGTCTACAACCAGATCTGGGAGGATCCCCGGGTCGACGCCGAGGCGCTGGCGATCGGCCCTGACACGAGCCTGCTGACGATCTCGAGCGGCGGCTGCAATGTCCTCAACTATCTGATTCACGATCCCAAGCGGATCGTGGCGGTCGACCTCAACGCCAACCACATGGCGCTGACGCGGCTCAAGCTGGCCGCGATCCGCCACCTGCCCGACTACGACGCCTTCTACAACTTCTTCGGGCATGGCCGGCATCAGGACAATATCGCCAACTACCGCCGCTCCATCCAGGATCAGCTCGACCCGCTGACCCGGTCCTTCTGGGAGTCGAGCGACTGGCCGGGGCGGAAGATCGGGCCACGGCGGCTCAACTACTTCAAGCGCGGCCTCTACGAGCATGCCAAGCTGGGGCAGTTCTTCCGCCTCGTGCACGGGATCGCCCGACGAATGAAGCGGGATCCGGCCCGGCTGCTGGCGGCCAAGACGCTCGCGGAGCAGGAGCGGATCTTCGACGAGGACTACGCGCCGCTGTTCGACAACCGGCTCGTCCGCTGGATGGGCCGGCAACCGGTGGCCGTCTACAGCCTCGGCATTCCCCCGAGCCAGCACGCGGCGATGCTCGAGGAGCAGGAGGGGGACGGCGGCAAGCTGTTCGAGATGTACAAGGAGCGGATCCGCCGGCTGGCCTGCGGCTTCCCGCTCGACGACAACTACTTCACCTGGCAGGCGTTCGGGCGGCAGTACGACCACGACGGCCGCAAGGCCCTCCCCGACTACCTCAAGCGGGAGAACTACGAGAAGATCAAGTCGCGGGTGGACCGGGTGGAGACCCACGTGGCCTCCCTCACCGACCAGTTGCGGCTGGAGCAGCCGGGCAGCCTCAACGCCTTCGTGCTGCTCGACAGCCAAGACTGGATGCCCCCGCCGGTGATCGAGGAACTCTGGACCGAGATCGCCCGCGTCGGCCCGCCGGGAGCCAGGGTCATCTTCCGGACCGCAGGCGAGCGGTCGCCGGTCGAGCAGGCGCTCTCGGCAGAAACGCGGGCCAGGTTTCGCTACGACCAGGAGCGGGCCCGCGAACTGCACCGCCAGGACCGCTCGGCCATTTACGGCATGTTCCACATCTACGAGCGGCTGGGCGGCGAGGCATGACGAGCGAGCCGTCACCGGCCACGCCCGGACGGCCCGCCGACCAGGCGGCCGCCATGGATCGGATGTATCGCCTCACGCGTCATGTTTACGACCTGACGCGGGCCTACTATCTGCTCGGCCGCGACCGGATGCTGGCCCAGGTGGCCACGGGGCCAGGCACCGCCACCTGCGAGGTGGGCTGCGGCACCGCCCGCAACCTGATCAAGCTCGCCCGCCGGCCGCAGCCGGGGCTCTTGTGCGGCGTGGACGCCTCCCAGGAGATGCTCGACACCGCGGCCGCGAGCATCGCCCGGGCGGGAGTGCCCGCAGCCGGCCTCGAGCCGATCCGGCTCCGCCAGGGACTGGCGGAGGAGCTCGATGCCGGGGCGATGTTCGACCTCGAGCGGCCCTTCGACACGATCTTCTTCTCCTACTGCCTGTCGATGGTGCCCACCTGGCCCGGGGCGATCGAGGCCGCCCTGGCCAGCCTCGAGCCCGGCGGCCGGATGCTGATCGTGGACTTCTGGGACCAGCGGGAACTGCCTGGCGTGTTCGCGGCGGGCCTGAAGCGGTGGCTGGCCATGTTTCACGTCCACTACCGGCCGGAGGTGCACGACGCGCTCGCCGAACTCGGCCGCTCGGGCCGGGCGGAGGTGGCCTTCGAGTCGGTCGCCCGCCGCTACGCCTACATCGCGACCGTGACGAAGCGCTGACGAAGCCGACTAGGGCACCAGGAACACGATCCCGGTGATCGTTGCCGCCTGGACCGCGAAGCCGCGGAGGCTGATCGGCACGGCCGGCACCATCCAGGGGGCGCAGCTGCCCGGCCGGTAGTAGCCCAGCGGATACATGCACTCCCAGGGCAGTTCCACGCCCATCTTGTAGGGCAGCACGGGCAGCGTGACGAAGAAGTGGGCGGCTGAGAAGAAGGGATCGGCCAGGGCCCCGTGCGAATGGCCATACCGCTCCAGTTGCCAATCCTCGAAGTAGAGCGGCTTGTGGCAGTTGCCGGCGGCCTTCCAAGTGAAGGTCGTCGTGGTGAACCGCCGCGGCTCGTACGTCTGCCCTTCGAGCCGGCACTCGCACGGGTAGTCGTTGCCGGGCCGCCCGCCCACGCGGATGTCGAGATCGATCACGGCGATCCGGTCGCCGCGGAGCTTGTCGAGCTCCTTGACGCAGTCGGCCGCCTCGTCGGCGCAGGGCGACTTCGACTTCCCCTCGGCATCGGCCTCGGCCTCGGCGGCACACACGACGCAGTCGGTCTCGTCTTCCGCGGCTCCGCCGGCCGCGATCACGACCGGCTCCCGCTCCGGCAGCGCGAGGGCCTCGGCCGGCGAGCGGACGAACTCCTGCCAGCCCCCGGCCAGGCATGCCGCGGGCAGTAGCCAGAGGGCGACCGCGAAGGCCGGCCCGGCGGCCCGGCGGTCACTCGCCGGCGCGTTCCGCGGAGTAGTTGGGCGCTTCGTGGGTGATGGCGATGTCATGGGGATGGCTCTCGCGGACGCTGGCGGCGGTGACCTGGATGAACCGGGCGTCGCGCCGGAGCTCCTCGATGGTCCGCGTGCCGCAGTAGCCCATCCCGGCCCGCAGGCCGCCGACGAGCTGGTAGACGAACGCGCTCAAGGGCCCCTTGAAGGGCACCCGACCCTCGACTCCCTCCGGCACGAGCTTGTCGCCGGTCCTCCCCGTGGCCCTCTGACGGTAGCGCTCGCTCGAGCCCTTGACCATCGCCCCCAGCGACCCCATCCCGCGGTAGGCCTTGAACGTCCGCCCCTGGTAGAGGACGGTCTGCCCCGGGCTCTCCGCCGTGCCCGCCAACAGCCCGCCGATCATCACGGCGTGGGCTCCGGCGGCGATCGCCTTGGTGATGTCTCCCGAGTAGCGAATGCCTCCGTCGGCGATCACGGGAACGCCGGCACCGGCCGCCTCCTGCGCCGCCTCCCAGATCGCCGAGATCTGGGGAACGCCGACGCCGGAGATGACCCGCGTGGTACAGATCGACCCGGGACCGATCCCGACTTTGATCCCATCCGCGCCCGCCGAGATTAAATCACGACAGCCTTCCCGGGTTGCCACGTTTCCCGCGATTACCTCGATCGCCCAGCGTTTCTTGATCGCCGCGACGGTGTCGATCACGTTCTCGGAGTGGCCGTGAGCGCTGTCCACCACGAGGATGTCGACCCCCTTGGCGATCAGGGCCGCGGCCCGCTCCTCGTCGAACACGCCGACCGCCGCCCCCACCCGCAGCCGACCCTGCCGGTCCTTGCAGGCCATCGGGAAGCGTTTCATCATGTCGATGTCCTTGATCGTGATCAGGCCGGTGAGCACGCCGGCCGGATCCACGAGCAGGAGCTTCTCGACCTTGTTGGCCATCAGGATCTTCTCGGCCTCGTCGAGCGAGACCGTGCCGGTGGCGGTCACGAGGCCGGTCTTGGTCATGATGTCGGAGATCGGCGTCTCGCCGCTCTCGAGGAACCGCAGGTCGCGGCGAGTGATGATCCCGACGAGCTTCCGGCCCCCGGCCGTGATCGGCACGCCCGAGATGTTGTGCTGATCCATCACCTCCCGGGCCCGGGCCACGGTGGCGTCGGGGGGCAGCGTGACCGGGTCCATGATGATCCCGTTGGCGCTCCGCTTGACCTTGTCCACCTCCTCGGCCTGCCGCTCGATCGAGAGATTCTTGTGGATCACCCCCAGGCCGCCCTCCTGGGAGAGGGCGATGGCCATCTCGCTCTCCGTGACGGTGTCCATCGGGGAGCTGATGATCGGGATGTTGAGCTCGATCCCGCGGGTCAGGCGGGTGGCCACGTCGGTCTCGGCCGGCACCACCGCCGAACGGCGGGGCAGCAGGAGCACATCGTCGAAGGTGATGCCGGTCGCGACGATTTTCCCTTCCATGAGCCGTTGAACCTCCAGGAGCCTGCCGTGGGGAAAGTCGCGGATTATGGGGCCCCCGGCCCGGAGCGACAACGATTCTGCCGGCCGGAAGCCGCCCGAGCGGCATTTCCAGGGGCCCCGGTCGCCGCCGCACGGCGCGAAAGCGTGTCCTATCGTTAGAGGAGACGACGCGGGGCGGCCCGACGGCCCCCCCGAAGCCGCTCCCAGCTCCCCTCATCCGCCTGAGTCAGACCGATGCGATTCCTCGATGAATCCGCCGCTTCGCGGCCTTCCCTGCCCGCCCTCAAGGCCGTCTCGGCCGTGCCGGAGGGCCCGGCCCGGCCCGACCAGGCCGCCCTCGACGCCCACATGGCCCGCACCGCCTACGGCCGCTTCACGCTCACCGAGGCCGTCCGTCCCGGCTGGCAGCTCGACATCGTGCCCCGGGCGGGCTACCGCCACGACGCCTACGTCGATCCCCAGTCAGGCAGCCGGATGCCGGCCCTCGTGGCCGCGGCCTCCGCCGAGAGCCTGTTCGAGACCTTCCTCGAGCTGCTCGAGCCGCTCGGCGACACGGTGGACGTGATCCTCGAGTCGTCCCACGAAGACGCGGTGGGCGTCCGCGAGTTCTCCCGTGAGGGGATGGAGCGGCTGATGCTCGAGAGCCTGCTCTGGGACTTCGAGGAGCTCTTGCTCCACGACGGCTGCACCGGCATCGCCGTGCTCCATCCCGAGCAGTCGCTGGAGGTGCAGTTCGACGAGCACAAGCTGCTCGTGGTCTACGCCCAGGCCCGGCAGCCGTTCGAGCGGGTGCTCCGCTCCCGCGGCCTCGAGCGGGACGACCGCCTCCGGTTCCTGTCGCAGGGCGAGCACATGCACACCTCCCACGCCCGCCACGCCCACCAGTTCGAGCAGCTGGTAAGCCGCTTGGGCTAGGCCTGATTTTATGGCTTCGCAGCCGGCCCGCGTTGCCTAGCGCGGCGCGGGGAGTGACTCGATCGGCACCGGCGGCCCGGGGGCGATCACCGCACCCGGTGGCAGCTGCTCGGCCGGGATCGGCTGGCCATAGACCGGGCCGGACGGCGGGGCAGGGGAGGCCGGGGCCGCGACCGCGCCGGCCGCTCCTGTTGGAGGCTCGTAATAGGGTGCGGCCTGGGGCAGCGGCTGCACGCCCAGCTTCACGAGCAGCTTGCCGAGCATCCGCTGCTCGAGCAGCGGGTCGCGGCCCAGCGGAATCCAGCCCGCGGATGGCGTCGGAGCGGCGACCGGCCGCGGCTGGTCACCCACCTGCTGGCCGAGCGTCGGCAGCGGGGTGCCGTAGCGATACAGCGAGTCGTCGTTGCGAAACGAGGCGCCGCCGGCCGTGGCCCGCATCGGGCGGGACAGGTATTCGAGCTCCTTGTTGACCACCACCTCCACCCGCCAGCCGGCCGGGTCGGGGATCAGCCGCATCGTGCCGATCCGGCGAATCGACTGGAGCGTCGATTCCCAGCGCTCGGTCCAGCCGACCGAGTCGCCCCGCCAGGGCTCGAGGACGGTGGCCCCGGTCTGCGGAAAGGTGTCGATCCGACCCTCCGTGGGCACGCCGGCCGCGAACACCACCCGTTGCTCCGACTGCACCTTGAAGTAGTCGTCGGCCACGTCCACCATCTTGGTCCAGACCAGTTCCGCATCGAGCGGTGGAATCACGGCGGCGTTCTGCGGGCCGGCCGGCGGCCCCGGCAGCACCGGGCCGCCGGGCCCGACCACCGTGCCCTCGGGCAGGGGCATGAACGGATCAGCCTGCATCGTGGCGGGCGGCGGCAGCGGCGTCTGCCCGCGGGCAACCGGGGCGGCGAGGATCGCCAAGACCGTCACGAAAAGGGGAAGTCGCGCCATCACAGGCCTACCGGGACCGGGGAGGCAGGATGGTCGCGAAGGCTTCCCGCGGCTTCAAGCCCGGTTTTCCCCGGGAAACCTGGGGGCACTGACCACCGCAGGCCGCCCCGGCCCTCACTCGTCGGTGACGCAGCCCCGCGAGGCCGGGGCCACGCAGCGGATGTACTTGGCGAGGATGCCCCGCGTGGCCTTCGGCGCCGGCTGCTGCCAGGCGGCCTGCCGGCGGGCAAACTCGGCCTCGTCCACCTCGGCGTCGATCGTCGCGGCATCGGCGTCGATCACCACCACATCGCCGTCCCGCACCAGCGCGAGCGGCCCGCCCTCCTGGGCCTCCGGCACCACGTGGCCCACGATGAAGCCGTGCGAGCCCCCCGAAAACCGCCCGTCGGTGATCAGCGCTACGTCGTTGCCGAGCCCCGCCCCCACGAGCGCCGAGGTGGGCGTGAGCATCTCGGGCATGCCGGGCCCGCCCTTGGGGCCCTCGTAGCGGATGATGACCACGTCGCCCCGGGCGATGCCCCCCTGTTCGAGCGCGGCGAGCATCAGTTCCTCGCTGTCGAACACGCGGGCCGGCCCGCGGAACCGCGAGCCCTCCTTGCCGGTGATCTTGGCGACGGCCGAGTCCGGGGCCAGGTTGCCGTGGAGGATCGTGATGTGGCCGGTGGACTTGAGCGGATCCTCGACCGGCCGGATGATCTTCTGCCCGGCCTTCAGCCCCTTGTTCGCGGCCAGGTTCTCGGCGAGCGTCTTGCCGGTGATGGTCAGGCAGTCGCCGTCCATCAGCCCCTTGTCGAGCATGTATTTCATGAAGCCGCTCGTGCCGCCGATCGAGTGGAGGTCTTCCTGGACGAACTTCCCGCTGGGCTTGAGATCGGCGAGGTAGGGAATCCGCCGGGCCACCTTCTGGAAGTCGGCCGGGGTCAGCTCCACCTCGACCGCCCGGGCCATCGCGATCAGGTGGAGCACGGCGTTGGTCGAGCCCCCCAGCGCCATGATCGAGACCATCGCGTTTTCGAAGGCGCGGCGGGTCATGATGTCGCGGGGCTTGAGATCCTTTTCCAGCAGGTTCAAGATCGCCGCCCCGGCCCGGAGGCACTCCTGCTCCTTGTCGGGGTGCTCGGCGGGGATCGAGGCCGAGTCGGGCAGGGCCATGCCCAAGGCCTCGATCGCCGTGGCCATCGTGTTGGCGGTGTACATCCCGCCGCAGGCGCCGGCCCCGGGGCAGGCATGGCGGACGATGTCGGCCCGCCGGGCGTCGTCGATCCGACCGGCCACGTATTCGCCGTAGCACTGGAAGGCCGAGACGATGTCGAGCGTGCTGCCGTCGGCCAGGTGGCCGGGCTTGATCGTGCCGCCGTAGACCATCAAGGCCGGACGGTTGAGCCGGCCCATCGCGATCAGGCAGCCGGGCATGTTCTTGTCGCAGCCGGGGATCGCCACCAGCGCGTCGTACCACTGGGCGTGCATCACCGTCTCGATCGAGTCGGCGATGACGTCGCGGGAGGGGAGGGAATAGCTCATCCCCTCGGTGCCCATCGAGATCCCGTCGCTGACCCCGATGGTGTTGAACCGCATCCCCACCAGGCCCGCGGCCACCACCCCCTCGCGGACCTTGGCGGCCAGCCGGTCGAGGTGCATGTTGCAGGTGTTGCCCTCGTACCACATGCTCGCGATCCCGACCTGCGGCTTGTCGAGGTCGGCCGGCGTGAGGCCGGTGCCGAGCAGCATCGCCTGGGAGGCTCCCTGGGAACGGGGCTGGGTGATCCGCGCACTGGTGCGGTTCAAGCTGGCCATGAGGTATCGTTTCCTTGCGAAGGCGTCACGGACGATTCCGGAGGCAGGATAGTATGCTCGGGACGCCCGTGAAAGCGGCCCGCTTCGCCCCCGTGCCCCGCGTTTCTCCATGCCCCCCGCCTTCGTCTACTTCGACCTCGGCAACGTGATCGCGACGTTCGATCGCGACCGGGCCTTCCGGCAGATGGCCGCGGTCTGCGGGGCCGACGCCGCGCGTGTCCGCGGAGCCGTGATGGGGGGCCTGCAGGCCGAACTCGAGCGGGGCAGCATCGACTGGCCCGTCTTTCACAGGGAGTTCGGCCGCCTGACCGGCACCGAGAGCGACCCTCGAGCACTGGCGGCAGCCGCCGCCGACATGTTCGAGCTCAACGTCGAGATCCTGCCGGTGGTCGCCAAGCTGCAACGGGCCGGCGTGCCGATCGGCATCCTCTCGAACACCTGCGACATTCACTGGCGAAGCATCGTGGACCGAGGCTGGGGCATCCTCCGGGGCGGCTTCGCCCAGATCGTGCTCAGCCACGAGGTGCGGGCTGCCAAACCGGAACCGGCCATCTTCGAACTGGCTGCCGCCCAGGCCGGCGTGCCGGCGGAGGTGATCTTCTTCTGCGACGACCTCCCGGAACACATCGCCGCCGCCCGGGCGGCCGGCTGGGACGCCGAACTCTTCACCTCGGCCCCGACCCTGGCCGATCAGCTGGCCCGCCGGGGGCTTCACCTCGGCCTGTGAGGCCGGCGCGGTCGGCGAGCAGAGCCGCGAGCCGCCGCTCCTCGAACCGGCCCTCGAGGACCACGCGGCCGTCGATCTCGAGCACGGGCACCCGCAGGCCGTAGCGGGCCCGCGCCTCGGCGTCGCGATCGACGTCAACCAGCGCGGCCGCCACCCCAAGCGTGGCGAGCAGGTCTTCGGCCTGCTCACAGAGGTGACAGCCGCGGCGGGTGTAGAGCAGAATCGGCATGCCGGGGGCTCCGCGTCCGTGCTAGTCTGAAGTTGTATCCGGAAACTCCCATGGCCGAACCCGTCCGCACGATCGCCGATTTCCTCGCCGTCATCCGCAAGAGCGGCCTGGTGGAGGAATCCCGGCTGGCGGAGACGGCGGCCGGCTGGCCCGACCACGCGGCCGACCTGCCCGAGGCACTGCCCGAGGCCTTCGTCGCCGCCGGCCTGTTGACGCACTGGCAGGTCGAGCAGCTCCGCAAGGGGAAACACCGGGGCTTCATGCTGGGGAAGTATCGGCTCCTGCGGCTGCTCGGAGCGGGGGGCATGAGCAGCGTCTATCTGGCCGAGAATACGACCCTCAAGCAGCAGGTCGCGATCAAGGTGCTGCCGATCAAGCGGGTGGAGCAGAGCTCGTTCCTGGCCCGATTCGAGCGGGAAGCCCAGGCCGCCTTCCGGCTCGGCCACCAGAACATCGCCCGGGCATTCGATCTCGACACGGCCGGTTCGGTGCACTTCATCGTGATGGAGTACATCGACGGGATCGATCTCCACGCCAAGGTGAAGCAGGATGGTCCGCTCGGCGTCCGCGACGCGGTCGAGTTCATCCGCCAGGCGGCCGTCGGGCTGGAGTATGCCCATGGCGAGGGGCTGGTGCACCGCGACATCAAGCCGGCCAACCTGATCCTCGACCACAAGGGGGTGGTCCGGATCCTCGACCTCGGCCTGGCCCTGGCCGACGAAAACGACGACGACAAGCAGGCCTCGCTCACCCGCGAGCACGACGAGAAGGTGCTGGGCACGGCCGACTATCTGGCCCCCGAGCAGGCGACCGACAGCCACACCGCCGACCGCCGCAGCGACATCTACTCGCTCGGCTGCACGCTGCACTACCTGCTCGTGGGCCGGGCGCCCTTCGCGAAGGGCAAGCTGGCCGAGCGGATCCAGGCCCACCTCAAAAAGGCTCCGCCCAACCTCCTCGACGAGCGGCCCGATGTGCCCCCGGCGATCGCCGAGCTCTACTTTCGGATGCTGGAAAAGCATCCCGATGCCCGCCCGCAGACCGCGCAGGAGGTGGCCGATGCTCTCGGAGCCTGGCTCAAGTCTTCCGGCGGCCCGTCGGCCGCGCCTGCGGCACCGCCCCGCCGCGGGCCCCCGCGGCGGAGCGACGGCCCCTCACCGCTTCCGCGTCCGGTCTTTCGCCACGGGCCGGGGAGCGGCGGCTCGAGTGCGGTATCGCTCGGCCCGTCCGGCGGGCAGCGGCCCGGCGGCCCGCCCGACGCGGGCAGCCTCGTGTTTACGCCGCCGCCGGGCGGGGGATCTGGTCCTCGTGGCCCTGGCAAGCAGCCCGGCCTTCGTGGTTCGCCGACCAAGCCCGCTCAGCCGGCCAAGCCCGGCAGCACCGCTGACGAAGCACCTGAGCGGCGGCCTCGGCGGCGAAAGCCACTCACGTTCGCGGGTCTGCCGCTCGGGTTCTGGATCGTGCTGATCGCGGGGCTCATCGCCGTGGCCGTGCTGGCCGCGATGGTGTTCCTCCGCGACCGCTGAGCTGCGGCGGACCGAGCCACGTCAGTCGATCCGCCAGGGGCCGGCCGCGAGCGTGTCGAGGCTGGCCCGGTGCGTGAGGTCGTAGTCGAGCGGGGTGAGCGTGACGTGGCCCGCCGCCAGGGCCGTGACATCCGTCTCGAGCGGCGAGGGCGGGGGAGGGGGTTCGTTGGTGGCCCACCAGTAGGACCGGCCCCGCGGATCGACCCGCCGCTCGAAGGCCTCGCCGTAGCGGGCCACGCTCATCGGCACGACCCGCAGCTCGGCCGCGGCCGTGAGGGCCCGCGTCGGGATGTTGATGTTGAACAGGCTGCCCGTAGCCGGCTTCCGCTCGAGCAGCTGCCGGATCACGCCCGTGCCGATCGCCGCGGCCCGGTCGTAGTCGGCATGGTCGTCCCACTCGAGCGAGACCGCCACGCTCGTGATTCCGAAGAAGGCCCCCTCGACCGCGGCCGCGACCGTGCCGGAATAGAGCACGTTGATGCCGGCGTTGAGGCCGCTGTTGACGCCGCTGATCACGAGGTCGGGCCGCCGCGGGCAAAACGCGGAGATCCCCAGCTTGACGGCATCGGCCGGGCTGCCGTCCACGGCCCAGCCGCGGGCCGTGTCGCCGGCGAACACCTCCTTCGCCGTCAGCGGCGTGAGGAAGGTGATGGCGTGGCCGACCCCGCTCTGCTCGGTGGAGGGTGCCACCACGCAGACGTCGGCGAACCGCCGCACCGCCCGCTCCAGGGCCGCCAAGCCCGGGGCGAAGATTCCATCGTCGTTGGTGAGGAGCACGAGCATGGGCGGCACTATAGCAGGAGACTGCCATGCGGCCGCGTGGGGGACTGGTTTTGCACAGCCCGCCTCTTCGCCGCCAGTTTCCCTAGGCGAACCAACCGAGCTTCAACGGAGCCAGGGCTGCGGCGATGGCGTCCACGTGCTCGTCGCGGTAGCCGCGGGTCTGCGGGATCCGCAGGGCAATCTGCCCGACGCGAGTCTTGAGAGTCTTCGGCTTGAATCCGTTGGCGTAGCCTTGACGGTCGCCAGTTCGCTGATGAGACTCGGCCTTGAGCACCTGCTCTCGCTCGATCTGCATGGCGTGGTTCATGAGCGTGGCGAGGGCGGAGGCCATGGCGGCCGGACCGTGCTCGATGAGCAGGGCCGTGAGGTCGTTGATCGCCGGACATTCATCTTGGTGGGTCATCGCAGGTTCCTTCTTGGTGGCTTAAGACACTTCCAAGAAAACCTCGATGGCCCACCTCTTCAAGTCGCGCCGCCGGTGCGTGCCTTCCCTCGGCTCGCTTGCGCTCGCCTCGGTCAAGCACGCACCGGCGATTTACGGAAACAATGTTGCACTAACAGGAAGGGAGGGGGCGTTTTATGGTTTGATCTCCAAACTACTCACCGGGATCACGACGAGTTCGTTGTAGATGTGTTCTTTGTCGGTGGAGGCGATGTAGAGCTGGCCATTGCGCTCGACGGCGTAGGGATAGGAGAAGTCGGCGTTCGGGGCGGAGACGCCCGGCGTGCCATTGAAGACCGACGTGCGGATGAGGAAGACTCGGCTGAAGAGTGACTCGCCCGGCTTGCTCACGGCGATGGTTAACGGCGAACGCCTGCCGTCGGTGTCGGCAGTGATCGTGCCGATGAGGTAGCGCTGG
>JBIIYH010000084.1:0-10909 GCA_044346905.1 Pirellulales bacterium
GAAGTCGGGCCGCACCGGCCGCACGGCCGCGATCAGGCGGCCCATGTGGGAGATGTCGCCGCTCGAGTCCTTGATGCCCGTGATCCGGGGAAACTCCTCCGCCAGGCTCCGCACGGTGGCCACGTCGATCGGCGAGGCGAGCATCGGGATGTTGTAGAGCGTGACGTCGATCGGCGCATGGCGGCCGATCTCGCGGAAGTAGGCCCGGACGCTCTCCGGCGAGAGCTTGTAATAGAAGGGCGCGACCACGGCCACGGCAGACGCGCCGGCGGCCAGGCAGTGCTCGCAGGCGCGAATCGTCTCGGCCACGTTCGCCTCGGCGGCTCCGGCCACCACCGGCACGCGGCCCCCTGCCTCGTCGCACACGATCGAAGTGATCAGCCGCCGCTCCTCGGCCGTAAACCGCACGAACTCGCCCGTCGAGCCGTTGGGATAGAGGCCGTGCACCCCGCGGTCGATCAGCCACGACACGTAGCGGCGCAGCTCCGCCTCGTCGATCCGGCCGCGGCCGTCGAGCGGCACCATGTGGGGCGTGAGAATGCCGGAAATCGGAGCGGCAGCCATGCGAGCACCTCGGGGCAAGACCAGTGGTTCATTCCATCAGCGCGGGAGGTCATGCGACCGACCGCCCTCTCAAATCACCCGCGCGAGCACGAGCACGCCCGCCAGGCCGACGACCGACACGATCGTCTCCATCACCGTCCAGCTCCGGAGCGTGTCGCCGAGGCTGACGTTGAAATACTCCTTGAACAACCAGAAGCCGGCGTCGTTGACGTGCGAGAGGGCGAGGCTGCCGGAGCCGATCGCGAGCACCATCAGGTTCGGGTCGGTGCCCCCGTCCTTCACGAGGGGGGCCAGCAGGTCGGCGGCGGTGAGCCCGGCCACCGTAGCCGAGCCGACGCACACCCGGATCGCGGCCGTCACGACCCAGCCGACGACCAGGGGATCGATCGGGAGCCCCTGCAGCGCCTCCCCGATCCGTTGGTCCATCTCGGTCTGCAGGAGCACCTCCTTGAAGGCCCCCGACCCGGCGATCACGAGCAGGATCGATGCCACGTCCGCGATCGCGCTCGAGTAGATGTTCATCACCGCCGGCAGCGAGCGGCCCCCGAGCAAACCCAACGAGATCGTGGCGAAGAGCAGGGCCACGAGCATCAGGACATCGGGCTTCTGCACGAACCCGACGATCCCGGCCGCCGCCGAGCCCGGTTCGATCAGGGTCCCCACACCGGCCGCGCCGAGCAGCAGCACCACCGGCAAGAGGGCGGTCACCATGCTCACGGCGGCCCCCGGCAGCTGCGGGTTCGGCATCGACCCGGCCTGCAGGCCGGCGGGCGGCCGGGCCTGCACTCCCGCCACGAACCGGGCGAACACCGGGCCGGCGAGCACGATCGCGGGCACGGCGATGATGATCCCGTAGAGCAGCGTCTTGGCCATGTCGGCCTCGAACTTGGGCACGAGCGCGGCCGGGGCCGGATGGGGCGGCAGCAGCCCGTGGGCCACGCTCAGGGCGGCGAGCGCCGGCAGGGCCACGACCAGCGGCGGCAGGCGATACCGCTCCACGACGGCGAAGATGATCGGCACCATCAGGACCAGGCCCACGCCATAGAACAGCGGAATGCCCACGATGAAGCCGGTCAGGGCCATCGCCCAGGCCATCCGCTGCTCGCCGCAGGCGGCCACGAGCGTGTCGGCGATCCGCTGGGCCGCCCCGCTCGTGACCACGAGCTTGCCGAGCATCGCCCCGGCGACGATCACGATCACGAGCGACCCCAGCGCGTCGCCCATGCCCTTGGGCACGGCGGTCGCCACCTTGTCCAGCGGCATGCCGAGCGCCACGCCGGTCCCGCCCGACACGAGGATGAACGCCAGGAACGGGTGCATCTTGGCCCAGGCCACGAGCGCCATCAACACGGCGATGGCGACGGCGATCACGGCCAGTGGCGGCATCGGTCAGACCTTGGCCAGGATGGCCGCGAGCCGCCGCGTGCGGTCGGCCAACTCGGCGAACCGGCCGTGCTCCAGCGTGGCGGCATCGATCAGATGGGAGCCCAGGCCGACGCACACGACGCCGGCGGCGAACCAGGCCTCGAGGTTGGCTTCGTCGAGCGTGACGCCGCCCGACGGCATCAGCTTCAGCCAGGGGCACGGGCCGCGCACGGCCTTGACGAAGGCCGGCCCGCCGAGGGCATCGGCCGGAAACACCTTGATCACCCCCGCCCCGAGCCGGTGGGCCCTGACCATCTCGCTCACCGTGGCGGTGCCGGGGCACCAGGGCAGGCTCTGGGCTGCACAGAAGCGGCCCACGTCCTCGTCGAGGTTCGGAGCCACGAGGAATCCCGCCCCCGCCGCGTGAAAGGCCTCGGCCTGGGCGAGGTCGATGATCGTTCCGGCCCCGAGCATCAGGTCGGGCAGCCGGCGGGCCGCCTCCGCGACGAGCGTCCGAAACACCTCCAGCGCCCCGGCCGAGCGGTTCGTGAACTCCACCACCCGCATCCCGCCGGCATGCAGCGCCTCGAGCACGCCGATGCCGATCGCCGGGTCGGTGCAGGTGAATAGCGGCAAGGCCTTCTGCCGCGCGAGCCGGGCGCCGAGCGAGGAATCGTCAGCCATGCCGCAATCCTAGGCGAGTTCGAACAGGCCTTCGATCTCGACCGGAATGTCGTCGGGCAACGAGCCCATCCCGACGGCGCTCCGCACGCCGATCCCCTGGTCGGGTCCCCAGATCTCGGCAAACAGCTCGCTGGCACCGTTGATCACGGCCGGGTGCTTCTCGAAGTCGGCCGAGCAGTTGACCATCCCCAGCACCTTGAGCACCCGCTTGACCCGGTCGAGGGTGCCGAGCGTCGCCAGGATCGTGGCCAGCATCGTGAGCCCCACCTGGCGGGCCGCCTGCTTGCCAGCGTCGAGATCCAGGTCTCGGCCAACCCGGCCCCGCAGCAGCGTGCCGTCGGGCAGAAGCGGCCCGTGGCCGGAAAGATAGAGGTGCGGGCCCACGACCAGCGCGGGCTTGTAGACGCCGACGGGCTTCGGGGCCGGGGGCAGGACGAGGTTCAGGGAGTCGAGGCGTTGCTGCGGCGTCACGGTGACGGGGTTCCTGGCGGGGAAGAGCGGTTGCACGAGAGACTCTCTCTCCCGGGCGTCCGGCGGCGGCATTCTGCCCGACAACAGGCCACGCGCACAGGCCACGGCCCGAATCCTGGCCGGCAGGCCATTGCGGCCGGACTCCCCCGCATGACGAGGATCACCGCGCGGCCGCGTCCGTCAGGCCAGCGGCTTGCCGTCGAGCGCGACACGAACCGATTCCCGCGCCTCCCGCCAGCGGCTCTTGACCGTCCGCTCCGAGCACTCGAGCAGGCGGGCGATCGACCGCTGATCGGCCCCGAGATACCAGACCAGCTGAAACACCTCGCGGAGTTCGCCCGGCAGGGCTGCGATCGCCTCGTGAAACAGCGTCCAGCGGTCGAGCGACTCCTCCGAGGCGGCGGCCGCCTCCACACCGGCCGGCGGCGGGCCGGCCGAGTCGCCGTCGGCCGGCGTCGCCGGCGCGATCGTGGCATGGTTGGCCGCGAACGACATCGGGCCGGCGTGGCGGCGGGCCAGATCGATGAGTTCGCGATGGAGCTGGGTCGCCGCGAGGGCCATGATCGCCCGGGGCGACTCCGGACGGACGTGGGCCAGGGCCCTGTGCAGCCGCAGCGCGGCGTTTTGAAAGACGTCGTCGGTGTCGTCCCAGCGGCGGACGTGAGGAAACCGGGCCAGCATCCGCCGCGCCAGAAGCCGGAGCCTGCCGCTGCAGATCTCGATGATCCGGTCGCGGGCCGCGAGATCCCCCGCCCCGAGCCGCTCCAGACAGGCGGCGATCTCCGGCGCGGTCGTGTCGTCGGGTGGGAGCGGCATGGGCGTCGGCTCAGACACGGAAAATCCGCGGCGATCGGAATCGTACCCAAAATTTTTGCCCCTCGAGGGCCTTGCTCTCGCCTTTCTGGATAGGGCAGGTCTGCACAACCGGCCGCCAGGCCTTCGGAGCCGCGAGGATGGAGAGCATTGCAGAGGAAGCCGCCGTGCTGGGGCTCGAACCCGGCGAGACGGATCCGGTTCGGATCATCCTGGCGGCCCAACTGCGGCTGCGGTGCTGCCGGCAGGTTCACTCGGCTACCGGTGACCGCCCGGCCGGGCCGGAGGTCCGGCGGATCATCGCGGCCCGAGACTCGCTCCTGCAGCAGGCTGTGGGAACGCTCGCCGGCCGCGGCCTGGGGCGATGACTCCGCGGCGACCCGCGGAAGGGCCTCGCCCGTGGGGTATAACAGCCGCATGCACGCGGGCGACGACGACGCGATCGGCAGCGGGTTGGCGACGGAAACCGGCCCAGGATCGGCCTCACGACTGACCGGCGTGGACGATCCCTTTGGGTTCGCGGCGGTGCCGCCGGGCGGGGGCGGTTGCGGGCCGCTGCTCCCGGGCACGCGGATCGGCGACGCGACCTTGATCCGCCTGCTCGCGGAGGGGGGCATGGGCCGGGTCTACGAGGCCCGCCAGGACGCCCCCGACCGGATGGTGGCGGTCAAGGTGCTGCAGGCGAACGCGACCGCGACCGACCTGGTTCGCCGGTTCGCGGCCGAGGCCGACCTACTCGGGCGAATGCGGCACCCCGCGATCGCCCAGATCCATGCCGCCGGCACGCACCGGGCCGATGGGGCCGAGTGGCCGTTCATCCTCATGGAGCTCGTGCCCGGCGCGGCGACCATCACGGCCTTCGCCCGTGACCGCCGGCTGCCGGTTCGCGACCGCGTGATGCTCTTCGCGCGGGCCTGCAGCGGCGTGGCCCACGCCCACCGGGCGGGAGTCGTCCACCGCGATCTCAAGCCGGGCAACATGCTCGTGGACTCGGCGGGCGAGCCGAAGGTGATCGACTTCGGCGTGGCCCGGTCGCTCGATCCCGACGCGGAGCGGCTCACCACCGCCGCCCAGCAGGGGGAGCTGATCGGCACGATCCGCTACATGAGCCCCGAGCAACTGGGCATCGACGCCGGCGAGGTCGATGCCCGGAGCGACGTCTACGCCCTCGGGCTCGTGCTCCACGAGCTCTTGCTCGGCGAACTCCCCTACGAGCTCCGCGGCCGCTCCGTGGTGGAGGCGGCCTGCGTGCTCGGCTCGGCTGGCGGCGTGGCCACCGGGCCGCTCTCCCGCCGGCTCCGTCGCGCCGGGTTGGAAGGGGCCGCAGCAACGCCGCTGGCGGCGATCGCCGCGACCTGCCTGGAGCCGACCCCGGCCGATCGCTACGCCTCGGCCGTCGAGCTCGAGGCCGACCTCCGCCGCTGGCTCGCCGGGGAACCGGTGGCGGCCCGGCCGCTCTCGCTTTCCGAATCGCTCGGGCGGCTCGCCCGACGGCATCGGGCCGCCGCGGTCGCGGCCGCGGCCGTGGCCGCATCGCTCGTGGCTGCGGTCGTGGGCATCACGGCCTTCTGGCTGCGGGCCGAGCGGCAGCGGGAGGTTGCCGACGAGGCCCGCACGCTCGCCGACACGCGACTGGGCGAGGCCGAGGCCCGCACCCGCGAGGCCCGGCAGCAGCTGTATCTCTCGACCGTGCTGCTCGCCGCCGAGGCCCGCGACCGCGACAACCTCCGCGAGGCCCGTCGCCTGCTCGGCGAAGCGGAGTCGCTCGCCTCCGAGCATGAGGCGACGCCGATCGAACTCCCCTGCCTGGCGGCTTCGCTCGACGAGTCGCTCGCCCTACTCCCCGATGCCGGGGCGACGATCGCATCGGCGCGGTGGGCGCCCGCTGGCCGGAGCGTGGCCCTGGGCACGATGTCGGGCCGGCTCCGCACCTGGCAGCCGTTGGCAGCCGGCGCCGGCCCGCCCATGATCGAGATCGCCGCCCACGAGGCCGCGATTTGGGATCTGGCCTACGCGCCAGGCGGCCGCTGGCTCGCATCGGCATCGGCCGATGGCACGGTGGGGCTTCACGATCCGATCACCGCGGCGCGGCTGGGCACGCTCGTGGGGCACGAGGGGGCCGTATACGGCGTCGATGTTTCGCCCGCCGGCAACCTCTTGGCCACGTCGTCCCGCGACCGGACGATTCGGCTCTGGGATCCACACACGCTTGCCGAGGTCGGCACGCTCCGGGGCCACACCGGCACGGTCTATGCCATACGGTTCACGGCCGACGGCGAGCGACTGGTGTCGGTGTCGCAGGATGGCACCGTGCGGATCTGGAGCGTCGCCGAGCAGACCGAACTGAGGACGATCGCCGCCGGCGAGGGGCGGCTGTTTCGCGTAGCCTGCGGGCCGAACGGCCTCTTCGCCGTCGCCGGGGAAGATGGCTCGGCCACGGTCTGGGATGCCGACGGCGGGCTCGTCCACCGGCTTCGTCACCCCCAGCGGGTCAACGCCGTGGGGTTCGTCGGCGACGGGAGCGAGCTCGCCACCGCGTCGGGCGACGGCCTGCTCCGCGTCTGGGACCTCGCCACCGGCAGCGAGACCGTTCGCTGTCGCGGTCATGCCGATGCGATTTGGACGCTCGCCGTTCTCCCCGGCTCCACCACCATCGTGACGGGTTCGGAAGATGCGTCAGCACGCGTCTGGGACACCGCCGCCGGCCCCGGGCCGCTGCTGCGATTCGGTGGCCGAGTCCAGGCGCTCGCGATGGCGCCGACGGGCCGCCTGCTCGCCGCCGCCGACGCCGCGGGCCGCGTGCGGCTCGTGGCCGCCGACACGCTCGCCGAGCGGGCGGCCTTCTCCGCCCCGGCCGGCCGCGTCAACTCGCTCGCTTTCGCCCCCGACACCACACGGCTCCTGGCCGCCTGTGACGACGGCAGCGTGCACCGCTGGGACCTCGCCAGCGGAAAACCACTCGCCCCGTTCACGCCCCACACCCGGCGGGTCTATGACGTCGCCTGCTCGCCCGACGGCCTGGGGATCGCGACCGGCTCCGAGGACCGGACCGCCCGCCTCGTCGCGGCCGACGACGGCCGCGAGTTGCTCCCGCCGCTGCGGCACCCGGCCCGGGTGTTCGGCGTGGCGTTTCATCCGGACGGCCGGCGGCTGGCGACGGCCTGTGGCGACCGGATCGTCCGCCTCTGGAACCTCGCCGACGGCCGGGAACTGGTCGCCTGCCGCGGGCACGAGGGTCCCGTGAACTGGGTCGCGTTCTCCGCCGACGGGGAGCGGCTGGCCTCCGCGTCGTCCGACGGCACGGTGCGGATCTGGAACGTCGCCGCTGGCGCCACGACCAGCGTCCTCTCCGGCGCGGCGCGGCAGGTGTGGCGAACGGCCTTCTCCCCCGATGCGACCCGCGTGGCAGCCACCGTGGCCGACGGCACGGTCCAGGTCTGGGATCTCGCCAGCAGCCGGCCGGTGGCGGTGCTCCGCGGGCATGCGGACCAGGCCTGGGGGCTCGCCTTCGCGGCCGACGGCCGCTCGCTGGCGACGTCGTCATGGGACGGGACGGTGCGGTTGTGGGGCGTGTCGGCGGCCTCGGTCACACGGCCCGCGGCCGCAGACGACTGGAACCAGTTTCGCGGGCCCACGGCCGACGGTCGGGCGGGCTCGCCGGCCCTGCCCCGCTCCTGGAGCGAGACGGAGAACGTCCGCTGGAAGACGCCGATCCCCGGCAAGGCCTGGGCCTCGCCGGTGGCGGCCGACGGTCGGATCTGGCTGGCCAACGCCACCGAAGACGGCACGCGGCTCTCGGCCCTGTGCATGGATGCCGAGACCGGCCGCATCCTCCACGACCTGACGCTGTTCGAGATCGCCGAGCCGGCCTTCTGCCATCCTTACAACAGCCCCGCCAGCCCGACGCCCGTGATCTCAGGCGGCCGAGTCTTCGTCCACTTCGGCAGCGCCGGCACCGCCTGCCTCGACGCGGCCTCGGGCGCGATCCTCTGGAAGCGGCAGGACCTGCCCTGCGACCATCACCGCGGCCCGGGCTCCTCGCCGATCCCCTGGCGCGACCGGCTGTTCCTCAACTTCGACGGCGTCGATCAGCAATACGTCGTGGCCCTCGACCAGGCCACCGGCAAGACGCTCTGGAAGACCGATCGCGACATCGACTATGGCTCCGACGACGGCGACATGAAGAAGGCCTACGGCACGCCGGCCGTGATCGAACACGACGGCCGCGCGACGCTCGTCAGCCCCGCGGCGGTGGCCACCGTGGCCTACGACCCGGCGACGGGAGCCGAACTCTGGAAGGTCTACCACGGCGGCTACAACTCGGCGGCCCGGCCGCTCGCCGCCGGGGGGCTCGTGATCGTGACGACGTCCGGCGGCGACAACGTGGTGGCGATCCGTCCGGGCGGCTCGGGCGACGTGACCAAGACCCACGTGGCTTGGAAGTTCAAGAAGTCGGCCCCCACCCGGCCCTCGCAGGCCGTGGTCGGCGACCACCTCTATCTGGTGAGCGACACGGGCGTCTTCAGTTGCGTGGAACTCGCGACGGGCCGGATCGCCTGGCAGGAGCGGCGGAGCGGCCGCCACTCGGCCTCGCCGGTCGAGTCAGGCGGCCTGCTCTGGTGGTGCGACGAGGACGGCACCACCGTGGTCACCGCGGCCAACCCGGAGCGGTTCGAACTGCTCGCCGAAAACAAGCTCGACGCCGGCTGCATGGCCTCGCCGGCCGTGATCGGCGACGACCTCGTGATCCGCACGAAGACCCACCTCTACCGGATCGGAGCGGGCAAACCTTGAGGCCGAGCCGGGGACTGCCCCCCCTTCGGCAAGAAACTGTCCCGCGTGCTTCAAAGGCTTAGTCAGTCCGCCGAGTCAGCGCACCGATTGACGGCGAGGGGTCGGTCGTGCCAATCGCGACGGCGTTGCTGACCGAGCGAAGCCAGGATGGCGAAAGCGAGGTCAGCATCGAGCGAGCGGAGGACAGGATGTCCGCAGCGAGCGTCCGGCGAGATGGTACGACCGACCCCTCGCCTGCCCCGCGAGTTCGCGTGGCACTCGCTCACGACCGCCCCGCGAGCACCTGGCCGAGCGTTTCCTGGAGCACCGCAGCGCTCCGCTTGAGGCCCTGCAGTTCCTTGGGCCAGAGTTCGATCTCGAGCGTCTTCTCCGCTCCGCCCCGGCCCACCACCGTGGGCACCGAGAGGGCGACGTCCCGCAGGCCATAGCAGCCCCGCTGGACGGTCGAGACGGGCAAGACCCGCTTGGCGTCGAGCGCGATCGCGTGGATCACCTCGGCGATCGACACGCCCACGGCGAAGCCGGCGCCGGTCTTCTTCTTGATCATCTCGGCGCCCGAGGTCTTGGCCCGCTGGAAGACCTCCTCGCCGAGCTTGGGTGAGAAGCCGGGATACTTTTCGAGCGGCAGCCCCGCCACGCTGGCGCTGCTCCACACCGGCACCATGCTGTCGCCGTGCTCGCCGAGGATCACCGCCTGGAGCTGGGTCGCCGGGGCCGCAAGCCGCAGCGCCAGGAGGCTCCGGAACCGGAGCGTGTCGAGCAGCGTGCCCAGGCCCACCACGTGGCCCGCCGGCAGGCCAAGCTCCTTCTCCGCCAGATAGGTGAGGATGTCCACCGGGTTCGAGACCACGAGCACGGTCGCGTCGGGCTTCATCCCGTGCGTCTTGATCGAGCCCAGGATCGTGTTGAAGAGCTCGACGTTGCGATTGATCAGCGCCAGCCGGCTCTCGTCGGGCTTCCGCCGCAGGCCGGCCGTGATGCAGATCACGTCGGCGTCGGCGAGCGAGTCGTAACCCCCTGAGTGGATCACCTGGTCGGCGATCGCCGCGGTGCCGTGGAGCATGTCGAGCGCCTGGCCGTCGGCCAGGTCAGCGTTGGCGTCCACGATCACGATCTCATGCACGACGCCCCCGAGCTGCAGCGCGAACCCCGCCGAGCTGCCCACGATCCCGCCGCCGCCGATGATGCCGACCTTCATGACGTTCTCCCGTGACGGCCGCACTCAGGCGGCGGAAATGCCCAGTTGCCGACAGACCTGCTCGGTCACCACCTTCACGAGCGCCTCCTGATCGACGCCGGCCGGCAGGATCGCACGGGCGGCGTTGTCCGGATCGGCGCCCATCGGGGGCGGGGCGTCGAACGCGCTGCGGGTGACACCGGTCTGGCCCCAGCTGGCACGAAACACGTCGTTCGAGCAGATGTCGCAGTTTTCCATGCCCGGCTCCAGCCGCGGGTCGGTGTAGCCCCACTTGGCCTTGAGGTCGAGCAGCTCTTTCGTCTCCTGCTTGGTCAGGTAGGTGACCCGGCCGAGGTCCTTGGCCAGCATCAGGATCCGGCAGTAGGCGTCGAGGATCTCCGTCCACCAGTAGGCCTTCTCGACCGACTCGCCGAAGCTGACGGTGCCGTGGTTGGCCAGGATCACGACGTTCGACTTCTTCACGAACGGCTTGACCGTGTCGGCGAACTTCTGCCCGCCGGGGGTCTCGTAGCGGGTGATCGGCACGTCACCGAGAAACACCTCCACCTCCGGCAGCACGCACTGCGGAATCGGCTCGCGGGCCACCGCGAAGGCGGTCGCGTGGGGCGGATGGCAGTGCACGACCGACTTGATGTCGGGCCGCTCCTTCATGATCGTCAGGTGGAGGAGCACCTCGCTCGACCGCTTCCGATTGCCGCCGATCTGGTTGCCCTCCATGTCCACGATGCACAGGTCCGAGGGCTTCATGAAGCCCTTGGAGATCATCGTGGGCGTGCAGAGCACCTCGTTGGGGCCGAGGCGATACGAGATGTTGCCGTCGTTGCCGGCGGCGAAGCCCTTGGCATAGATCCGGCGACCGATGTCGCAGATCTCTTCCTTGAGCTGGGCGAGCGTCTTGGCGGCCGGGGCGGCCGCGGCGGGCTGGTAGGCCATGAGGCTTCTCCTTCGGTGGGGGCTGGGGGGTTCGTTGGGTGGCTGGTGATCTGGCTGGCGACCGCCGCGCGGCGCTTCCTATCGATT
>JBIIYH010000085.1:0-10907 GCA_044346905.1 Pirellulales bacterium
TTGTGGTTGAACCGCCAGGCCCCGATCGCGTGGAAGATGCCCCACACGACGATGCCGGCGACCACCCAGCGGATGATCCGAAACCGCTCGAATGTCGCGGTCGCCTCGGCATGGCCCTGCCGCGAGGGTGGAGATTCAAGGCTGCTCATGCGGTCATTGTAGGCGGTGACCGGAAAACGGATCGGCCGTGGCGTTGAGCGGATGGCGGCATCCGGCATACGCTGCCCGGAATGCGCTCCACCCCGCCCGACACTCCCCGCCGCCGGCTCCCGCTCGCCCTCGACCTGCCTGCCTACGGCCTTGCGGCCGCGACGCTCGCCGGATTCGCCGGAGGCTGGCATTGGCTCTTCGACCTGGCGAGCCACTTTCCCTGGTACTGGCTCCTGGCAGGGCTGGCCTGGTTCGCCCTCGCGGCCCGGCGTTGCAGCCGGCCGGCCACGGCCTGCCTCCTGGCCACGGTGGCGGTCAATGCCTGGGCCCTCCTGCCCTACTGGCTGCCGGCCGCGGCCGAAGGCTCGGGCACGGCCGGGGGCGATGAGCTCCGGATCGTGTCGCTCAACGTGCTGGCTGACAACGCCGACAAGGATCGCACGCTTGCCTATCTGCGGCAGAGCGATGCCGACGTGGTCGTGCTGCTGGAAGTCGACGACGCCTGGGCCGAGGCGGTGGCTGCGCTCGAGCCGCGCTATCCGCACGGGCTCGTGCACTCGCGGGCCGACCGGTTCGGGATCGCCGTTCTCTCACGGCTGCCACTGGCGAACCACCGGGTCGAGGAACTGGCCGAGGGGCCGCCGGTCGTGATCGCCGACCTGCCGCGCGGGGCGGAGGGCTGCCTGCTCGTGGCCGCCCATCCGCCCGCGCCCATCGCGGCCGGTTGGTCGGCCCGGCGAGATGCCCAGTTGGCGGCGATCGGCGATCTGGCGGCCACCGAGCGGCGGCCGGTGATCGTGGCGGGCGACCTCAATGCCACGCCCTGGTCGCACGGGTTTCGGCAACTCGTCAGGCTGCGGGGACTGCGGGACTCGGCCCTGGGTCGCGGCCTCCAGGCGACCTGGAACGCGCGGCGGCCGGCGCCCCGGATCCCGATCGACCACGTGATCGTCTCGCCCGAGGTGCGGGTGGTCGCCCGCCGGGTCGGCCCCGACGTGGGCTCCGATCACCTGCCGGTCGAGGCGACGCTCGCAATCCCGTGAGGACCCGGGCACCGGGGGATCGCTACTTGGCGGCGGCGAGCTCCTGCTTCTTCCGCTCCTCGACGATCTCCTTCTGGATGTTCCCCGGCGTGGGCCGGTACTTCGAGAACTCCATCGTGAAGACCCCCTGGCCCTGCGTCATGCTCCGCAGGTCGGTCGAGTAGCCGAAGGTCTCCGCCAGCGGCACCTCCGCGATGATCGTGGAGGTGTTGCCCACCGTTTCGGTGGAGACGATCAGGCCCCGCCGCTTGTTGAGCTCGCCCGTCACCGGCCCCTGGAAGTCGGCGGGCACCTCCACCTCCATCTTCATGATCGGCTCGAGCAGCACCGGCTTGGTGGCGAGGAAGGCCTCGCGGAACCCCGCCCGGGCACAGGTCTGGAATGCCATGTCGGAGGAGTCCACGTCGTGGTAGGAGCCGTCTTCGAGCGTGGCCTTCACGCCCACGATCGGAAAGCCCGCGATCGGCCCCTTCCCGAGCACCGCCCGGAAGCCCTTCTCGACCGACGGGATGTATTCGCGGGGCACGCGGCCGCCCACGACGGCATCCTCGAAGATGAAGTTCTCGGTCGACTCCTCCGGCAGCGGCTCGAGGTGGCCGATGATGTGGGCATACTGGCCTGAGCCGCCCGTCTGCTTCTTGTGCTTGTAGTCGTAGGCGGTGCCCTTGGTGGGAGCCTCGCGGTAGCTGACCTTCGGGGCCCCCACCTCCACGTCCACCTTGAACTCGCGGCGGATCCGCTCCACGTAGATGTCGAGATGGAGCTCGCCCATGCCGGCGATCACCGTCTCGCCCGTCTCGTCGTCGGTGGCCACGCGGAAGGTGGGATCCTCGCGGGTGAACCGCTGCAGAGCCTTGCCGAGCTTGTCGAGCCCCTCACGCTTCGAGGGCGTGATCGCCATCTTGATGACGGGCTCGGGCACGAACATGTTTTCCAGCGAGCAATACTTGGCCTCGGCGGAGTAGGTGTCGCCCGAGGCGGCATCCACGCCCATCACGGCCACGATGTCGCCAGCCTCGGCGGATTCGATCTCCTCCCGCTTGTCGGCGTGCATCCGCACGATCCGGCTGAACCGCTGCTTTTGGCTGGTGCGCTGGTTGATGTAGGTCTCGCCCTTGGTCACCGTGCCCTGGTAGATCCGCATGAACGTCAGCTGGCCGTAGGGATCGTCGACGATCTTGAAGGCCATGCCCACGAACGGCTTGGCGGGATCGGCCGCGAGGTCGAAGGTCTCGTCGGGCTTGTCCCACTTCTTGGCGATCACCTTCCGCTCGAGCGGGTTGGGCAGGTAGCGGACCACCGCGTCGAGCAGCGTCTGCACGCCCTTGTTTTTGTAGGCGCTGCCGCAGAACACGGGCGTGATGCTCTGGGAATGCACTGCCGCCTTCACCACCGCGTGGATCTCGTCCTCGCTCGGCACCTCCTCCGAGAGAAGCTTCTCCATCAGCGAGTCGGAATACATCGCGAGATCCTCGAGCATCGCGTGACGGGCCTCCTTGGCCGCGGCCTCGAGCTCGGCCGGGATCGCCTCAACCCGCACGGTCTCACCGTTGTCGCCGTCGAAGTAGACCGCCTTCATCTTCACGAGGTCGATCACGCCCTGGAGCTTGTCTTCCTTGCCGATCGGGATCTGCATCCGGATCGCGTGGCAGCCGAGCTTGTCCTTGAGCTGGCCAACGACGCGGTCGAAGTTGGCGCCGGTGCGGTCCATCTTGTTGACGAAGGCCAGCCGCGGCACCTTGTACCGCTGCATCTGCCGATCGACCGTCATCGACTGGCTCTGCACGCCGCCCACGCTGCAGAGCACGAGGATCGCCCCGTCGAGCACCCGGAGACTCCGCTCCACCTCGACGGTGAAATCCACGTGGCCAGGAGTGTCGATCAGGTTGATGGCGCAGTCGCCCCACTGGACGCTCGTGGCGGCTGAGGTGATCGTGATCCCGCGCTCCCGCTCCAGGTCCATGTAGTCCATGGTCGCGCCGTCCCCATCGCCCTTGACTTCCTGGATCCGGTGGATGCGGCCCGCGTAATACAGAATCCGCTCGGAGAGGGTGGTCTTGCCGGAGTCGATGTGGGCCGAAATGCCCATGTTGCGAAGCTTGGTGAGATCCATGGAATGCAGGTTGACCAGGGAGGAAACGAACCAGGAGCCCGGGAAGGGCACCGCCAGGCGGGGGGACAACGGTCCGGCAGGCCGTTGGAATATACTCATCCCCGGAAAAACGCGACAGACGGCCGTTTTTCAACGGGGGAATGATGCCCGCCAACCCGCCCACCGACGCCACCAACCATGGTCCTGCCGAACCCTGGCTGACCTGCGTGGCCCCGTTCGTGCTGTTCCTTGGAGTCGGGCTCCTCGAGCCCACACCCGCCGGCGGCGGGCTCGCGGGCCTGCTCGGGATTGGCACCGCGGCCTATCCCGTCGTGTACGCGGTCCGGCTCGCGGCCACCGTCGCGTTGCTCGGGGGCGTCTGGCTCCATGCCCGGGCCTGGATGGGCCGGCCGACGTGGTGGCCGCCGCTCGTGGGCCTCGGGCTCGTGGTGCCCTGGGTGGTGCTCGCCACGCTGCAGCAGCGGGCCGGCTGGACCTTCGGGGCCGCCGAGCGGGCCGGCTACAACCCGTTCCTGGCCGAGCACCTCGGGCCCGACTCGCCCTGGGCCTGGGCCTTTCTGGCCGTGCGCGGGCTGGGCCTGGTGGCGGTGGTGCCGATCATCGAGGAACTCTTCGTGCGCGGGTTTCTGATGCGGTATGTGATCAAGGAGGAGTTTTGGCAGGTGCCCTTCGGGCTGCTCACGGCCGCCTCCGCCGCCGCCTGCATGGTGTATGCCGTGGCCACGCATCCCGGCGAGGCGATCGCCGCGGTGGGCTGGTTCGCGATCGTCAGCGGGATCGCCGCCGCCACCCGCAAGCCGATCGACTGCATCCTCTGCCACGCCGCCACCAACCTCGCCCTCGGCGGGTATGTGCTCGCCACCGGCGAGTGGTGGCTCGTGTGACGCAATTGCCCGATTCAGCCAGCCAAGTCCGCCGCGGACGCCTTGCCCCGACGCCCACCGGCCTGCTCCACGTGGGCCATGCCCGCACCTTCGCCCTGGCCGCCGGGCGGGCCGGCCCGGCCGGGCTCGTGATGCGGATCGAGGATCTGGACGGGCCCCGCTGCCGCCTGGAATATGCGGCGGCGGCGCTCGACGACCTCCGCTGGCTTGGGCTCGAGTGGAATGAGGGGCCGGACGTGGGCGGCCCCCACGCCCCGTACGTGCAGAGCGAACGGGCGGCCTGGTATCTCGAGATCTGGCGGCGGCTCGAGGTCACGGGCTCGATCTACCCGAGCCCCCACTCCCGTCGTGACGTCGAGGCGGCCGCCACGGCGCCGCACGAGGCCGAGCCGCACGCCGCCGGCGAGAGCAGCCGGCCCGCCGACGGTGAGCAGATCTTTCCGCCGGCCCTGCGGCCCGCCCAGCGGGAGCGGGCCGGCGAGCCGGGGGGCGTGCCCTGGCGGTTTCGCGTGCCTGACGGCCGGGTGATCGAGTTTCACGACGGGCTCTGCGGCACCGTGCGCCGCACGGCGGGCCTCGACTTCGGCGACTTCGTCGTCTGGCGGCGCGACGACCTGGCAGCGTACGAGCTGGCCGTGGTGGCCGACGACCATGCGATGGCGATCGAGGAGGTGGTCCGCGGGGCCGACCTGCTCACGAGCACCGCCCGTCAACTGCTCCTTTACGAGGCCCTCGGCTGGACGCCCCCCGCCTTCGCCCACCCGCCGCTTGTCTGCGACTCCAGCGGCCGACGGCTCGCCAAACGCACCGGCGGCCTCGCAATCCGCGACCTTCGCGCCGCCGGCTGGTCACCGGCCGAGGTGCTCGCGCGGCCGCTGCCGCCCTCCTGAGGCCGGCCGCCGGCTTCCCTAGCCTGCGCAGCTTGCCCGACGGGCACGACGCGGGCTTTCGTCACAACCGCGACCGAGGCCGGACGATCTCCCTCCCTGTGGCTCTCTTCAGCGGGCACATCGCGCGCTGAAGACGGCCGCACCGGGCGGGGGCCAACCGTGGAGATCGCAGTCATCGTCTCGACCTTCGAGCGGCCCGGGCACCTGGTCCGGTGCCTGGCGTCGCTCGAGGCGCAGCGGGGCGTGGAGGGGTTGTTCGAGGTCGTCGTCACCGACGACGGATCGCGGGACGAGACGCTGCGGGTGCTCGCCGACGCGGCCCGCGAGGCGCCGTTTCCGCTCACCTTCACGACCCACCGGCACGACGGATTCCGACTCGCCCGCTGCCGCAACGAGGGCGTGGCCGCCTCGCGTGCCCCCTACCTGCTGTTCACCGACGGCGACTGCATCCTGCCGCCCGACCACCTCCGCATCCACCTGGCCGTCCGCCGGCCGGGCCGGATCGTGGCGGGCGACTGCCTGCGGCTCGACGAGGCCGCCAGCGCCCGCGTCGACGCCGACTCGCTGCGGGGCGGCCGGTTTCCCACGCCGCTGCCCGGCGGCGAACGGCTGCGGCTCGGCCTCAAGGGCGTCCGCGCGAAACTGTATGAAGCCGCCCGCACGCCGCTGCGGCCCCGCCTCTCGGGCAACAACATCGGCGTCTGGCGGAGCGACTACGAGCGGGTGAACGGGTTCGACGAGCAGTTCGTGGGCTGGGGCCTCGAGGATCGCGACCTGCAGGTGCGGCTCGAGCGGCTGGGCCTGCGGGCCTGGTCGATCCTGCTCCACACGGCGCCCGTGCACCTTTGGCACCCGGCTGCGCCGAGCTTCGCCCGCAACAACGAGGGCACGGCGAACCTCGCCTACTTCGAGTCGCTCGCCGACCGGCCCAGCTTCTGCCAGGACGGCCTGGTGAAGCCGACGACCTCGCCGACCATCGTGCCGCTGGTGCCCGCCACTGTCCGTCCGATCCGCCGCGCCGCGTGAGGAAGAGCGTGAAGCCCATCGATGTCACGGTCCCGCAGGTCGCGGACCGCCGCGGGCGGCACCGCGTGGCGGCCGTGGTGGACGGCCGGCGGGTGTGGTTCGAGTCCGCCGACGTGCGGCTGGCCGACGCGACCGAGGCCTTCGGGGCGGCGCTGCTCGTGCCCGCCCTGCACGCGGGGCGACCGCTGCGGCTGGCCGGCCCGGTGTGCGACGAGTGGGCCACGAACCTCACCCGGCTGACCGATGAGTTTCGGCGGCTCTGGTACCCCTCGTCCGCGCGGCCGCTGACGGTTCCTGCCGGTTCGGGGGCTTCGCTCACGGCCGCGGCCTGATCGCCGCGATCGACGGGCTGCCGGAGGTGGACGGCGTGGTGGAAACGTTCTACCGAGAGCTCCTCGACCAGGGTCTCTCGGCGGCGGCCGCCGCGGCGGTGCAGCGGCTTCTCGGCCGCAGCGCCGAAACCGCCCGCCGAGGGGGCCCAGGCTGCGGGCCTGCGGCCCAGCGAGTCACCCCGGGCAGGCCGCGGGATCTTCGGCCCGCCCACCGCCACCGGCTGCTCGCGCCCGCCGCCTTCGAGCATGTCTGCGGGCCGCTCGTTGGCCGGCGGGTGGGGTATGTCCGCCCGGAGGGCAACGTGGGCGACCACCTGATCGAGGTCGCGATGATCCAGCTGTTCGCCGAGTACGGGATCCGCTGGCGGCTGGTGATGCCCGCGGAACCTGGCGCCGCCGTGGGCCTCGACCTGCTCGTCTTCGGCGGCGGCGGCAACATGGGCTTGCGCTACCCCGGCAACCATGCCCTCCGCACCCAGGCGCTCGCCACCGGCCTGCCGCTGGTGGTCCTGCCGCAGTCGTTCACGAGCCCTGAAGACCGGCCCTTCTCGCAGGTCTTCGTCCGCGAGCGGGGCAGCCTCGCCCTCCGGCCAGACGGCATCCTCGCGCCGGACCTCGCCCTCGGGCTGGCCACCAGTGAGCCCGGGCGGCCCGATCGCGAGCTTGGCGTCTACCTCCGCCGCGACCAGGAACGCGGGGGCCGCAAGCCGCTCTTCGCCCGCGACCCGGTGCGGCTGTTTCGCGACCCCTTCGCCTACCTCGCCTTCGCGGCCCGCCACCGGCGGATCGTGACCGACCGGCTCCACTTCGCGGTGGCCGGTCTCCACGCCGGCCGCGAGGTGACGCTGGTGGCCAACGATTACCACAAGAACCGCTCCATGCACGAGACCTGGCTGGCCGACCTCGGCTGCCGGTTCGCCGCGACGCCCACCGAGGCGCTCGGCCGGCGGGCGGCCTGACGCCCCATGGCCCACCTCGCCATCGTCATCGATCACGACCCGGCGCGACGATCGCGATTCGCCGCGGGCGTCCGCCAACTGTTCGCGGAGCTGCCGGGGGTGGTGCCGGGCGAGGCGACCGCGGGCGACCTGACCTGCGTCTGGGCCGCCGGACCCCGCGGGTGCGGAACCATCTGGCCGCGGCCCTCCACCAGATGGCGTTCACCGCCTGGCCGCTCACGCCCGCGACCGATCGGCGGTTCTTCACGGCGATCTTCGGGCTGCCGGTGCCTGCCTTTGCCGACCGGAGGCTCGAAAAGGCGATTCTGATGGCCCGCCGCCCCGACCTGGCGGCGATTCCGCTCGACACCAACTCGTTCGCCTTCGAACCGCTCCTGGCCGGTGGCCCCCGGCCCGGACCAGTCACGCGGGCGGCCCGCTCGCTCGCGCGGCGGCTGCGCCGGGCGGCCCGCATCCTGCTGCCGGGCGGCGATCCCCGCCGCTACGAGCGGCTCTTCGACGTCGATCAACCGCGGTGGCGGGGCGTGCGGCGGGCGGCGGAACCGCTGCGGCCGCTCCTGGCGGAGCACCTCGATCGTCGGTTGCTGGCCGAAGTCCTGCCACCGCCCGACCGCCGCCTGCGGTCGCGGTCACCGCTGCGGGCCGGCAGCCCCGTCCGCCTGCTCTGCGGCCTGGCGTTCGTGCTCGACCAGCAGCCGTAGGCCACTGGCAGCCGTCCCGTCAGGCTATTCGACGGGTAGCGAGGCCGGCTCCGCCGGCTTCATGAGCTTGCTCGTGACCGCGAACGAAAGCTGCTCGAGTTCGATCGCCAGATCCACCCCCACGTTCTGCACGTGCGGCGGGAGGGCGAGCGTGACGGGGGCGAAGTTCACGATCCCTTCCACGCCCGCCGCTACCAGCCGGTCGGCCGCCTCCTGGGCCCGCTCCGCCGGCACTACGATCATGCCCAGGCGGACATGCTTCTCGCGGACCGTCTCCGCGAGTTGTTCGAGGGGCTGGATCGTGAGCCCCTGGACGACTTGGCCCACCTTCGCCGGGTCGGCGTCGAAAGCCGCCACGATCGTGAAGTTCTGCCGGCCGAAGCCACGATAGCCGAGCAGCGCCTGGCCGAGGTTGCCGACGCCCACCATCACGACGTTCCAGGACTGGTTGGTGCCGAGGATGTCCCGCATCGCGCGGATCAGCTCGTCGCAGCGGTAGCCCACCCCGGGGTAGCCGAACTGGCCGAAGAAGCCGAGATCCTTGCGGACCTGCGCGTCGCTGAAGCCCAGCAGCGTGCCGAGTTGGCCCGACGAGATCGTCTGCTGGCCGGTCGCCTCGAGCCGCTGGAGCTCCCGCAAATAGAGGCTCAGGCGGCTGACCACCACCTTGGGCACCGATGCGTCCGACGGCAGATCGCCGGGATGGAGGGATTGCGGTCGGGATTCCGCCATCGAAAAACCTGCCGCTGATGCTGCCCCAGGAACTGCCCAAGCCCCGCCGACTCTACCGGCCGGTCCGGAAATCACCAACCGCCCGTGCCCGTCGTGCCGTCGGCAACGGTTGTACCGCGCCTGGGGGGATGGAAAAAGCCCGCGGGTCGCGGTGACTGGTCAACCTGCGGCGAGTTTGTGGCCGATGGTTGAGGGTGCGGGGAGTGCGCCCACGGCGGGCGCGCCCGGCCATCGTCATTCACCGGTTCCAGTTTCTTCCGCAGACACAAGGAGGCCTCCTCGACCGAGGCGGCAGTCATGAAGAGCACGTGGGTTTACAGCCTGCTGGCAATCGCGGTCCTCGCGGTCTCCGCCAGCCCTGTCGAGGCGGCCTATTGCGGCCTGGCCAGCTACGAGCACGGCCAGGGTGTGATGACGACCGTCAGTTTCAGCGCCGCCCGGGTCAGCTGTGCCGACGACGAGGCGGCCGGCGACCCGACCTGTGCGGCGGCGCCGTCGTGCTGCGGCACGCGGCTCGTCAAGGACGTGGTCTACGAGAAGCAGGAATACACCTGCTACAAGACCGTCTGTGAGAAGGTGGTCGAGCAGCGGGAGATCGACTGCGTCCGCTATGAGAAGGAGCGGGGCTTCAAGGAGGTGGAATACACCGTCTGCAAGCCCGTCTGGGAAACCCGCACCCGCACGATCCCCTACACGGTCTGCAAGCCCGTCTGGGAGACGCGGACCAAGGAGATCCCCTACACGGTCTGCAAGCCCGTCTACGAGACCCGCGAGCAGACCTACACCGTCTGCAAGCCCGTCTACGAGACGATGACGAAGGAGATCCCCTACACGGTCTGCCGGCCCGTCTACGAGACCCGCACCAGGGAGATCCCCTACACGGTCTGCCGGCCCGTCTACGAGACCCGCGAGCAGACCTACACCGTCTGCAAGCCGGTGTACGAGACGATGAGCAAGGAGATCCCGTACACGGTTTGCCGGCCGGTCTACGAGACCCGCGAGCAGACCTACACCGTCTGCAAACCGGTGTACGAGACGATGAGCAAGGAGATCCCGTACACGGTCTGCCGGCCGGTCTACGAGACCCGGCAGCAGACCTACACCGTCTGCAAGCCGGTGTACGAGACGATGAGCAAGGAGATCCCGTACACGGTTTGCCGGCCGGTCTACGAGACCCGCGAGCAGACCTACACCGTCTGCAAGCCGATCTACGAGACGCGGACGAAGGAGATCCCCTACACCGTCTGCCGCCCGGTCTATGAGACCCGGCAGCAGACCTACACGGTCTGCAAGCCGGTGTACGAGACGATGACGAAGGAGATCCCCTACACCGTCTGTCGCCCGGTCTACGAGGAGCGGCAGGAGACCTACACCGTCTGCAAGCCCGTCCACGAGACGCGGACCAAGGAAATCCCCTACACGGTTTGCAAGCCGGTCTGGGAGACCCGCACCAAGGACGTCTGCCGCACGGTCTGCAAGCCGGTCAAGTACACGAAGACCGTCAAGATCTGCGGCGGCCGCTGGGAGACCCAGGTCGAGGAGATCCCCGGCCCGGTGATCACCCGCTGCGTCCGTGAGCCGGGCTGCTGGGAGTGCGACCCCTGCACCGGCAAGAAGCGGTACATCCCCGGCGAGGTGCACAAGGTCGAGGAGCAGTGCCCGCCCCGCACAGAGTGCAAGAAGATCTGGGTGCCCGAGGTGCACGAGAAGGAGGTCGAGTGCACCCGCTGGGAGCAGGAGACGATCGTCGAGCAGAAGTGCTACAAGGTCTGCCGGATGGTCCCCGAGCAGCGGATCAAGACCTGCACCTACACCGTCTGCCGGATGGTGCCCGAAGAGCGGGTTCGGACCTACAAGGTCTGCAAGATGGTGCCCGAGCAGCGGGTCAAGACTTGCAGCTATCAGGTCTGCCGGATGGTGCCCGAAGAGCGGGTCCGCACCTACCAGGTCTGCCGGATGGTTCCGGAGCAGCGGGTTCGCACCTGCACCTATCAGGTCTGCCGGATGATCCCCGAGCAGCGGGTTCGGACGTATCAGGTCTGCCGGATGGTTCCGGAGCAGCGGGTCCGCACCTGCA
>JBIIYH010000333.1:0-3105 GCA_044346905.1 Pirellulales bacterium
GGCCACCGGCTCCGCTGGCCCGAAACACGTCCTCGCGGATGTCTTCGTCGTTGAGCTCCACCTCCGTGTCGTCGTCGGCGATCTCCGGGGAGACATCGACGGCGGCGAAGCTCGTCTGCCGCTTGCCCTCGGAGTTGAAAGGGCTGATGCGAACGAGTCGGTGGATGCCCGTCTCCCCCTTCAGGTAGCCGTAGGCCCAGGGGCCGCGGATGGCCACCGTGGCACTCTGGATGCCGGCCACTTCGTTGTCCTGGCGGTCGAGCAGCTCGACCGAGCAGTCGTGCTTGTTGGCCCAGGCCGAGTACATCCGCAAGAGCATCTCCGCCCAGTCATTGGCGTCGGTGCCGCCGTCGCGGGCGTGGATCGAGACGAGCGCGTCGCTGGAGTCGTGGGGACCGGAGAGGAGGGACGCCAGCTCGAGGGCATCGACCAGTTTTTCCAGCCGGGCCGTCTCGGTCGCGAGGTCGCCTTCGAGCGATTCATCCTCGCGGGTCAGCTCGGCCAGCGCCTCGAGGTCGTTGGCGACGGCCAACGCCTCTTCGAGCGGCTTGAGAATCGAGTTGACTCCCTTGAGCTGCGCGACGGTGGCCTGCGCCTTCTCGGAGTTGCTCCAGAAATCGGCCCCCGCCATCGCCTCTTCGAGACGCGAGGCGGACCGCTTGCGCCCTTCCCAGTCAAAGAGAGTCCCGCAGCTGGAGCAGGCGGGCCCGGATGGCTTCGGCACGGTGAAACAGCGTTGTGTCCATGCCGGAAGTCTACGCGGCAGAGCCGTCCGCGTGAAGCAGAGATTCCCGTCGCCGCACGCTGCGGCCCAAACTCCCGCTCAGGCCCGGGCCACGCGGTTGCCCGGCAGTCGCCGGGCGATGCGCCGCGCTTCGAGCACGCCGATCGCGGCGAGCACCCGCGACACGGTCAGGCCCGAGGCCGCCACCAGCTCGTCGAGGTCGATGCTCGTCGTCCCGCCCCCCGCGTCGGCGAGGTGCTCGTCGAGCACGGCCAAGACCTGCCGCTCCACGTCGTCGAGCCGCAGTTCGGCCGGGCTTTGCACCGCGCGGCCGTCGGCTGCCACGACCGTCTCGAACAGGGGCCCGAACTCCTCGAGCACGTCGTCGATCGTCTCGACCAGTTTGGCGCCGTCGCGGATGAGCCGGTGGCAGCCCCGGGAAGTGCGGCTGTCGATCGGGCCCGGCACGGCAAACACCTCGCGGCCCTGCTCGCCGGCCAGGCGGGCCGTGATCAGGGCCCCCGAGCGATCGGCCGCCTCGACCACGATCGTGCCGAGCGTGAGCCCCGAAACGATCCGGTTGCGGCTGGGGAAGGCGCCCGCCTGCGGGCTCGAGAGCGGCGGCGCCTCGCTGATCACGGCGCCCTGCCGGGCGACCTCCACGGCGAGGTCGGCATGCTCCGGCGGATAAATCTCGAGCACCCCCGACCCGAGCACGGCGAGCGTCCGGCCGCCGGCGTCGAGGGCCCCGCGGTGGGCGGCGTGGTCGATCCCGCGAGCCAGGCCGCTGACGATCGTGTAGCCGGCACGGGCCAGGCCGCCGGCCAACTGGTGGGCCACCCGCCTCCCGTAGGCCGTCGCATGCCGTGAGCCCACGATCGCGACGGCGATCGCGTCGCAGGGCTCGAGCCCGCCGCGGACGAATAGCACGCCGGGCGGGTCGGGGATCTGGCTCAGGAGCCGGGGGTAGCCCGGGCCGCCCTCGACGAGGATCCCCACGCCCCGCCGCCGGCAGAGGTCGAGCGTCTCCTCGGCGACCCTTGATGCGGCAAACTCGGGAATGGCCTGGACGAGTTTGGGGCCGATCTTCGAAACGGCGGCCAACTCGGCAGGACTGGCCGCGAACACCCCCTCCGGCGAACCGAATCGCTCGAGCAGCCGCTGCCGCAGAACCCCGCCGACGCCCGGCACGCACGCGAGCCGGACATGCGCGAGAAACGACTCATCCACTCCGACGGGATCGGCACTGCGGGTCGCAGGCATGCAAGCAGCTCCAAGGCAAAGGAGCGATCAGTGTACGCCTGTTCCGTCCATGCCGCAAGCGGGGGCGTTCGCGTGCCGTGGGGAACGGCGATAGCCTTGCTGCCGGCTCTAACCGGCTGCTGCCTTGAGCTCGGCCAGGTGCTGGGCCGTGTTCACCAGGCGATCCCAGTGCTTCTCGACATACTCCGGCGGCCCGCCGATCTGGGCCACCACCTGGGCGACATCCTCCGTGGGCACCATCTCGATGGCGTCCCAGGGGCAGACCTTGAGATCGTAGGGATTCGACTTCTTGCCCGGGATGTGAACGCAGACCTCGCAGCCCACGCACCGCTCGATGTCGATCTCACACCAGCTCTGAAGGTTGTGGAACTGGTCGTACTGCTGCACCTTGATGATGCAGTCGACGGGACAGACCTCCAGACAGCTCTCACAGCCGGTGCAGTTGTCGGCGTTGATGACCGCCAGTTCCTTGGGCAGCTTTTTCCGGGGTCCAGCTTTAGCCATGGTGGGGTGATCGGCGAGGTGGGGGGCGGTTCTCCAGTTCCACCATCGTAGCCGCCTCAGCCGACCCGGCCAAACGCCTCCGGCAGCCGGTTTCCAGCGGCCGGGTGGAGGGGTCAGGCGGCCCGCCGCAGGCCGGCGGGGGCGGCCTCGAAGGCGTAGCCGAACCGCTCCACGTCGGCGGCGAAGGCCTCGGCCACCCGGGCCGCGAGGGCCGGCGTGTAGTAGTCGCGGTAGTCGCCCCGGCTGCCGGCGTTCACCCGCGGCAGCGTCGCCTCGATCCCGACCCGGCGGCAGATGAAGGAAAAGTCGGATGCGAGCGACTCGTAGCGGCCTACGAAGTCGACGAGCAGGCGGCCGTCCCGATCGCAGAGCAGCCCCGATTGGGAGAACCGCCCGCGGCGGATCTCATACTCGACGTAGGCGGCGAAGTCGGGCAGCAGGCGGGCGACATGGCCGCGGCGGTGGCCGGGCTTGTCCCGGAGATAGTGCCAGTAGGAGACGAGCAGGTCCCAGGGATTTCGCACGAAGGCGAACTTGAAGAGCCCCTCGAAGACCTCGGGCGGCAGCCAGGCGGCGAGCGTGGCGGCCGAGGCATGGGGCCGGAACTTCGTGTA